>JAFGMM010000320.1 GCA_016927535.1 Anaerolineae bacterium
CCCCCTCTCCCCGGCGTGGGAGAGGGGGCCAGGGGGTGAGGGGGAGAATTGGCATTGTCAATCATCGTCTTGACCAACACAGATTCTTTAATTATGGCTTAAAAACCGGCGACCAAGCGCAGGAAGTCGGTCATCCGACGACCAGCATCGCCAGCACAATGGCGACGCCCTCGGCGGTGCGGCGGGCCGGGGCGGTATCTTCAGCTTTCACGCTTGGGTTTCCCTTTTCTCTCATCCCTTCAGCCAACCGCGCGCCGCCTCCGGCAACTGCGCCATGCGCCCCTGGTACACCGTGCACGCCGGCAGCGATTCTAAGAACGCGCGCCCGTACCCTTTGGTCAGCAGCCGCCGGTCGAAGACCGCCACGACGCCCCGGTCGGACTGGGTGCGGATGAGCCGCCCGAACCCCTGCCGGAAGCGCAGGATCGCCTCCGGCAGCGCGTACTGCCCGAAGTGGTTTTCATACGTTTCGGCGCGCGCCGCGAAGATCGGGTCGGAGGGCACCTCGAAGGGGATGCGTGCGATGGCGAGCACGCTCAGCGCCTCGCCGGGCACATCCACGCCCTCCCAAAACGAGCGCGTCCCGAACAAGACCGCGCGATCGGTGTCGCGGAAGCCTTCGATAAGCTGCTGGCGCGAGGTGCCTTCGCTCTGGTCGAAGATCGTGATGCCTTCGGCGTTCAGCGCCGGCGCGACGGTCTGGGTGGTCTTGCGAAGCTGGGTGTAAGACGTGAACAACACCAGCGCGCGCCCCTGCGTCGCCAGGCACAGGTCGGTCAGCCCGCGCTCCAGCATCTCTTGATACGGCTGGCCCTGGTTCGGCTCCGGGATATCGGACACCAGGTAGATCATCGTCGAGGTTTTGTAGTCGAACGGCGAGCCGATGCTTAGCTCGCCGACGTAATCCGGTTCGGCGGCGAGCCGCGCGCGGAGGTAATCGAAGGTGCTGGCGGTTTGCAGCGTCGCGGAGGTCAGCACCACCGACTCTTTGCTGCGCCACAAGTATTCGTTGACCATCGGGCCGACATCGAGCGGGGCGGTGTGGATCGAGAGATGCTGCTGGCCGGAGGAGACCTCGGCCCAATAGATGGTGTTGGGCTGTGGGGCCTCGATGAAGGCGTGAAACAGGAGGTGGACTTCCTCGAAATGGCGCG
This sequence comes from Anaerolineae bacterium, assembly GCA_016927535.1. Classification (GTDB taxonomy): domain Bacteria; phylum Chloroflexota; class Anaerolineae; order Aggregatilineales; family JAFGMM01; genus JAFGMM01. The sequence goes on from JAFGMM010000320.1 coordinate 1,155, forward strand.
CCGACGCCGACGCGCTGTGCAGCAGGTCGTCATACGCCGGGATCTCGAAGTCGGCCAGGTCTTCCAGGCCGCGCGCCAGATGGCGCATCACACTGGCGAGCGTCTCCGAGAACTGCCCCAGCACGCGCCACACCTCGCACACGCGCCCCCACCCCGCCCGCGAGCGCATCTCCTCGACGATGCGGACTTTGGTCGAGTAATCGCTGTAGCCGAGGCGGACCGTCTCCTCCAGGAAGTCGTAGAGCGCGGCGAACAGCGCCCGCACGTGATAGCGCATCGCCTGGGCGGCGGCGTAGATGTTTTCGGCGTGCTCGGCGAGCGTATCCCAGTACGACTGGGGGATCACGCCGTGCGTGCGGCTGAGCAGGTCGCTGAGCAGCCCTTGCCGTGGGCTGCCCAGGTCGGCGAGCTGCCGGTATAAGGTGGGTTCGTCCAGGCGCATGCTCAGCCCGTTGGTGACCGCATCCTCCAGGTTGTGCGCTTCGTCGATAATCAAATAATCGTATTCCGGCAGCACATGGTTACCGCTCACCACGTCCGAGAGCAGCAGCGCGTGATTGACGATGAGCACGTGGGCGCTCTGCGCGGCCAGCCGCGCTTTGTAGAACGGGCACGCGCCGCCCATCTGCTCGATGCAGCGCGCCGCCGTGCAGCCTTCGTCCTCTGCCGAGAGGCGCGCCCACACCGCGCGCTCCGCCGGGCCGCGCACCGTAATTTCGTTCCGGTCGCCGGTGGTGCTCTCCAGCAGCCACACCAGTATCTTGGCAAACACGCGCATCTCGTCGATGCTGGTAGGCGGGCGGCGGCGCAGCGTCGCCAGGCGGCGCGGGCATAGATAGTTGCCGCGCCCTTTGAGCACGGTCGCGCGGAACGGCACGCCCAGCGCCGCGCCCATCGCCGGGATATCTTTGTAGATCAGTTGGTCCTGCAAATTGATGGTGTTGGTCGAAACGACCACGCGCGCGTTGTTCTGCACCGCCCAGTAGATCGCCGGGATGAGATAGGCAATCGACTTGCCGGTGCCGGTGCCGGCTTCGACCATCAGGTGATAGCCTTCGTTGAAAGCATCGGCGACGGCGGCGAGCATCTGGGTTTGTTGGGGGCGATGTTCGTAGTGCGCAAAGGCCCGGTCCAGCGCGCCGCCCGGTTCGACCAGCGCCGCCAGTGCGTCGATATCGAGCCGGGCCAGCTTGGGGTTAGGCTCCAGCGGGTCGAAGTGTTGGGTCAATGGGCCGAACAACTCGATCAGGTCGTCCTCGTCCGCGCCGGAGGCGCGCCGCGTGAAGCCGGCCCGCACCCGCTCTTGCAGCGCCGCCTCGAACGCCGGGCGCGCGCTCCAATCCAGCCCCTTGCTCGACTCGACGATCTCCTCGAGCGTGTGCAGCGGCAGATTGAGCACCCGCTGCCACAGCGCCCAGTAGACCTGTGCGGTGGCCTGGGCGTCGTCCGGCGCGCGGTGCGCCGCCTCGATCTCGATCCCAAATTCCAGCGTGAGCGCGCCCAGGTTATAGCGCGGCGCGGTGGGCAGCATCACGCTGGCAAGCTCGTAAGTATCCAGCGCCAGGTTATCGCGCAGCACGTTGTGCCGCCGCAAGAAGCCCAGGTCGAACTCGATGTTGTGGCCCAACACCGGGCGATCTCCTACCCAGCGCGCCAACCGGGGCAGCACGGTCCGCAGGTCGGGCGCGCCGTCTACATCGCTCTGCTTAATGCCGGTGAGCGTCACGATGTGCGGCGGGATGGGGCGGTGGGGATCGACAAAGCTCTGGAAACGGTCAACGATTGCGCCGTCTTTGAACTTGACGGCGCCGATTTCAATGATTGCGTCGCGCTCCGGGTTAAGCCCGGTGGTCTCCAGGTCGAGGGCGACGATTTCGTCGCGCATAGAGGCTCCGATCTACAGCTTGAAAGCTCACTAAAAGACGAATTGGCAAGATTATAGCAGGTTTTTGGACGCAATCCGAACAAGTGTACGGGCCGGCATCCCGGCAAGACGCCCATACCCATCACAAGACCGACGACGCGATACATTGCAGGTCACGGCGCGGTCTGTTACCATACAAGCCGGCATCACAGCCCAAACACACACCGGAGTGATTTACCCATGTCGTGGCGCTTCCAGGCAATTGTACGTACTGCTGTCGATGTTTACTTCTGGTTGATTCCCCTGGTGGTCATCAACCTGCTCTGGCTTTTCCTGAGCATCACCATCGTGCTCCTGCCCCCGGCGACCGCCGCGCTCTACACCATCGCTTACGAAGCCTCCCGGAGCCAGGAACCCGATTTCCGCACCTTCTTCGGCGCTATGAAACACTGGTTCTTTAAAAGCTGGATATGGGCCATCGGGATGGCCTTCGGGGTGGTGGTGATGGGCGTCGCGTTCATCTTCTACACCGCCCAAGATTCGCCGGTTGCCATCTTCTTATCGGGTATGATCCTGGTGATGGCGGTGCTCTTCGGGGCGATGCAGTTCTACTTCTGGCCCTACATGGTCATGATCGAAAAGCCCGGCTTCCGGCAGGTCATCCGCAACGCCGCCCTTACGCCGCTCGCCGATCCTATCTATGCGCTGGTGAACATCGGCCTGACGGTTATCCTGTGGATTATCAGCCTGGCGTTTGTCGCGCCGCTCGCGTTCATCACGCCGGTGTTTGTCGCTTTTCTGGGCGTTTACAGCTTGCGCGGGTGGCTGGAGCATCAGGGCTTCCTCGGCAACGGCGACGAAAAGGCCGGCGAGCAAGACGCCGCCGGCGCCGTCGAAACTTAATAGGGGCGGGTTTCGACCCCGCCCCATATGCATCAACTTAAGCGCTTTTTTCCCCTCTCCCCCGACCCCTCTCCCTCAAGGGGCGAGGGGAGTCAGACTCGTGC
>JAFGMM010000321.1 GCA_016927535.1 Anaerolineae bacterium
ACATCTGGGGGGTTCTCCCCCTCTCCACATGGTGGAGAGGGGGCTGGGGGGTGAGGTGAGTCTAAAACATTTTCTGAAGGTCTATAGTAAGGCTGAGGCCAGCCGATGGAACTAGGCCCCGACGTCTACGACGAACTGATCGACCTGCTCGCGCCGCTCATGGGTACTGAAGATGAGCGGCGCGCTTGGTTGATCTACGCGCTGAGCGGTTGTCCAGCGCTGGAACAGATCAACTACAGCGGGCCAACCCGCACATTTATCATCATTATGGTGAGCAGGTTAGTAAACTTCGGCAGGTTTCGGGGCGACCCGGCGCTTTGGTGTCTGTTGAAGACCATTCGAGAGCACGTCGGCGAAGACCGGCAGAGGCGTATTGACGGTTTACAAGCCATCTTGAACCCTCCGGCCCTGCCTGAAGCGCAGGTCGTTTTGGACGACGAGCAGGAATTCGCCTACGTACAGCACCGCATCGCCGCGCTCAAGAAAATTGTGCTGCATAAACGGATAGAGATTACCAACCTGGAGGTCGATTTGGTCATCAAAGACTACGACATCCAAGAATTGCTGGACCGCGAAAAAGACAGCTTGCAAAGGTTCGAGCAGGAGTTAGCCGCTTTGCAACAAAAAGAACACGAGCTAAGAGAAAAACTCGGAATCGAATAGACCCCGCTGCGCGCCCGGCGCGCGAGAGTTATAGTAGAAAACACCCAAATATCGTGACCTCCCGTCCCCTACGGTGTTATAATCGATAACTGTAATCGGCGGCGCGCGCCGCCGTTTTTGTGTAGGCGTGGCGCGCCTGCCGTGTCCAAGCGGCGAAGGAGAGAGAGGATATCTGTGGAGAAAAGACGAGTCGTCGTGACCGGCCTGGGCGCGATTAGCTGTCTCGGCAACGATGTAGAGACCAATTGGCACAAGGCCGCCAACGGCATCAGCGGCATCGACTACTTCACTAAGTTCGATATCTCCGACCTGCGCGTGCGCTTCGGCGGCGAGGTCCGCGACTTCGACCCGAAGGAGGTCTTTGGACACCGCGAGGCCCGGCGCATGGACCCCATCAGCCGGTTTGCGATGGAAGCGGCGCGCCAGGCGATGACCGACTCCGGGCTGGAGGTCACCGACTCGAATCGCTACGATGTCGGCGCGCTGGTCGGCTGCGGCATGGGCGGCCTGCAAACCCTCCTGGAAAACATGGAAACGATGAATGCCAAAGGCCCCGCCCAGGTCAGCCCGCTGGCCGTGCCGATGCTCATCCCGGATGCGCCCTCCGGCAAAATCTCGATCTATTACGGGCTGCGCGGCCCTTCGATGTGCATCGCCACCGCCTGCGCCACCGGCAACAACGCCATCGGCGAAGCGACCGAGATCATCCGGCGCGGCGCGGCCAAAGCCATGCTCGCCGGCAGCACCGAGGCAGCGGTCGAGCGGCTCTCCATCGCCAGCTTCGACAACATGCAGGCGCTCTCGCGCCGCAACGACGACCCTCAGACCGCCTCCCGTCCCTTCGACCGGGACCGCGACGGATTCGTCATGGCCGAAGGCGCGGCGGTGCTGGTGCTGGAGGAACTGGAGCACGCCAGGGCGCGCGGCGCGAAGATTTACTGCGAGATTGCCGGCTACGGCAGCACCTCCGACGCTTACCACATCACCGCGCCGCTGGAGACCGGCGAGAGCGCCGCCGAATGCATGAGAAAAGCACTGCATAACGCCGGCATCGAGCCGGCGGAGGTCAGTTATTTGAACGCGCACGGCACCAGCACTCCCCTTAACGACCTGGGCGAGACCAACGCGATCAAGGCCGTCTTCGGCGAATGCGCTTACGGTCTGCCCATCAGCTCGACCAAATCGGTCACCGGGCATATGTTGGGCGCGGCGTCGGCCATCGAGGCGGTGCTGTGCATCAAAGCGATTGAGCAGGGCTTCATCCCGCCCACCGCCACGCTTCAGAATCCCGACCTACCCGACTGCGACCTGGATTACGTGCCGGGTGTGGGGCGCAAAGCGAGCTTGGACGTGGTGATGAGTAATTCGTTCGGCTTCGGCGGGCACAACGCCGTGATTGTGTTTCGCAAGCACTCCGAAGATGGCCGCGCCTGAACGCGCCCCCGGTTTGAAGTATGCGCACATCGTCGGGTGGGGGATGGCGGTCCCGGAGCGCACGCTCACCAACGACGATTTGGCCGCGTTCGTCGATACCTCGGATGAATGGATTCGCACCCGCACCGGCATTCACGAGCGGCGCATCGCCGGCGCGCGCGAATCGACGGCGACGCTGGGCCTGCGCGCCGCCCAGGCCGCGCTCGATCTGGCCGGCATGCTGCCCGGCGAGATCGACTTAATCGTGGTCGCCACCTCCACACCCGATTACGTCTTCCCCTCCACCGCCAGCCTGATCCAGGGTTGGATCGGCGCGACACGCGCCGGCGCTTTCGATTTGAGCGCAGCATGCACCGGCTTCGTCTATGCGCTGGAGATGGCGTCGCAGGCCATCCGCGCCGGGTCGATTGAGGCGGCGCTGGTCGTCGGCGCGGAGACGATGACGCGCGTGCTGGATTGGAGCGACCGCAACACCTGCGTCCTGTTCGGCGACGGCGCGGGCGCGGTGGCGTTGCGCGCCGCCGACCGGCCCGGCGGCGTGCTGGCCTGTACACTCGGCTCGGATGGGTCAGGCGCCGATTTACTCGCCATCCCCAACGGGTCGAGCGGCTACGACGGCGCGGCGCCGGACGGCGCTAACGGCTTTCATAAGTTGAGCATGGACGGGCGCGGCGTCTTTCGCTTTGCCACGCGCATCATCGGCGCGGCGGTAACGCAAGCGCTGGAGAAGGCCGGCGTCGACTTGGATGAGGTCGCGCTGATCGTGCCGCACCAGGCCAACCAGCGCATCATCGAAGCAGCGGCCAAGCAGCTTAAAGTTTCCTCGGAACGTTTCTTCTCGAACCTGGCATCCTACGGCAATACCTCGGCGGCGTCCATCCCCATCGCGCTGTGCGAAGCGGTCGAACAAGGGCGCATCCGGCCGGCCGACAAAATCGTCCTGGTCGGCTTCGGCGGCGGGCTGACGTGGGGCGCGGCGGCGCTCGAATGGCCCGAAGAGCTGCCGCCCGAACCGGACCGCTGGGACCAGCGGCGGCGCGGTGTGATCTACACGCTGGCGCGGCTGCGCTCGCGGCTGATGCGGCAGTGGTGGCGCGTCCAGGTATGGCTGGCGGGCGGCGCGGCGTGGTTCGAACCGGCGCCGCCCGAATCGCAGCCGCAGCCGAACCGGTTGCAGCGATTCTGGCGGCGATTGCGACGCCGGCCGCCTCAGAAATAGCAAAATCCAACCGCTTTCATATGTACAGAAAGAGAAAAATATATATAATGATTGTAAAGCTCTTGGTTGGGGTTATGTATAATGTGCCAAATTACAGACAAGCGATAGAAATTATGAGAATCTGTGTTGGTCAAGACGATGATTGACAATGCCAATTCTCCCCCTCACCCCCTGGCCCCCTCTCCCACGCCGGGGAGAGGGGG
>JAFGMM010000322.1 GCA_016927535.1 Anaerolineae bacterium
ACGATCATCTACGATTACACCGGGCAGACCAAAGGCTCCAGCCTGGCCGAGATCGTAGACATTTTGAAGATTCACCCAAGTAATATCAGGGTCGAGCCGAACCCGGACCGCACGGTCGATTACCGGGTTATTCTGGGCGCGTCGTACAATTCATGTACCTACAACGTGCCTGCGCCGCGCCCGACGCCCACACCTGCCGGTGAGGGACAGTAAATAGGTCGGGGGGATGTATGGCGCGTGCTCCCTTTGAGCCGATCCCGTTAGGCCGCCGGAGACGCCGTGTGTTCAATCCCTTTGGCTGCCTGGTGATGCTGCTGATGTTGCTGGTATGGGCGCTGGTGGTGGTGGCGTGGGCGACGCTCTGGCAAACGCCGCCGGCCGCCGCTCCTGCGCCAACTGCGAGCGCGAGGCCCATGGTGGTCACCGTCGTCCCGCCGACCGTTGCCCCACCGGAACAACAGATTTTATCGATCCCGGCGTTGGGCTTGAACCGGCACATTGTCTTGGTGCCTGTCGAAGATGGGCGCTGGGATATCGACGACCTGGGGCTAAACGTGGGGCGGCTGGCGGGCACGGCGCATATTGGGGATGGGGGCAATACGGTGATCGTGGGGCACATCACCTTGCCCGACCATATCGACGGCCCGTTTATCGACCTGGCGGCGCTGGCTCCCGGCAGCGAAGTCGTGGTTCAGACGGGCGACCACCGCTACACCTACACCGTAGAGGGTTCGCGCGTGGTCGCCCCGGATGATTTATCGGTGGTCGCGCCGACCGACCGGACTACACTGACGCTCATGACCTGCACCGGCTGGGATGTGCCCAGCCAGCGCTACACCGAGCGCCTGGTCGTGACGGCGCGCCTGGTCGAGACTGAGTGATTTTCACCACAGAGACACAGAGAGCACAGAGGGGTGGATAGAGAGTCCCTGTGGCGAAAGTGAGCCGGGTTTTCCCGGCGCGCTATTTGTTTTCGGCTTTCCCCGTTTCGGGCAGTTCGCCCACGCCCAATTCGATAAGTGTGTCGGTGGTGTTGCTGGGCCAGATGCCGCCGCCGGCGTCGGAGAGGTAGGCGGTGTTCCTGGCGGTATCGCCGGCCACGGCGCTTTGATTGACCCGTGTCGTGATGACGATGCTCACGCGGTCGCCGGGGTTGAGGGTGCCGATGCTCACCTCGACCGTGTTGCCTACGATGTTGACCGTGCCCCGGGTGGTCGTCACGTTGAGGATGTCCAGTATGGCGGGTATGGGATCGCTGACGACCACGCCGTCAACCGGCAGGGTGCCGTTGTTGTATACCTCTATGAAGAAAGTCACTTGGTCGCCGATGCGGGCAGAGGCGAGATCGACGGCTTTGGTGATGTGCGGGTCAACTAGAATGATGATCTCGCCGGTCCCCGGTGTGTCGGTCGGTGGTGGGGGCGGCGGCGGCGGGTTGGGGTCGGTTATCAGTTCCAGCGGCGTGTGATCCGGGAAGCCGGGCGTTGGCGGGTAGTCCGAGACGGCAGGTTGATCCAGGCGGGTCGGCAGGTTGCTGATGGTGGCCTGGTTGTATACTGTGCCGGTCACGCCGGCCGCGGTCTGGACGTTAATCGTGATGGTGTTCATCGAGTTCGCCGGCAGCGTCATCCCGGCGATGGTCATCGTGGCGTTTCCACCGGAGAATGAAGCCGCCCCGCCGAAGGGATTGCTGAGCGTGCCGGGGATGAAGGTGCGCCCGCTGTCCATCGTGTCGGTGAGGTCCGCCGGGACCGCGCTCTCGCCCTGGTTGGAGATTCGATACGTGTAGGTCACCACCGAACCGGCGAAGGCCGGCGAGGGCGAGACCTCTTTGGTGATGCCGACGCCGAAGGGACAGGACGCGCCGTCTGAGAAGGTAACGGCCGGCCCGGTGCTGACCTGGGTGAAGTCGCCCGTGGTCAGGTTGACGGTGAAGAACCGGTCGCGCACGCCGCCGCCAGCGGGTGTACTGTAGGCGTAGAGCGTGCCGAACACGTCAAAGAAGGTCGATGCCGGCGAGTAATTCGGCTGGACGTTGCCGAAGTCGGTTACTACGCCGGTAAAAGGATCGACCGTCGCCATGCGGTCGGTGACTTCGTTGTAGCCATAAATCAAGCCATTTACGGGGCTGACCGCGATGTCATAGAAGTAAGTGCCCGCCGGGCTGAGCGGGTTGTCGCTCAAGACGGTTGGTGGGGCGGTTGTAACGTCAAGCCTTACGATGCGCTGGTTGTTTGCGATGATATAAGTGCCGTTCTCAAGAAAGGTCCCCGACCACCATTCGTTTGTGCCGACAAGCGATGCGACGGCGCCCAGCGAGGTCACGCCGCCGGCGGAGTCGATACGATAGGCGATACCCGTGTTGTTGGCAAAGCCGTAAAGATAGTCGTCCTGCGGATTGTATCCAATGGCATTGTAGATGGTCGTCGCAGGGCCAATCGGGGTAAGCGCGTAGGGGCTGGTCGCCCGGTTGATTGTATAGAGCTGAGCCGGCTCGTTTTGCATGATGTACAGGGTCGCGCCGCATCTGAAAGGGCCTTGAGCTTGCGCAGCCGGGGGGGTATCGATGACCGGGACGACGCCGGCCAGGAACGCGGCGACCACCGCGAAACGTAAGAGGAACCAAAAAGACGATTTCAAATGCATTGTCATTCCCTTCAAGTTTATTCAAGTATTGAGCATGATTGTACTCTATAGATATATTAAGCGAGTTATGTAATCCTATTTCTTTGACGAAGGGCTACAATGTTTTATAGATATTTAGACATATTATTAAATTAAGGTATTTCTGGGCTTAGAATAGTTGAGTTTTTTGCACAAAGGCGACTGGTCGCCTGGTCTGGTTGTTTCGATCATTAAGTCTATAGTTTGGACTTCCGTGAATCTTTGCCCTGTTGTCATTATAGGTTAACCGAGAATTTTGTCTAATTTGAGCATTCCGCCGGCGCGCGGCGGTTTTGTGGGGTCACTGCCCGGTGTATTCCAGGTGGATTGAGTCGAAGTAAAAGTCGTTGTGTTTGCCGGGCCAGAGCGCTTTCCCATGCACAAAGACGGTGATGGTGCTGCTCTGCGCCGCCGCCTCGACCGGGGGGATTTGCTGGAAAGCGTCGTAAAGGTAGGCGACCGGCCCCCAGACCACGCTCGGCGCGTTAGGGTCGGTGCCGCCGGTCGGGTCGATGCCCACGCGGAAGGAGGAGTTAATGCGCGCGTCTTCCGAATCGAGCTGCGAGTGGTACGGGTCGTCGTAGCCGCCGCTCCAGGAATGCGCCCAGCCGGTGAGGAACAGCCGCGCGCCCGGCGTTACCTGGACCTGCTGCCGGTACCCGGCATCGACTACTTTGTACATGCCGAAGAACATCGCCGCGCGGTTGCCCTCGTAGATGCGCGGCGGGTCAAGATAGGGCGGCTGGGCGTTGATGACCTTCATCTCCGGGCGCACGTAGCCGACCTGGTTTTCCGGGTCGTGCGATGCCGGGCGTTCTTCCCACCATGCCGACCAGCCCTCCGGGATCTGGAGTTCCGGCGCGCCGTTCTGGAAGTAGTCGCCGCCCTCAAACCCGCCGTTGAACAACAAATTAGCGCCGGCCGGCGGCCTGGGGATGGCGGTGGCGGGCGGGCGTGTCGGCGGGACCGGTGTGGGTGGGAGTTGGGCTGCTTGGGTCGGGGTGTGGGTGGGCACCGTCAGGACGATGACGGGCGTCCAGGTAGCGGACGGTGTAGGGGTCTCGGTGGGGGTGGGTGATGGCGTTGCGGTCGGCGTCGCGGTCGGCGTCGCGGAAGGGGTGAAGGTGTGAGTGGCGGAGGGGGTGAAGGTGAGCGTGAAAGACGACGTGGGCGTGATGGTCGGCGTGGGCGCGGCCGGCGTGCACCCTGCCGCCAGGCCTGCGAGCAGCACGAGGATGATCCCGAAAAGTTGGATGAGACAACGCCGTCTGGTCATGTCGCAAGTATGACCCGAAACGGCGATAAAATCAAAGCCGGTCAGCCGTCGGCTTTTGCTTCGAGCTTTCCCATCTGCTACACTGAGCGCATGCGTACACTGGAAACGACCCTGCGTGATTATGACCTCGACCTGCTGCGGATTATCGCCGGGCGCTGGGATATCGACTTGCCGGCCGGCGATGCACGCGCCGCCGCCGGGCAGTTGGCCGCCCTGATGGGCGCGCCGGCGCGCGTCGAGGCGACCTGGGCCATCCTGAGCGAGCCGGAGCGCGGCGCGCTGCAAACGCTCCACGCGGCGGGCGGGCGGATGACCACGGCGCAGTTTACCCGCATCTTCGGCGCCATCCGCGAGATGGGGCCGGTACGCCGCAAAAAAGAGACGCCTTACTTGAATCCTGACAGCGTGGCCGAGAGCCTGTTTTATCGCGGCCTTATTGCTGCGGCGTTCGATTACGGCCCGACCGGTACGATCCAGGAATATACCTTCATCCCTGGCGACCTGCGCGAAATGCTGCCGTTTACGGTGCCGGGCGCGCCGGAAGACACCGCACCCGGACGGCCCGCGCCGGCGCCCGCCGCGCCGCTGCCGGTCGATGTGAGCGCCGTCGATGACCTGGCGACGCTGCTGGCTTACGTGCAGATCAATGAAATCGACGGGGCGCTGCGCGGCGCCGATACGGCGGCGCTGCGCCCGCATTTGCCGGGCGATGCGAGTATGCCGCGCCTGGTTTTTTTGATGCACCTGCTGGCGGGCATGGGTCTCGCGCTGCCCGACGATGCCGGCGTGCTGCGATTGGCGCGCGTGCCGGCGCGCGCCTGGCTGGAGGCGGACCGCCCGGTGCAGACGCGCGCGCTCGTGATGGCGTGGGCAGAGGGCGCGTACTATAACGATTTGCACCACGTGCCCGGCCTGGTCTGCGAGGAGGGCGGCGGGCAGAACGACCCGGTCGCGGCGCGGCAGGCCGTCTTTAACTTCCTGGCGATGCTGCCGCCCGGCGTCTGGTGGTCGCTCGATTCGTTCGTGCCGGCGATCAAAGACGAAGCGCCCGATTTCCAGCGGCCCACCGGTGAATGGGAGAGCTGGTACATCCGCGACGCCGAAACCGGCGAGTACCTGCGCGGCTTCGAGAGCTGGGACCGCGTGGACGGCGCGCTCATCCGCCATCTCATCGCCGGGCCGATGCGCTGGCTGGGCCTGACTCAAATCGACGGGCAGAGCGACGCTTTTTGCTTGACCGGTGCCGGGTTGGCGCTGCTGGGGCTGGCGTCGTGGGCGCAGGAAACGGCAGAAAGCGACCCGTCCGTGGCGCTGGACATCCGGTCCGATGGGGTTGTCGTTGTGGCGCGCGATCTCAATCGCTTCGACCGGTTTCAGATTGCGCGTGTGGCCGATTGGGAGACATCGACCGGGGCGGCGTATACTTACCGGCTCACGCCGGGGAGTCTGCGCCGCGCCGGTGCTCAGGGCATCCAGGTCAAGCATGTTCTGGCGACACTGGGGCGGCTTGGCAGTGTGCCGCTGCCGCTGGTCAAAGTGTTGGAGAAGTGGGAGGGCGGCGGCGCGGTCACGCTGAGCCGGGCGGTGATTATGCGTACCGACTCGGCGGAGGAACTGGAGCGCCTGCGCGACGAGCCGAACGTTAACCGCTGCCTGGGCCGCCCGCTCGGGCCGACGGCGGTCGAGGTGCGGCCCGGCATGTGGCCCGACCTGCGCGAAGCGTTGCAGGCGGCGGGCGTGCTGCCGGAGGTGATCGACCTGGATGCGGCGGAGAGCGGCGGTGGCTAGATACCCGCGCGCACTCTCACGGCGCGAGTTCTTGCGGCTGTGCGGCGTGACGCTGTGCGGCGCGGCGCTGCCGTGGGATGCGCCGGCGCAGCGCCCGGCGACTTTTCACGGACGTGTCTTCGATGCGGCGAGTATCCGCGCTGCGCCGTTCGCCGGCGCGCCGGTGGTGCGCACTGCCGCCGCCGATCAGGTGTTTGTTCTGCACGAGCTTGAGGGCGATTGGGCGAGGGCCGAGGATGGCTATGTATGCCTGCATGATGTGCAGCCGATAGCTCCATACACGCGCCCGGCGGTGCTGGCCGCGATGCCGACCGGCGGGCCGTTCCTCGCCGAGGTGATCGCGCCGTTCACGACGCCCCGCCGCTGGCCCGCCGCCGCCGCGCCGCCGTGCGAGCGGGTTTACTACGGCGCTGTGTTCCGCATAGTCCATATCGAGACCGACGACCAGGGCGCCGTGTGGTATGGCTGCGGGGGAGTGTGGGTTCAAAGGCTGCACATGCGCCCGCCCGACGTGAGCGCCATCGACCCCGGCGCCGACAAGACCTTGTATGTCGATGTAGCGCGCTGCCGGTTGGCGGCGGTGACGGATGGCGCGACCGTGTTGGCCGCGCCGGTTTCGCCGGGCAGCGTCGAAATCGACGCGGCGCGACCGGAGTCGGGGGTCGTGTCTTCCAGGGCCGCCGAATCGCCGTGGTTGGTGCAGGCTGCCGGGCGCTTGAGCATCACCGGCACGAACCGGCATAACCGGTTTGGTGAACCGTGCGAAGCGCAGCACTGGCGCAGCGTGACCGTACCGCCGGCGGTCGGGCGCTGGTTGTACCGCTGGGCCGAGGTGAACCGGACGCGCGTCGAGGTCGTATGTCGCTGACACGCCGTCATTTTTTGAGATTGGCCGGCGCGAGCCTGGCCGGGCTTGCCGCATCGCGCCGGCCCGCTGCCGCGGGCGAGATGCCGCCGCTGGGCCGGGTGACCGTGCCGCGTCTGGCGGTGCGCGGCGGCCCCGGCGCGCAGTATCCCGAATGGGGCGCGGTGGGGCTGGACGACGTGGTTTATATTTACGGCCAGGTCGAGGGCGAGGCGCTCCAGCGCTTCAACGCCGCCTGGTACAATGTCGGCGCAGGCTACGCTTATTCGTCGTTCTTGCAGCCGGTGATCGAAGTGTACAACCCGGTCGAGGAGGTAGGCGGCGGCTTCTGGGGCGAGATTACGCTGCCCTACACCGAGGGCCGCGAAGCGCCGAATCTCGACGCGCCGGTGCTAAACCGGCTGTACTGCTACAGCGTGTTCTGGGTGCGCGGGCGCGAAGACGACGCCGATGGGCGCGCGTGGTACCGGCTCGACTCGCGGCGGGCGGCGCGGCCCATGTTCTGGGTGCCGGCCGACGCCGTGCGCCGGGTGCCATCCTCAGAGCTTGCGCCCATCAGCCCGAACGTGTACGACAAGCGCATCACAATCGACCTGCGCGAGCAGTGGCTTACGGCATACGAGGGCAGCACGCCTGTGTTGGGGCAGCGCATCTCGTCGGGGATGCGGAGCCTGGCACGCAGTGCGGCAATCGACTACCGCACGCGGCCCGGCGCGTACAACGTGATGCAGAAGCGCCCCACTACCCACATGATCGGCGGCGCGCCGGGGATCGACGCATACGATTTGCCGGGCGTGCCCTGGTCGGTTTTCTTCAGCTATACCGGCCTGGCGATCCACGGCGCGTACTGGCATAACGATTTTGGCCGCCCGCGCAGCCACGGTTGTATTCACGTACCGCCGCACGTGGCGAGGTGGCTGTACTGCTGGACCGCGCCGCACGCCGGCTATGACGAGGATTTGCTCGTTGTATACAGCGGCGGCACAATCATCGAAGTGCTATAGCTTTTAGCGGTTAGCGATTAGCACTTAGCTTTTAGCCAATCGCTAACTGCTAACCGCCAGCAGCTAGCAGCCAACCGCTAACCGCCCATCAAAGGAATTGAACGATGCCGAAAGAGACCATGACGCCGCTCGAACGCTGGCGCGCCGTGCTCAACCGCGAGAAGCCGGACCGTGTGCCGATGGACTACTGGGCTACGCCTGAAGTCGATGCCAAGATGATGAAGTATCTAGGCTGCGACAGCCGCGAGGCGATGCTTCAGATGCTCCGGGTCGATTATGTGGTCGGGCCGGACGTCAGATATGTCGGCCCGCCGCTGCCGCCCGATACCGATATCTTCGGCTGCCGCTACCGGGACGTGGACTATGGGACCGGGGTGTATGCGGAGGTGGTTTCGCACCCGCTGGCCGAGTTTAAGTCGGTGGAGGAAATCAAAGACCATTACGCCTGGCCCGACCCCGATTGGTGGGATTACAGCCACATCGCCGATTCCATCAAGGGCAAGGAGAGGTACCCGATTCGCGGCGGCGGCTCCGAGCCGTTCTTGACCTATAAGAGTCTGCGCGGCGGCGAGCAAGCGTTCATGGACCTGGTGATGAACCCGGAGATCGTGCATTACTGCCTGGACAAACTCTTTGACCTGGCCTATGAGCACACCCGGCGCATCTACGAACAGATACCGGGTAAGGTGTTGTTCAGCTACGTCGCGGAGGATATGGGCGGGCAGGAAGGGCTGATGTTCTCGCCCGCGCACATTCACGAGTTTTTGCTCCCGCGCATGAAATGCATGATCGACCTGGCGCACGAGGTGGGCGCGTTCGCCTTCCACCACAGCGACGGCGCGATCCGCCGGATCATCCCCGATATGGTCGAACTGGGCATCGATATCCTGAACCCGGTGCAGTGGCGGCTCAAAGGCATGGACCGCGAAGGGCTGAAGCGCGACTTCGGCGACCGCTTGATCTTCCACGGCGCGGTGGATAACCAATATACGCTTCCCTTCGGCACGGTGGAGGAGGTGCGCCAGGAGGTGCAGGATAACCTGCGCATCCTGGGCGGAGGCGGCGGCTACATCCTTGCGCCGTGCCACAACATCCAGGCGGTGACGCCGCCGGAGAACGTGGTCGCCATGTACGAAGCCGGCTACGAGTACGGCTGGACTTAGCGGGAGGTATGCTTAAAATCGGATAAGAAAACTATACTTTAGACCGCCTTTGCGGTAAGATCGAAATCGACCATCGACTCTGAACGAGTAGTAAGGAAGCGCGGAAGATGAATACTCTGGCGATTATCGCGGTTGTGAATATGGCGCTGTGGGGCGGCGCGTTCGCCGTGCTGTGGTGGACCGGTCGCGCCCAGGCCAAACTCGAAGCCGAGATCGACGCGCTGGAGGACCGCCTGAAAGAGTGAGCCTGTTACTACATAAGGAGTCGTTGCGATGGATGTGAGTTTGGGATTGGCCTTCTTGGCCGGCTTTGTGACGTTTATTTCGCCGTGTGTGCTGCCCCTGGTGCCGGCCTACGTCGGCTATATGGGCGGGCATACTGCGCGCGCGGCGGGCCAGCCGGGCGCCAACCGGTTTACGGTGCTGGTACACGGAATCTTCTTTGTGCTGGGCTTTGCGGTGGTGTTTACGGTGTTGGGCTTTGCCGCCGGCGCAATCGGCGACGTGCTGCAAAGTGATTTCGTCCGCTACCTGGGTGGGATCGTCATCATCTTGTTCGGCCTGCACATTGCCGGTGTGTTTCGCGCCGTCTATATGCGCCTGCCGGCCGGCTGGCAGGAATTCCTGCTGCCGGTTTACTCGGCGCTCTACTCGGACACGCGCCGGCAGTTCAAAGGCAACCGCGAACTGGGCTATCTCGGCTCGGCGTTCATGGGCTTGGTGTTCGCGGCGGGCTGGTCGCCGTGCATCGGCCCGATCCTCGGCTCGGTGCTGATCTTCGTCGGCAGCGGCGGCGACCCGGTGCAGGGCGGCGTGACGCTGTTCGCCTATGCGATGGGCCTGGGGGCGCCGTTCCTGCTGGTGGCGGTCGCGCTCGACCGGGTGTCGGGCCTGCTGCGCGGCTTGCAGCGGCACATGCACAAGATCGAGTTGTTCGCCGGTGCGCTGCTGGTCATCATCGGCGTGCTGGTGATGGGCGGCGTGCTGCAAGAGCTGTCCAAGCTGGGCGGCGATTCGGAGCTGGCCTTCAACCTGGAGATGTGCCTGGACGAACTGAACAAGGGCGATATCGACCTCGCCGGCTTCGTCCCCTGCCTCTCCGGCCCGGAGACGGCGAGCGCCGGCGCGGCCCCGGCGTCTATCGACGCGGTGCTGCCGCCGCTCCCTGCCGATGGCAGCGCGGTTGATCCGGCGCTGGTCGCCGGCCCCATCGAGACGATGGCCGACCTGCCGGTCGGGTTGCAGCCGGGCGAGGCCGCGCCTAACTTCGAGACGCAGAACCTCTACGGCGAGCGCGTGACGCTGGAAGACTTCCGGGGCAAGGTCGTCTTGCTCAACTTCTGGGCCACGTGGTGCGAGCCGTGCCGCGTCGAGATGCCCGAATTCCAGCAGGCAGCGGTCGATTACCGTGATAAACTGGTGGTGCTGCCGGTCAACCTGGAGGAGACGCCGGAAGCGATTATCGCCTTCGCCGAGAAAGAAGGCTTGCGGTTGGGCTTTGTGCTCGACCAGGCGCACCGCGTCAGCGACCTGTATAAGGTCGTTGCGCAGCCCACCACCTATCTCATCGCGCCGGACGGTACGGTAACGGTCAAGCACGCCGGCCCGCTGACGCTCGAACAACTGGAGGCTTATCTGTTGGAGATACCCGGTTTTAATGAAATCTGACAAAGCGACGGCCTCCCGCGCCGACCGGCTCATGTACTGGTTCGCGGGGCACTGGCTGCAAGTTGTGTTGTTCATCATCTTTGTCTATGTTTCGCTGCCCTTCGCTGCGCCCGTGTTGATGAAACTGGGCGCCGAAGGGCCGGCGCGTGTCGTCTACACGCTCTATAGGCCGCTCTGCCACCAACTGGCGTTTCGCTCCGGCTTCCTGTTCGGCGCGCAGCTCGCCTACCCGCTCGAACAGGCCGGTATGCAGGATATCGGGTCGTTCCAGTCGTATGTCGTGGACGAGCCGGCGTTCCGTGAATTGTTCGCGCGCTACCATAACGAGTTCACGGGCGAGGTGTGGACCGCCGACATGGTGGACGCCGAGGCCCTGGCGCCGATTTCGTTAGCGCTGCAATACGCCGCGCACGAATTCACCGGTAGCCCGGCGATGGGCTACAAGATTGCGCTGTGCGAGCGCGACGTCGCCATCTACGGCGCGATTTTGCTCGGCGGGCTGTTGTTCGCGCTGGTGCGCGAGCGGCTGCGCCCGGTTCCTCTGCTGCTTTATTTGTTCCTCGGCATCGGTCCTATCGCGCTGGACGGCGGCAGCCAGTTGCTCGGCACGCCGCCGGTGTCGCTGTGGCCGGTGCGCGAGACCTATCCCATGCTCCGAGTCGTCACCGGCGCGCTGTTCGGCCTGATGAATGTGTGGCTGGCTTTCCCCTATCTCGAACAGGCGATGCGCGAAACGCGCGAGGAAATCGGGGCGCGGCTTGCGCATGCGACGGCCCGCGCATCGGAGCGGGACGCGGCGCGCGCTACGCTCGAAACCTACATGAGCAATTTGCAGGATAAGATAGACGAGCCGCGCTCAGACGCCTAGAGTCTGGTCGCGTCATTCGCGGCTGGACCTCTTTTCATCTAATGCTAAAGTTGCCCTGAGCCTGGATATCCGGTTACATTGTATAATTGCTGAAGTTTAACGTTGCCGGTAGATAGAGGTGATGGGACGCTATGCGCGGTCTGCGAAGCCGGCCCGGCTTGTTTGTGGTGTTGTTTTTTGCCAGCCTTGTGTTGGTTCTGCTCAGCGTAACCGGCGCGCTTGCCCCGTTCGAGAGCGTGCTTTCGATCCCGCTGAACGTGGTGCAGGGCGTCGTGAACGATATCGTGACCGGTATTACGACTACGGTCGAGGACTTCGCCGATATCCGCGACTTGCAAGAACGCAACCGCGACCTTGAGCGCAGCTTGGCAAAACTCCAGGCCGAGTTGATCGAACTGCGCGAGATCAAACATGACTACGAACGCATCGCCGGCCTGCTGGAGTACACGACTACCGTCACCGACCGCGAGTACGTGGCCGCCAATGTGATCGGCCTGGACACCAGCGGCTTTATGAGCGTGATGTACATCAACCGGGGCGCGCGCGATGGCATCGAAGTCGGTATGCCGGTCGTCACCGATCTGGGCTTGGTGGGGCGGGTGACTCAGGTGCGCGCCGCCGCCAGCCAGGTGCTTCTGATTAACGACCCGAATAGCTGCGTGAGCGTGCGCCTACAAGCCACGCGCACCGATGGCAGCGTATGCGGGCAGCTATCGGGCACGCTGCGCATGGAGCTAATCCCCCTCGACGAGGAACTGAACCCCGGCGACCTGGTGGTAACTTCCGGGCTGGGCGGCAAGCTGCCGCCGGGCTTGGTCATCGGCCAGGTGACCAGTGTGCGCCGCTTTGAGTTTGAGCTGTTCCAGGAGGCCGAGGTGCGTTCGCTGAACGACTTTAACCGGCTGGAGTTTGTGACCGTCATCACCAGTTTCGAGCCGGTCGATTTGAGCGGGTTTGGCCCGCCCGTTGAAGAGACGGAGCCGTAAGAAGCAGCATGGGAAACTTTTTAGGTCTGGTTTTGTTGTCGGTCGTCGCCATCTTGAAGTCTACGCTGATGCCGCACCTCCAGGTGCGCGGCGGTGCGCCGGACTTGATGCTGATGATTATCATTAGTTGGGCGCTCTTGGCTCCCTATGAAGAGGCGTTCACCTGGGCATTTATGGGCGGCATCGTGCAGGATTTGCTCTCCGGGGTGCCGCTGGGCGCGTCGGCGCTGGGCCTGCTGATCGTGGCGTTCGTCGCTAACCAGTTGCAGACCCAGCTTTACCGCAGTAATTTACTCATCGTGTTGTCGCTGACTCTTGCCGGGTCGGTCGTCCTGCACGTGGTGATGATGGGCGTCTTGGCGGCGAGCGGCTATGCGGTAAACTGGACGTACAACCTGGCATACGTTACGCTTCCTACCGTCATTTTGAATCTGATCCTGGTCGTGCCGATTTTCAGGGTTATGATGGGGTTGTATAACCGGTTCAGCCCGCGCATCGAGACGCTTTAATCGGGTAGGTGATATGTATCGCAGGCGAAACGAACCTTTTCGTAGTTGGCGGCTGACGGTCTTCCAGGTCGCGGTCGTCGTGATGTTTATCCTGTTCGCGTGGCAGGCTTACCAGTACCAGTTTGTCGAATATGATTACTGGCTGGAGCAAGCCGAGGAAAACCGCATCTCGCGCCAGCCGATTGCGGCGGCGCGCGGCGTCGTCGAGGACCGTTATGGGCGCACACTGGCGCGCAACGTGCCCGCTTTTAACGTGACGGTGGTCCCTGCGGACCTGCCCGACCCGGAGGAGCGCGAAATCGCGGTGCTGGAGCGCCTGGGCGCGCTGCTCGATATCCCGGCCACCGACGACGCGGCCATCGCCGCCGGGCGTGCGGATGAGCGCAGCCTGTATTCGATGGTGCGGGAGGGCGAGGGCGTCGCGCCATATCGCGCGGTCACGGTGGCGCGCGATATGGCGCGCGACGTCGCCATGCGCATCCTGGAGGATCAGGTGAATCTGCCGGGCGTCGATGTGCCCTACGCCGCCGTGCGCGAATATCCCACCGGCGCGCTGACCTCGCAGATCGTGGGCTATATGGTTCCTATCCCCGCCGAGCGCCAGCTTGAGTTGATGGAACTGGGTTACGACCCCAATTACGACCGCATCGGCCTAGCCGGTGTGGAGGGCTACCTGGAGGACGAACTGGCCGGGCGCAAGGGTTGGCGGGTCGTCGAGGTGGATGTGGCCGGCCTGCCGGTCAGCGTGCTGCGCGAGGACACGCCCATCCCGGGGCGCAACGTGCGCCTGACTTTGGATGTAGATTTGCAGCAGGCCGCCCAGGAGTCACTGGTGCGGCGGATTAAAATCGTGAACGATGACCCCTCGATGCCGGAGACGCACTCCGGCGTCGTGGTCGCCATGAACCCCAAGACCGGCGAAGTCCTGGCAATGGTCAGTTGGCCCACGTTCGATAACAGCCGTTTTGCCCGCACCATCGACGCCGATTATTATTTCGGCAAGTTGGAAGACCCGCTGCTGCCGCTCGTGAACCATGCCGTTGGCGCGCTGTACCCGCCGGGGTCGGTGTGGAAGGTGCTAACCTCGAACGGCGTGCTGCAAGAAAAGGTGATTCATCCGGAGGCCGTTTTACGCTGCGAAGGTAAGCTGGTGCTGCCCAACCGCTACGCGCCCAACGACATCGCGCGCGCGCAGACCTTTGTCTGCTGGCTTAAAGAGGGGCATGAGGATGTCGATCTGCGGCGCGGCATTGCGCAAAGCTGCGACGTGTACTTCTACCAGGTCGGCGGCGGCAACCCCGATGTACCATCGAGTGTCTTGAGGACCGGCGGCTTGGGCATTGACGACCTGGTGCGCTATGCGCACGCCTTCGGGGTCGGTACTCCGTCGGGCATCGAGATACCGGGCGAGTTGGCCGGCCGCATGCCCGACCGTGACTGGAAGCGCCGTACTTACGGCGAGAACTGGTCTACGGGCGATACTTATAATGCTGCATTCGGGCAGGGATACGTTACGGTGACGCCGCTGCAACTGCTCAACCTGGTGGCCGCCGTCGCTAACGGCGGCACGCTGTACCGGCCAACCGTGGTCGGCGAGTTCTTCGACGCCGAGGGCAACGTCCTGGAGGCGTTCCAACCCCGGATTTTGCGGACCATCGTCCGGCCCACCGATGGCAGCCTGCCGATCCTGACGCCTTACGAGGATATGCTGCTGCGCGGCGCCGACAGCCTGGCCTGTCGGTGCAACCCGTACAGCGCGACTTACGACGCGCCGGCTTGCGAGCGGCTGCTTGAGCACTACGAGGCTTCTTATGAGTTGGATGTAAACCCGGATACCGAAGTCGAGGAATTCGAGACGGTCGTCTACACCGTCAATACCAGCGACCCGGTTTACATCGCCGAGAGCATTTGCCGGCCCGACCTGCAAAAGCTCGACTACCAGCCGCCGTTTGTCGATGCCGAGAACATCAAGATCATCCAGGAAGGGATGTACCAGGTGGTGACCATCGGCACCGGTCACAGCCCGAACGACGCCTCGCTGCCTTACGTCACGGCGGCCGGCAAGACCGGCACCGCCGAATACTGCGATAACATCGCCTGGAACCTGGGGCTGTGCAAGCCCGGCGACTGGCCGGCGCACGCCTGGTATGTCGGCTACGCGCCCTACGAAGACCCCGAAATCATCATCATCGCTTTTCTCTACAACGGCAACGAAGGGTCGGCGGTGGCGCTGCCGGTGGTCCGCGAGGTGATGGATGCTTACTTTAACCTGAAGGTGCAGCGTGCGAACCCCACACCCCAGCCAACCGAAGCCGCACCGCCTGCCACGACACCGTAGAGCGCTCGATATGCAAAGGTCTGAACCACGCAAAGGATATCACTGGACCGCCCTGCTGCCGCCGGCTGCCGGGCTGGTCTTCGGTTTGACGCTGGCGCGCGCGCTGTGGGAAACCTGGCCCGTGACTTTTCTTTTTCTCGGCGCGGCACTGCTGCCCAATCTGGCGCTGGGCCTGGTGTGCGCGGCGGGATTTTGGGCGGTGTGGCGTTGGCTTGACTCTTACGCCGTTGATTTCTTGCCCTTCGCGCTGCTGCTCATCGCGCTGCTCGCGCCGGAGGTTGACCTGCTGCGCACCTGGGCGCTGCTGGCCGGCGCCTGGCTCTTGTTCGGCGTCTTCTGGCTCCGGCGTCTGTACCGGCGCGAGCACGCGCTGGGCGTGCAGGTGCGCCGGCGCGCGGTGATCGGCGCGCTGGTGGTGGGGCTGGGCGTGTTCGGAGTGTACCTGGCGACGCTGGGGCGCTGCGTGGGCGCAGCGGATACCTTCGAGTTCCAGGTCACCGCGCCGGTGCTCGGCATCGCGCACCCGACCGGCTACCCCCTGTACGTCATGCTCGGCAAACTTACGTCGCTCGTGCCCTTTGGCTCGATGGCGTGGCGCGTGAATCTCTCGGCGGCGCTCCCGGCGGCGCTGGCGGCGCTGCTGCTGGCGGACGTGATCCGCCGGCTGGAGATCGGGCGGCTGCTGGCGGCGCTGGCGGCGCTGGCGCTCGCCTTCTCCGCGACGTTTTGGAGCCAGGCGGTCGAAGCGGAGGTCTACGCGCTTAACGCGCTGTTCGTGGTCATCATCTTGGGTATTCTCGTCAACGGCCTGTACGTCACCGACCCGCGCTTCGGCGGCGGGCGTGCGATGCGCCCGCGCCGTGTATTCGGGCTGGCGCTGGCGTTCGGCTTCGGGCTGACCAATCACCTGACGATTGTGCTGCTGGCCCCGGCGGCGGCGCTGATGCTGTGGATGTGCCGGCCCCGGCTCACCCTGAAGCAGTGGGGTGCGGCGGCGGTGTGCCTGGCCGCGCCGCTGCTGATCTACCTGTACCTCCCGCTGCGCTGGCCGGCGCTCCACGACGGCGCAGGCATGCCGTTCGACGAGTTCATCATGTGGATCACCGGGCAGCGCTTCGGCGGCGCGCTGATGTTCGAATATTTCAGCCAGCCCGACCGCTGGATGACGATCTTCCGGCTGGTGATCGACCAGTTCGGCATTATGGGCTTGCTGCTGGCGGTGGTCGGTTTGGCGCGGCTGGCGCGCTGGTTCCCCGGCGTGGGCATCGTGACGCTGGTGGCGTATGGCGCGTACTTCGCCTATGCGCTGGTCTACATCATCCCTGATATCGCCGTCTTCCTCATCCCGATGCACGTTATCCAGGTCATCTGGATCGCTTACGCCGTGCACGCCATCAGCGAATGGGCGCCGAAGCTGGTCAAACCGCTGACCTGGGACCGGCTGTACGTCCCGCTGCATACGGCGCTGGCGCTGCTGCCGCTGGCGCTGCTCTGGAGCAACGGCGCGGCGCTGGCGGATGTGCCGCAGAAAGGGCGCGCGCTCGAAGAGTGGGGGCGCTACGTGCTCGGCCTCCCATTGGATGGAGACTCGGTCGTCCTGGCGGACAGTGAGAAGATCGCGCCGCTGGAATATCTGCACCGCATCGAGGGCGTGCGCCCGGACATGCAAATGGTCGTACTCGGCAACGAGGCGCTGTACCGGCAGGTGCTCGGCGAGCGGCTGGCGGCGGGACAGACCGTCTACCTGGCGCGCTATCTGCCGGGCCTGGAGGGCGTTTATCACCTGCGCAGCGCCGGCCCGCTGGTGGAGGTGGGCACGGAGCCGCTGACCGAGCCGCCCGGCGACGTGATCGGGCTGGATATCACGTTTGGCGGGTGGGCGCGCTTGCTGGGCTATCGAGTCGATGCGCACAGCCGGCGGATCGGCGACACCGCACACGTGACGCTCTATTGGCGGCGCGAAGGCGAGGCGACCGGCCGGCACCAGGTGTGGCTGCGGCTGCTGGACGCGGAAGGGTATGTCGTCTGGGAGCAGCGCGACCGTTTTGCGGTGAATAACGCCTATCCCGCGAATGCGTGGAAGGAAGGCGAGATCATCCCGGATTACCACGCGGTCATATTCGAGCACGGTATGCTGCCGGGGATGTACGTGCTTGAGGTTGGCATGTTCGAGCCGTTCGCGGCGGAGGGGCTGCCCATTACCTCTCTTCAGCTTCTTATCCAGCCTTCCACGGACGGAGAGGGCAAGCCGGTCGAAACATCGTTTCTGCCGGAGATTCAGTGGGCAGGGGTGACGGCGTTCAATGTGGCGCTGGCAGACGAGATTCCGCCGCCGCCGGTGGAGGTGCGTCACATTTTGACCGATGATTTGTTGTTATTGGGTTATGACTTGCCGGATGGGGTTACTGAAGGCGAAGCCGTTCTTGGAAAGTTCTACTTGCAGGCGGTCGGGGATATCGAGAACCCGTCTGTGTATGGCGGCTTGGGTGGTTCGTCGGAGGCGCCGTTGAAGTATTACAAGTCTTTGCCGGCTCTGCCGGCGCGCACGGGCTTGGTCGTTGAGCTGGCTTTAGGAACCACGCTTAAAGACAAAACGGGCTTTGTCGGCGCGCCATCTGGCTCCGACTTGCTCTTGCCCCTTATCGCGGTCCGGCCCGCCCCGCCCGACTCGCTCGCCAACTACGCCGGGCGCGCGCTCCTGCTCGACGGCAGCTACAGCGCCGATACCCTCGCGCCCGGCGACCTGCTCAACGTGTATTTGATGTGGGAGGCGCTGCAACCCTTCGACGCAGATTACACCGTATTCGTGCAGCTCGTCGGCCCGGATGGCCGCCCGCACGGCCAGTCGGACGCCTTCCCGGTGCAGGGCACTTATCCCACCGGTCAATGGAAGGTGGGCGAGCGCATCGGCGACGCCTACCAACTGCGCGTCGATGCGGATGCGCCGCCCGGCCGCTACGAAATCCATCTCGGCTTCTACCTGCTCGCCACCGGCGAGCGCCTGCCCGTGGTCGATGAGACTGGCGCGCCGGTGGCAAATCGTTATATACTAGGGACGATACAGATCGTCGGTCGCTGAGGCGCTCGGCTAAACCCCCGGCTGAGAATCCGGCCCCCCAAATCGGCAGAGCGACAATGTAGTGGCGCGTTTCCGGGCATGTGCGCTTGCACCGAGTCGATAGTTGAGTCTCCGGCTTGGGTTGCAAGGGTATGCGGTTCGCAAGTTATAACCGCTTACATACCTGGCGGCTTTGACATGCGCCCGGCGTTGACATATACTTGTTGTACCCGGTCAACAAAACTAGGGGAGGCTGCTGATGTCAGAATTGGAAGGTTACGCGACCGTGCGCGAGGCAGCCGAACGGTTGCGTATCCACCCGGAGAGCGTGCGCCGTTTGATCCGCCAGGGCAAGCTCCCGGCGAAGAAGTTTGCGAATAACTGGCTGATTGACCGCCAGGTTTTGGAGCAGTTCGCCGATCACTATGACCCGCGTCCCGGAAACAAGGCGACGCTTTTGTAGCGGTTGGCGGTTAGCGATTAGCGGTTAGCTTTTAGCGGTTGGCTGTTATAGTTTGTCAGATAATGTTCTGGACTTTACCTCACCCCCTAACCCCCTCTCCATAACATGGAGAGGGGGAATCGGAGCCGACATCTGGGGGTTTCTCCCCCTCTCCACCATGTGGAGAGGGGG
>JAFGMM010000323.1 GCA_016927535.1 Anaerolineae bacterium
CCCCCTCTCCACATGGTGGAGAGGGGGAGAAACCCCCAGATGTCGGCTCCGATTCCCCCTCTCCATGTTATGGAGAGGGGGTTAGGGAGTGAGGTAAAGTCCAGAACATTATCTGACAAACTATAGAGCACATGCCAAACGCGCTCAAGCACCGGCTAAGAGCTTGCAATATTGATATCTGAATTATACTTGACTCTCGTATTTTGCATATTTACTCGTGCGCGGAGGGTGCATCCCGCGCTGGGGGCGAGTTTTTGAATCGGACACGGATTTTTTTTAATCTGAAGCGGCGCCTGACTTCTCGCGTAGATTTATGCCTATATATGGGGTTAATTAGCGGGTGCGCCGCTATATGTAGGAACGGGCGAGAGGGTCGCCATTTTCTTTTTCTTTTGCCAGGGTTTCAGTTCATTCTTTCAGCCGTCGCCATCCTGCTCCAGCCCCAACCACAGGCTCGCCTCATGCGCCACTTCGTTGTAAATGCTGCGCAGCCCCGCGCCGGCGTCGCCCGGCGGGTCGCCCAACTGCCGCAGTGCAAACGGCTCCGGCATATGCACCGGCGCGGCGCGCACCAGGTTCACCTCGAGGCCCGACCAAAACGCGCCCAGGTCGGCGTCGAGCGGCGGCGCATCGGGTAAAGGCTCGTCTTCAAACATGGGTATTTGTGGCAGCCCGTCGTCTTCTGCGCCGCGCAGCGCGCGCAGCGCCGCCAACACCTCGTCCCGGCCCTTGCCCTTCAGGTGAAACAGCACGAACGGGTCAGCGTCGAGTTGCTCCGCCACCAGGTAATACACGGCGGCGGCGTGCTTGCACGGGTCGCCCCAGTCGGGGCACGAGCACTCGAAGATGATATCCTTTTTGCTGCGCGGGAACAGCGACAGGCCCACGCCCTGGAACACGCCTTCGATATCGCCCGGCATCTCGCCCGCGAGCAGCTTCGCGCTGTAGATCGCTTGGTCCGCCAGCGCCGCCAGCGCCCGCTCCCATTCCGCATCATTGAACGGTTTGAGATGCACCGCCGTGCGGTAGGGCCTGGGGCGCGAACCCTGCACCGGCGCGTAGGCGATGCCGTGCCCGATCTCCAGCCGCCTCACCGAGCCGTTGCGCGCGTAGCGCCGCCCGCGCTGCAAACGCGGCGTCAAGCCCAGGCGCTCCATCGCCTGTACCCACTGCTGCCCCCACCACTCGCGCCCGATCTCGCCGCGCTTGCTCACCGCGTAGACCGGCCCGTCGATCACGATGGCGTCGGGCTGCGTTTTGTAATCGCGCAGCGTGTGCTTATCTTCGGGCGCCTCGCCATAGTCATACCACCAGCCCATTACCCCACCTCCTCGACCATCTCGCGCCGCAGCGTCACCAGGTCGCGCAGTTCGTTGTTATCCATCTCGCCGATCCAGCTTTCGCCCGCCCCGACGATCTGGTCGGCGAGCGCCTGCTTGCGCTCGATCAATTCGTCGATGCGCTCCTCCAGCGTGCCCAGGCAGATGAACTTATGCACCTGCACGTCTTTGGTCTGCCCGATGCGGAAGGCGCGGTCGGTGGCCTGGTTCTCCACCGCCGGGTTGTACCAGCGGTCGAAGTGGAAGACGTGGTTGGCGTTGGTGAGGTTAAGGCCCGTGCCGCCTGCCTTCAGCGAGAGGATGAACACCGGCGGGCCGTGCGGCGATTGGAAGTTGCGCACCATTTCCTCGCGCTTCTGCGCCGGCGTGCCGCCGTGCAGAAAGAGCACATTGTCAAGCAGATGCTCGCGCAGGTAGCTTTGCAGCAGCCCGCCCATCTCGGCGTACTGCGTGAAGATCAAGGCGCGCTCGTCCACGTCGCGCACCTCGTCGATCATCTCGACCAGACGCGCCAGCTTGCCGCTGCGGTCGTCCATCTTCGCGCCGTCGCCCTCCTTGAGAAAATGCGCCGGGTGATTGCAAATCTGCTTGAGCCGCGTCAACATGCGCAGCACCGCGCCGCGCCGCGCCATATCGTCCTCGGCGTCTTCGAGCAGGTCCAGTTCCTCGCGCACCACCGCCTCGTAGAGCGTCGCCTGCTCCGGCGTCAGCGTACAGTACACCTTGTTCTCGAACTTGTCCGGCAGGTCTTGAATGACGTTCGGGTCGGTCTTGACACGGCGCAAGATGAACGGTGACACCAATTGTTTAAGCGCCGCGGCGGCGTTCTCGTCGCCGTAGCGCTCGATGGGCGTAGAGAAGGTCGCGCGGAAGTCACGCTGCGAGCCGAGATAGCCGGGGTTGAGAAATTGCATGATCGACCACAACTCGCTCAGCCGGTTCTCGACCGGCGTGCCGGTCAGCGCGAACTTGGCGCCGGCGGGCAGCCTGCGCACGGCCTGCGCCTGCTTGGTCGAGGGGTTTTTGATGTTCTGCGCTTCGTCTAATACCACGGTTGACCATTCGACCTGTGCCAGCGTGTCGAGGTCGCGGTGGATGAGCGCATAACTGGTCAGCACGACATCGATCTTTTCCAGCGCCGCGCCGAAATCCGCGCCCTTGAGCCGGTCCGGGCCGTGATGCTTCATCACCCGCAGCGACGGCGCAAAGCGCGAAAGCTCGTGTTTCCAGTTGCCCACGACCGAGGTCGGGCAGACCAGCAAGGCTGGCTGCGAGACGTTCAGCCGTTCGCGCTCGTGCAGCCACAGCGCGATGGTCTGGATCGTTTTACCTAAACCCATGTCGTCGGCGAGGCATGCGCCCAGCCCCAGCCGCCGCATCTGCGCCAGCCAGCCGAAGCCGCGCTCTTGATAGGGGCGCAGGTCGGCGCGCAGGCTGCCCGGCTCGTCGAGCGCGACCGTGCTGTCGGGATCGCGCAGCCGCGCGAACAGGTCATTCAGCCAGCCCTCAACCTCCGCCCCCTCGACTTCGATGCCCTCCGGCGCGATCTCTTTGCCGTCCGCCGTAAGCTTCAGCGCATCGAGCAGCCCGACCTCGCCTTCGGCGGCCTGTGCTTTCTCGAAGAAACGCAGCGCCGCCTCGGCCTGCTCCGGGTCGAGCGTCACCCACTCGCCCTGGTAGCGCACGAGCGGCTGCTTGAGTGCGGCGAGCTGTTCGAATTCCTCTTTACTGATCGGGTTGTCGCCCAGCGAAAGCTCCCATTTATATTTCACCAGCCGCTCGAAAGTGAGGACGCCGGTCGGCTCTTCGGCCTGCGCGCGGAGCCGGGCGCGCGCCTTGAGCCGGGCGCGCCGCCCCCACCAGTTCGGCACCAACACCGCGAAGCCGCTCGTCTCCAGCACGGGCGCGGCTTCTACGAGAAAGGTATACGCCTCGTCGCGCGAGAGCGTGACGCCGGTCGGTTTGCGCGCGCGGAGGCTGCGCTCTACCGGCGCAAAGACGCGCGAGGCCATCCCCAACGCCGCGAGCAGGCGCTCCTGCGGGCGCTCGAAACGATGTTTGAGGTAGTCGAGCCGGTCGCCCTTCGCCTTCCAGACCGTTTCGGCTTCCACGAGCAAACTGGGATCGTCGGCGGCGCGCAGCAAGTACTCAAGCGTCCAGG
>JAFGMM010000324.1 GCA_016927535.1 Anaerolineae bacterium
CCCCTCTCCCCCGACCCCTCTCCCTCAAGGGGCGAGGGGAGTCAGACTCGTGCTAGCCCATATACCACAAAAAGCAGCGAGCCTGTGCGTCGGTAAGCCCCTCGCCCCTCGTGGGAGAGGGGTTTGGGGAGAGGGGGAACAGGCGCACAAACGGTCAAAATTCTTAAATTGATGTGCATGGGCCGGTTTCAAACCGGCCCCTACCATTCGCCAACAGTATCACCCTGTGGAGAGGGGGCGGGGGGTGAGGTATCAGTCAAAGAGTCGCCACTACCGCCGATGTCTACAAGGTAGACACAAGGACGCTTTGGACCCATCAACCACCGTTATCCAACCAGTCCTGTACCATGAGGGTTACCGCCTGTTCATCCACCGCATCCACATCTACCCACCGCAGCCCATCCATCTTGCGAAACCACGTATACTGCCGCCGCACAAAGGCGTGCGTTTCGCGCTTGATCGCATCGACCGCCTCGGCGAGCGGGCATGCGCCGCGCAGGTGCGCGCCGATCTGCTTATACCCCAGCCCCGACAGCGCCGGCGTCTCCCAGCCGTAGCGCGCCGCCAGCGCCCCGGCCTCCTCGACAAGCCCCATCTCGATCATCGCATCCACGCGCGCATCGACCCGCCGGTACAGCTTCGCGCGCGCCATCGTCAACCCGATGATGAAAACCCGGTAAGGCGGCGGCGTCTTCGCTTGCAGCCGGCTGATCGGTTGGCCCGTCGCCATGCACACCTCCAGCGCGCGGACCACACGCCGCACATTCCGGTAGTCGATGCGCGCGGCGGCGGCGGGGTCGGCGGCGGCGAGGCGGTCGTGTAAAGCCGGCGCGCCGTGCGCCTCCGCAAAAGCTTCGAGTTCGGCGCGCAGTTCCGGGCGCGGCGCGACCTCCGGGATGCCCCAGCCCTCCACGACCGCGCTGATATACTGCCCGGTCCCGCCGACCAGCAGCGCCAGCCGCCCGCGCGCGTGGCTGGCGTCGATGGCAGCGTAAGCCATGCGTTGGTACTCGGCCAGGGTAAAGGTATGGTCAGGGGGCGCAACGTCGATCAGGTAGTGGGGAACGGCGGCGCGCTCGGCAGGGGTGGGCTTGGCGGTGCCGATGTCCATGCCGGTATAAAGCTGCCGGCTGTCCGCGCCGATCACCTCGCCGCCGAGCGCCGACGCGACGGCCAGGGCATGGGCAGTCTTGCCGACGGCAGTCGGGCCGGCGATGGCGACAAGCGGAGGCAGCCCGGTCACTCGCCCACCGCGCTTTCGATCACCTCCAATCGCACCAAGTGACCGTCGCCGTCCAATTCGACCAGCACCGCGTCGATGCGCCAGGGCTGCTCTTCAACGCCTTTAAGCTGGAGATATTTACGCGCCAGTTCGACCAGTTTGATCTGCTTGGCCGGGCCGATGCTTTCTTCCGGCGGCCCGCCCCACCGGGTCTTGACCTCAACGAAGACCAGTTCGCCCCGGTGCCGGGCGATGATATCCAGTTCGCCGGCGGCGCAGCGCCAGTTGCGCGCTACGATATCATAGCCCAGCTCGACGAGCCGCCGGGCGGCGATATCTTCACCCCACTTCCCAAGCTGTTGTCGTCGGGTCGGCATATTTTCTCCTCAGTTGCGCCCACTTTGTAAATGCACTAGAATGATGCCAGAAGTACCATAACATAACCTAATATCTCTAATTGTGCCTATTTTACGTAACTTACTCAAGGAGAAAGCGATGTCGATCACGACGGTGCTCAAACAGGCCGACATTTTTTACGAGCTTTCATCCACTCAGCTTGAACTGGTTGCTTCTATTTGCGAAGAAAAAACTTACCAAACCGGCGACGTTATCTTTGGCGAAAACACGACGGGCAGTGAGCTTTACGTGATTGTGAGCGGCGAAGTCGCCATCCAGGTCGATCCGGCGCTGGTCGGCGCCGATTCGAGCGCCGGGCCGCAGAGCATCGCCGTGCTGCGCCGGGGGCAGTCGTTCGGCGAAGTAGCGCTGGTCGACCAGGGTGTGCGCTCGGCGGCGGCGCGCTGCGCCAAACCGGACACCCGCGTGATTATCGTCCCGCGCGATAAAGTGATGCTGCTGTGCGACACCTATCCCCAGCTTGGCTACCGGCTGATGCGCAACCTGGCAGCCGACCTGGCGATGAAAATTCGCAACACCGATTTGCAGATCCGCGAGCAGTTGACCTGGACACACGCAAACCTATAAAGCCCATAAGCGGCGGCACGCCCTGCGCCGCCGCTCGTTTGTGAGGCTATTCGACGGTGATGCGGTCCGCGATCTTGTCGAAGGTCGATTCGCCGATTCCCCGCACGTTCATAATATCCTCGATTGTTTCAAACGGGCCGTTTGCCTCGCGGTAGTCGATGATACGCTGCGCCAAGCTGGGACCGATACCGTACAGCGCGTCTAACTCATCCCGGCTCGCCGTATTGATATTAATCGGACCGCCGGACGGTTCAGGGACCGGCGCGCCGGCAGCCGGCGCGCCGGGATCGGTCGCATCCGGCACATGGATATGATCGCCATCGTGGAGGCGCTGCGCCAGGTTGATCCGCACCAGGTCGGCAGTCTCAAGCACGCCGGCGGCGGCGATGGCGTCTTTGATGCGCGCGTCCCAGGCCAGGGAATAGACATCCGGGTTGGCGACGGCGCCGGTAACGTAAACCTGGATCGCGCCAGGCGTAGCGGTAGGCGCGGGCGGCTCGACGACCATCTGCACCGGCGCCGGGCGGCTCGCCATCAACAACAGCACCCCTGCGGCGATTAGCACGATCAACCCGGCAAAAATAATGTTCTGGTAGCGTTCCGGCAAGCCCAGGTCGCGTTGATCCACGGCAGCACCCACGCTCGGATAAGGAAAAGTGTTTATGCACGTGCATGTGCATAACAGTATAAGGCCTCCGGCATGCCTGGCAAATTGTCATCAGACGCCGGGCAATAGACGATGTTGTTGGCGAAATTGGAAAACAACGCCGAATCGGGCCGTAGGGGCGGGTCTGAGGCCCGCCCAGGGCCGGTTCGAAACCGGCCCCATATGCATCAACTTAAGCGCTTTTTTCCCCCTCTCCCCCGACCCCTCTCCCTCAAGGGG
>JAFGMM010000325.1 GCA_016927535.1 Anaerolineae bacterium
ATCGAGGAAGACCCCGGCGGCGCCGGCCTGCGCGTCCTGATGGGCGACTGGAGCGTGTTCAGCGCCGACAATTACGATACCTGGGCCGTCACCGGCGACTAAAGTCTCCTGATGTAATCGCACAAGCTAAAGGGGGTGCTTCTGATTATGAAGCGCCCCTTTTCGTCAAAGATAAACCCGTAGCTAGAGTATGTCAGATAATGTTCTGGAGTTTACCTCACCCCCTACCCCCCTCTCCATGTTATGGAGAGGGGGAATCGGAGCCGCCATCTGGGGAGTTCTCCCCCTCTCCACCATGTGGAGAGGGGGCTGGGGGGTGAGGTGAGTCTAAAACATTTTCTGAAGGTCTATAGAGTATGATGGAGTATTGCCCACCATGGCTGTTCGATATTTTATCAAAGCCAGTCAATATTTTGATTCGGTCGCCCTGATGAATGCGACCCGCGATGTGCAGGCTTTGCCGGGGATTGAAGATGCTGCGCTGGTCATGGGCACCGAAGCAAACAAGCGCTTACTCGCACGAGTCGCCCCCCTTACTCCCGAAGCGCAAGCCACCTCTTCGACCGACCTGGTTATGATGGTCAAAGGAGACGGCGCAGCGCTCGATCAGGCGCTTGCGATGGCCGAGGCGCTGCTGACCAAACAGCCGGGCCAAACGGCGATGGCGGGCAAGCGCCGGCCCCGGACGCTGCGCAGCGCAGTCCGTGAACATCCCGATAGCAATGTGGCGGTTATTTCGGTCGCCGGTATGTATGCCGCTGCCGAGGCCCGGAGCGCGCTCGATAGAGGGCTGCACGTTTTGTTGTTCAGCGACAACGTTTCGCTCGAAGATGAAATCGCGCTCAAACGCCGCGCGGTCGAAGACGACCTGCTGTTGATGGGGCCGGGCGCGGGCACCGCCATACTCAACGGCGCGGCGCTGGGGTTTGCGAACGTGGTCCCGCGCGGTCCGGTGGGCATCGTTTCGGCTGCCGGCACCGGGCTGCAAGAGGTGAGCACGCTGCTTGCCAAGCAGGGCGTGGGAATTTCGCAGGGGATCGGTGTGGGGGGACGCGACCTCTCCGATGCGGTCGGCGGGATGATGATGCTGCATGCGCTGGAGGCCCTGCAAGCCGACCCTGCGACGACCGTGATCGTTGCGATCTCCAAACTGCCCTCGCCGGCGGTGGTCGATAAGGTGCTGGCGCGCCTGGACGCCGGCGATAAGCCGGCGGTGGTAATTTTTATGAGCGCCGAACCGGTTCTTCCCTCGCCGGCCGGCGATAAAGTTTACCCGGCGGCCACCTTGCATGAGGCGGCGCTGGCGGCGGCGACCCTGGCGCACGGCGGGGATGGGTCTACCGTCAAAGCTCAATTGGCCGACCGGATGCGCGGTTTGCAAATCCGGGCCAAAGCGTTGGCAGCCAGGCTATCCACCGAGCAAAAGTATGTGCGCGGCTTGTTCAGCGGCGGCACGCTTTGCGAGGAGGCCATGCGGCTTTGGGGGGAGCGCCTCGGCGATGTGTGGTCCAATGCGCCGTTTAAGCCGGAGTTTAAACTGCCCGATTCAAACCGGAGCCGGCAGCACTGCGCCCTAGACCTGGGCGAAGAAGAATTCACGGTGGGCCGGCCGCACCCGATGATCGATAACGACCTGCGCATCCGCCGCCTGCTCCAGGAAGCCCGCGACCCGCACGTGGCGGTTATCCAAATGGATATCGTGCTGGGTTACGGCGCGCACCCCGACCCGGCCGGCGAGTTGGCCCCGGCCATCCTTCGAGCCGGCGAATTGGCGGCGGATCACGGCGGAGACTTGCTCGTCGTGACGGCTTTGACCGGCGCCGACGGCGACCCGCAAAACCTCGCCCGGCAAAGCGCCGCGCTCGCGGCGGCGGGCGCGCTGGTGATGGGAAGCAATGCCGATGCATCGCAGTTGACCGCCCTGATCGTCACAGTCGATTCTTGATTCTCAAGTTTTCAAATTCGGACTTTGGATTAGACTGTAGGAGAGAAGTATGAGCGATATCACGGTGTACAAATGCCAGAAGTGACGAACTCGCCCTCCAACCGGCTCAGTGAATTCTTCGACAAACCGGTCGCCGTGGTCAACGTCGGGCTGCCACTCTTTGCCGAAAGCGTCCGGCGGCAGGGCTTGCCGGTTGTGGATGTAGATTGGCGCCCGCCGCCCGAAGGCGTCCCCCGGCTGACTCATACGAAGACCGGTATCTCAATGGACGAGGCCAACGCCGAAGCCGTCCGGCGGATCATGGCCGGCCGGCCCATGATCGTCGGCCTGGGACTCGCCCGCGACGTGATCCCCGGCATGACCGACCGCACGATCTTGCACGCCGGCCCGCCGATTGCCTGGGAGCGCATGTGCGGCCCGACGCGCGGCGCGGTGATGGGCGCGCTGGTCTACGAGGGGTTGACCGCGACGCCGGAGGAGGCCGCCGCGCTTGCCGCGAGCGGCGATATTGCCTTCGACCCGTGCCACCACCATCACGCGGTCGGGCCGATGGCGGGGGTGGTTTCGCCATCCATGCCGGTATGGATCATCGAAAACGCCGAGTTCGGCAACCGCGCTTACTGCACACTGAACGAGGGCCTGGGTAAGGTGCTGCGCTACGGCGCTTACGGCGACGAGGTGTACCGGCGTTTGCGCTGGATGGCCGACGTTCTTTACCCCACCCTTGCCGACGCGGTGGCGAAATCCGGCCCGATTGATCTGCGGGCGATGATCGCGCAGGCGCTGCACATGGGCGACGAGTGTCACAACCGCAACCGGGCCGGGACGGCGCTCCTGCTGCGGGCGCTCGGCCCGGCGTTGGCGCGCACCTGCGCCGACGGCGAACGGCTGGCGCAGGTGATCGAGTTCATCGACGGCAACGATCACTTTTTCCTCAACCTCTCGATGCCGGCCGGCAAGGCGATGCTTGAACCGGCGGAGGGCATCCCCGGCGCGACCGTCCTTACCGTGATGGCGCGCAACGGCACCGATTTCGGCATCCGGCTGGCCGGCGACCCCGGACGCTGGTTCGTCGCGCCGGCCGGCATGGTCGAAGGGTTGTATCTGCCCGGCTTCACCGCCGCCGACGCCAACCCGGATATCGGCGACAGCACCGTCACCGAGACGGCCGGCTTCGGCGGCTTTGCGATGGCGGCTGCGCCGGCGATTGCGCGGTTTGTCGGCGGTACGGCCCAGGACGCGATCAGCGCTACCCTGGAGATGTACGAAATCTGCTTCGCCGAACACCAATTCTTCACCATCCCGGCGCTGGAGTTTCGCGGTACGCCGGTGGGTATTGATGTGCGTTTGGTGACAGAAACCGGGATTTTGCCGAGGCTCAACACAGGAATCGCGCACAAAGAGCCGGGTATCGGCATGGTGGGCGCGGGGGTGCTGCGCGCGCCGGGGGCGTGCTTCGCGGCGGCGTTTGAAGCGGTGAAGTCCTGGTAGTTTTAGGATGGAGGGCAGGTCAGTGTCTGGCCTGCTTTATGGATAAGTCAATTAGATGGCAGACAATCACCTCACCCCCCGGCCCCCTCTCCATTGGGATGGAGAGGGGGAGAATCCGGCAGATTGGCGGCTCTTAAGCCCCTCTCCACGGGTGATACTTGTTGGCGAAACCGGAAAAGAGCGCCGAACCGGGCGGTAGGGGCGGGTCTGAGACCTGCCCAGGGCCGGTTTGAAACCGGCCCCTACCATTCGCCAACAGTATCACGGGTGGAGAGGGCTGCGGCTTGCCGCGTGGGGTGAGGTGAATTCTATGCTGTCTATTTGGTTTCTCCATTACTTTTAGAACAGGAGAAAAACGGACGATGAAAATTATTGACCTCACTATCCCGCTCGGCATCGGCACGCCCGCCTGGCCGACCTACGAACCGTTGCAGGTGAAGTACTTCAAGCGGCTGGCGCCCAACGGCGCCAACGGCCAGCTTTTGACGCATTCCAATCACCTGGGCACCCACCTGGACGGCGAGATTCACTTCTACACGCCCGGCAAAGATATCGCCAGCCTCGACTTCGACTTTCTGTGCGGCCCCGGCGTGGTGGTCGATCTCTCGGACGCCGCCGGCGACTACGATATCTACACCTCCGAGATGATCGAGGAGCGCGCGGAGGTTCACGAGGGCGACATCCTCATCATCCACACCGGCTACCACCGCTACGGGTGGGACCAGCCGACCGCCGACGAGATTCGCTACATGGTCAAGCACCCCGGCCCCGACCGCGAGTTTGCCGAGTGGTGCGTCGCCAAAAAGATCAAGTGGATCGGCGTGGACTGCGGCAGCGCCGACCACCCGATGAATACGATTATCCGCAACTGGATGCCCCGCCAGGCGAAGGAAGCCGAGGCGCACTTCCAAGCGAAGTACGGCCAATCGCTGGCGGAGGTCTTCACCGACGACAAGTACCAGCTCATGCACATCGAGCTGTTCCCGCATGGCATCATCCATGCCGAATGCCTGGGCGGGGATATCGACCTGCTGCTCAACGAGCGGGCGGAGATTGGCTGCTTCCCCTGGCGCTTCGTGGACGGCGAATCGTGCATCTCGCGGATTGTCGCCTTTGTAGATGACGCCCGCTACGAAGCGCTGATGGCGAAGAAGCAGTCGTTTGAACACACCCGATTCGGGGACTGCGTGTGCCGCCGCCCGCAGATTTAGCCGATTTAGCCGATTTAGACCAACAGGAGGCAGCGACCATGGAACTTGCCAACCCTGGATTACCCAATTTCGATTATGTCCGCGCGACCACGCCGGCTGAAGTGATCGGTTTATTGCTCCAACACCCGGACGATGCGCGCCTTTTCATGGGCGGTACAGACGTTTTCGTGCGGATGCGCGACGGGGCGATGACGCCCAAGCTGTTGATCGACGTCAAGCGCTTGCCCGGCCTGACCGAGATCACTTATGACCCGGAAACCGGTCTGCACATCGGCGCGGCGGCGAACATGAACGCCATCGCGCGCCATCCCGTCGTGCTCGAACATTACCCGCTGCTCGTCGAATCGGTCAACGCGGTAGCTTCGTACCCGCTTCGAACGCGCGCCACGATGGGCGGCAACCTGTGCAACGCATCCCCCTGCGCCGATACCGCGCTTGCGGCGCTGCTTCTCGAAGCGATGCTCGTCGCCGCCGGGCCGGACGGCGATCGGGCAATCCCGGCGGGCGCTTTCTTTCTCGGCCCCGGCAAGCACGCGCTAAAGCCGGGAGAATTTCTGACCCGGATCGAGATTCCCACGCCTCCGGCCGGCTGGGCCGGGCGTTTCATCAAGTTAGGGCGCAACGCGCACGGCGACCTGGCGATTGCCAGCGCAGCCGCCGGCGGCTACCCCGACGAGTCGGCCCCATCCGGCTACCGCTTCCGTGTCGCGCTGGGGTCGGTTGCGCCGACGCCGATCCGCGTGCCTGAAGCCGAAGCTATTCTGGCCCAGGGTCCGATCAACGAGAAGACGTGCGACGCGGCGGCGGACGCGGCGCGCGCCGCCGCCAGGCCGATTGACGACGTGCGCGCCTCCGCGAAGTACCGTAAAGCCATGGTGAAAACGCTGACCCGCCGCGCCCTCGTCGAGGTATGGGCCATGCTGCAAAAGGAGGGCTGAGCGAAATGGCAACCCATCAAATTACACTGACCGTGAACGGCGTCAAAGAGCACACCCAGGTTTCTTCTAATATCACGCTGCTCACACTGCTGCGCGAGCGCCTGGGGTTGACCGGGACCAAGAACGGGTGCGCGGCCGGCGAGTGCGGCGCGTGCACCGTGTTGATAGACGGCGAGCCGGTGAACGCCTGCATGGTGTTGGCGGTCGAGACGGACGGCGCCGAGATCGTCACCGTGGAAGGATTGGCCCGCGACGGCGAATTGGATGCCTTACAAGCGGCCTTCATCGAGCATACCGGGGTGCAGTGCGGCTTCTGCACGCCGGGCGTGCTGGTCTCGGCGCGGGCGCTGCTCAATCGCAGCCCCGACCCCGATGAAGACGAGATTAAAGACGCCCTGCGCGGGAATCTCTGCCGCTGCACCGGGTACGTCCGCATCGTCGAAGCGGTGAAAGCCGCAGCGCGAGGAGGCGATTGACATGAACCCTTCATCTTTATCACCCGTCGGCGAGAGCGTCACCCGGATCGACGCGCTGGAGAAAGTGACCGGCGAAGCCCAGTTCGCCGACGATATCCAGTTCGGCCCTGGGCTGCTGTATGGCCGCGTGGCGCGCAGCCCGCACCCGCACGCACAGATCAAGGGGATCGACGTCGGCGAGGCGCTGGCGCTGCCCGGCGTCAAGGCGGTTGTCACCGGCGACGACGCCGGCGGCAAGATTGGGCTATACCTGAAGGACCGCTATACCTTCTGCCGGGACCGTGTGCGCTACGTCGGCGACCCGGTGGCCGGCGTGGTCGCCGCCAGCGAGGAGATCGCGGAGCAGGCCTGTAAGCTCATACGGGTCGAGTACGAAGTGTTAGAACCCGTTCTCGACCCGCTCCGGGGCGCAGAACCGGATGCGCCGGTCTTGCATCCCGACTTGGGAGAGTACGAAGTCGCCAATTTTATTTTCCCCAGACCGGGGACGAACATCTCGAATCATTTCAAAATTCGCAAAGGCGATGTGGACGCCGCCTGGCCGCAGTGCGACGTGGTGGTCGAGCGCGCGTTCCGGGTGCCGCACGTGCAGCACGTCCCCATCGAACCGCACGTCGCCGTGGCCCAGGTGGACCGCAGCGGCCAGATCACGCTGTGGACCAGCAGCCAATCCCCCTTCGCGCAGCGCAACCTGATCGCCGAGTCGCTCGGCATCTCGCAAAGCCAGGTGCGCGTGATCTCGCCTTACGTCGGCGGCGGCTTCGGCTCTAAGGCCGGCGTCTCGATGGAGGCACTGGCCGTGGTGATGGCGCAGAAAGTGCCCGGCCGTCCGGTCAAGATGCGCCTGACGCGCGAAGAGGAGTTTTTCTGCGCGTTCGTCCGGCAGGGCTTGGTCGCAAAGACCCAAGCCGGCGCGACCAAGGACGGCAAACTGCTGGCGATGAAAACCGAGTACTACTGGGACGCCGGCGCTTACACCGAGTACGGCGTGAACATCACCCGCGCCTCCGGCTATTCCTCGACCGGCCCCTACGAGATTCCTAACGTCTGGGCCGACTCCTACTGTGTGTACACCAACCACCCCGTGGGCGGCCCCATGCGCGGCTTCGGGATGCCGGAAATCCATTGGGGCATCGAGCAAATCATGGATTTGGTCGCCGAAGAACTCAACATGGACAAGGTGGAGTTCCGCAAGAAAAACTGCGTGCGCGAAGGCTCGATCATCGTCACCGGCTCGAAGATGCACCCGACCGGCCTGCTCGAATGCATCGACAAAGCGGCGCAAGCCATCGATTGGGGCAAAGATGAACCTGCCAGCGCGCCGCATAAACGGCGCGGCAAGGGTCTGGCGATCATGTGGAAAGCGCCGGCCATGCCGCCCAACCCCGGCTCGTCGGCCTGGGTGCGCTTTAACGAGGATGCGACCCTGACCGTAGGCATCGGCGGGCAGGAAATCGGCCAGGGGACCTTCACGGTTGCGGCGCAGATGGCCGCCGCCGTGCTGGGCGTGCCGTTTGAGTGGGTGCGCATCAGCGCGCCGCTGGATACCCGGTACAGCCCTTACGAGTGGCAGACCGTCGCCAGCCGCCTCACCTGGTCGATGGGCAACGCCATTGTCGCCGCCGCCCAGGACACCCGCCGCCAAATCCTCGAACTGGCGGCGGAGCATTGGGGCGAGAATATCGACGACCTGGACATCAAGGACGGTGTGGTCGTCTCGTACCAATCCGAGGAGTCTTTGCCGCTCAAGGACATGGTGGTGTACGGGCTGCCCAAGCCCAACGACCAGGGTTGGCGCGGCGGGCCGATCATCGGGCACGGCAAATTCATGCCGACCTACGTCACCGGGCTTGACCCGGAAACCGGGCAGGGGCCGCGCTCGGTAGTGCACTATACGACCGGGTGCCAGGCGGTAGACCTGGAAGTGGACACCGAGACCGGGCAGATCACGGTCTTGCGCGTGGCCGCCGCTTACGACGTGGGCAAGGCCATCAACCCGGACCAGGTGCGCGCCCAGATCGAGGGAGGCGTCGTGCAGGGACTCAGCACCGCCCTCTTTGAGAGCATCCGGTTCGGCGAGGACGGCGCGCCGCAAAACCCCAGCTTTGTCGATTACCGCATCGCTACGGTGGTAGATATGCCGCTTAAGATCATCCCGCTCATCGTCGAGGTCCCGCAGGACGACGGCCCCTGGGGGGCGCGCGGCGTCGGCGAGCATTCGATGGTCCCGACCGCCCCGGCGATTGCCAACGCGGTCGCGGCGGCGCTGGGGGTGCGCATCCTGGATATGCCGCTCACGGCGGAAAAAGTGTTCCTGGCGCTGGAGGAGAAAGGGGAGAGATCATAGGGCTGACTCTTCCGGCGCGATCCATCGCGCCCTACGCCCGGACATGGCTTCGCAGCGCCGCCGGCAGCCATGTCCGGGTGCTGCACGTGTTTGATGCGGCGTGCAACCTGATCGACGAAAGCGCCGAGGTGGAAGTGATATCGCTCGTCGCGCCTCAAATCGGCGACGGGCCTTTCAACATCGTCACGCCGCCGGTCAAGTTCTCCGACCATGTAAGCCCCACCGACCGAGTTGTATGCCGTCAGAACCTCCTGACCGTCGGGGCGTTAACCGTCGATATCGCCCCGGCCCCGGTTTGGAATCCCCGCCCGCCCTGGGATGCGCTGCGCGGGCGGCGCGACCGGTTCCGGCGCTGCGCCCCTCTTTTGCTCGGCGTGCTCCAAGACGCTCCACCGGGGAGCTTCGCCGGGCTGCTTACCGGTCTCTCAGCGCCGGCTTCAGGGTCAGGGGTCGAGGCGGAGACGCTTCGCGCGGCGCGGACGTATACCGGTTATTTGATGGCGGGGTTACAGCACGGCGATCAAGCGCTGTGCCTGAAAGGCGCCGCCAACCTGGCGGGGCTGGGCGGCGGGCTTACGCCGGCCGGTGATGATTGGCTGGTCGGCTGCCTGCTGGCTACGTGGATCGGACTACCCAATCCGGGCGCAAGCGCGCTGGCCTGGTCGATAGCCGAAACCGCCGCCCGGCATACGACGGCGCTTTCGGCGGCCTGGCTGCGGGCAGCGGCGCGCGGCGAGTGCAGCGCGTTGTGGCGCCGGCTGTTTGAGAGCGCGCTTATAGAAGGTGAAGACGTTTCGACGATTTGCGAGGCGGCAAAGAAAATCGCCCGGCAGGGCCATACATCGGGAACCGATGCGCTCGCCGGCTTTGTCGCCTGGCTAACTTAGCCGCTCTCGCCCGGCCTGCCAGGCCAGTACTGTTTAAAATCTGCGTTCATCCGTCTCAAAGTTCGGACGGCGCTGCTTCCCGCCCCAAAGCCTCAAACGCAACAGGGACTCTAAAACCGTTTTTCGACCCGCCGGTACGCCTGGAACGGCGTGCGCGGCTCCAGGCTCACCCACTCGCCGGTATCGTCCAACTGCGCGAGCGAGCGCAGTAAATCGAACGTCACCCAGCGCGACGCCTGCGGGCGCGCCCCGTATTCCCATAATCCGTAAGGTCCTTGCAGCCCCCGGACGAACGTCACCAAGTCGGCGACACGCGCATCGTCGCGCCCCGCACCGACCCGCGCGCACAAGTCCAACACGAGCGCGGGATCGAAGCGCGCGAAGGTCGTAATCCAGCCGCGCGCCGGCTCCACACCGATTAAGCGCGCCACTTCAAAACCTACGTTGTGCGCGTCGCGCGTCGCGCGGCCCAACAACAGATCGAGCGCGCGCCGCGCCTCCGGGCTTTTGCGCCGCGCCGGGTGCAGCGCCAGGCAGATCAGCGCGCCGGTCGTATTCGAACGGCACCCCCACCGGGAATGTGCCAAGCGCCGGTAACCGGCCACAAAACCGTAGTTCCCGGCGGCAATCCCGGTCGGCCATGCGCCGTCGGGCAGCCGCTGCGCCAGCAGCCAATCATATGCTTTTTCGGCGCGCGGGTCGGCAGCATAGCCGCACGCCGCCAGCCCGCGCAGCGGGATAGATGTTTGCAGCGCCATGATATCGTAGCCGCCGTCCACCTTCACCGCCGCGCTCACCAACGGCCACGCGCCGTCGGCTCGCTGCTGCGCGAAAACGAATTCCGCGCCCCTCTGTACCGCCGGGTAATCGGGACCGAACCCCAGGTATCCAAGCCGGCTCAGCGCCCGCGCCGTGGCTTGCAGCACGCCGCCCGGCGCATTGTCCGAA
>JAFGMM010000326.1 GCA_016927535.1 Anaerolineae bacterium
ACATCTGGGGGTTTCTCCCCCTCTCCACCATGTGGAGAGGGGGCTGGGGGGTGAGGTGAGTCTAAAACATTTTCTGAAGGTCTATAGGCTGGGTAACGCAAATAACGCGAATTAAGGAAGAATTCAACCGCGACCACGAATACACACGAATATGCACGAAGTGCAGCGAACAATTTGCTTTATCTTCATTCGCGCTATTCGCGGTTTACTCTTTTCGTACTCCTTAAGTTGACGCATATGGGGCGGATGCGTAGCGTGAAACCCGCCCCTACCGGCGGTATATCACAGGGCTTTCAGAGAACTGGTGTCTTCGATGTCGCCCTCTTGTACCGTCATATCAAAGAAATTGATGGCGTCAAGCGCGGCGCGCAGCCGGGCGGCGGCCTCCGCGCCGAGCGGCGGGATCGGGCGGCGCGGCTCGCCGCACTCGATGCCCTGCCAGTACAGCACCATCTTCAGCGCGCCGATGAGATTGCCGCTTTCGAGCAGCAGCCCGATGACCCGGTTGATCTCGCCTTGCATGTGGCGCGCCGCCTCGCCGTCGTGCGCCCCGAACGCGCGGTACAGCGCGACGAACTGGCGCGGCATGATGTTGACGGTCGAGCCGATGGCGCCGTGCGCGCCGGTCGCCAGGCAGGCATGAAACATTTCGTCCGGGCCGGCGAGCACGTTCAGCCCCAGATCGACGATCCGCTCCATCAGGAACAGGTCGGACGAGGTGAACTTGATGCCGCGCAGCGCCTCGATTTGCATCAGGTCGCGCACCATATCGGCGCTCATCGTTACGCCGGTGCGCGCCGGCAGGTAGTAGATATAGACCGGTAGACCTTTGGCCGCCTTTGCGATGGCTTCGTAGTAGGCCCGGATGCCGTCCTTCCCGACCGCGTAGAAGCTCGGCGGGATCGCGGCGACCGCATCGGCGCCCACGGCGTGCGCGTGCGCCGCGAGCGCGGCGGCCTCCGCCGTCGTCAGCGCGCCCACGTGCGCCATCACCGGCACGCGC
This sequence comes from Anaerolineae bacterium, assembly GCA_016927535.1. Lineage (GTDB taxonomy): Bacteria > Chloroflexota > Anaerolineae > Aggregatilineales > JAFGMM01 > JAFGMM01. The sequence goes on from JAFGMM010000326.1 coordinate 1,004, forward strand.
CCGCTGACCAGCTTCACCACCAGCGCGGTGACGCTCTTGCGCTCGTCGGTGGTCAGCAGCAGCCCTTCACCGGTCGCGCCGCAGGTGTAAAAGCCGCTCACTTCCGCCTTGATAAGACGCTCGACTAACTGACGCAACGTTTTGTTATTGACCTGCCCGGCGGGGTTGAAAGGGGTCGCCAGCGCAGGCCAGACGCCGGTCAAGATGTCCATCTTTATTCTCTCCGTGCTGCGATTTCATGAAACGCCATTTCACGCTAAACTGTAAGCGCGTTTGGCCGGCTTGTCAAACGTGTTACCCTTGGCCCATAATGATAGGGTGTTAACTGACGGCCTGGTTTACCTCACCCCCACGCGCTGACGCGCAGCCCCTCTCCACAGGGTGGAGAGGGGGAACCAGGAGCACCGAACGCGGGTCTAGGGGTCAGGGGGTGAGGTTATGGGTCAAGGAATGACCGCTATCTGGCAGCAAAGCAAAGGAGCATAAGATAACGATGGCGCGTTTCAATCGTCTGACCGTGCTGAACAGCATCATCGATAACGGCCTGGTGCCGATTTTCTACAATGCCAATGTCGAGACCTCCAAGCAGGTCGCGGCGGCGGTCGTGGCGGGCGGGTCGCGCGTGTTGGAGTTCACCAACCGGGGCGACTTCGCCTACGATGTCTTTAACGCGCTCGCCCGGCACTGCGCCGCCGAGAACCCTGCTCTTATCCTGGGCGTCGGCTCGGTGGTCGATGCGCCGACCGCCGCGCTCTACATCGCCGCCGGCGCGAACTTCGTCGTCGCGCCGAACTTCAACGCCGAGGTCGCGCGGCTGTGCAACCGGCGCAAAATCCCTTACGTGCCCGGCTGTGCCACCGCCACCGAGATATCGGTCGCCGAGGAGTACGGCGCGGAAATCTGCAAAATCTTCCCCGGCGACGCGGTGGGCGGGCCGAGCTTCGTCAAAGCGCTGAAAGGCCCCTGCCCCTGGTCGAGCGTGATGCCCACCGGCGGCGTGGAAGCCACCGAGGAAAGCGTCAAGGATTGGATCAAGGCCGGCGCGGTGTGCCTGGGCATGGGCAGTAACTTGATCCGCAAAGATTGGGTCGCGGCGAGCAACTGGGCGGCCATCGCCGGGAACGTGCGGCAGGTCATCGCGTGGATCAAAGAAGCGCGCGCGGCGTGACCCAGGTACGCCGTACTAAAGAACCGTTTACAAGCCGCCCGCGTTACGCTACGCTCGCCATAGCACCTGATGGACAAAGGACGCCCGGTCGCCATGAGCGCCTTACCTGCACACAACAATGATCCTGGCTTCGATTTGAATATCCCCCAGCTCAATGCACGCTTCGAGCACCGCGCCGCCGAGGACATCCTGCGTTGGACCTGGCAGACTTTCGGCGCGGCGGCGGTGGCGAGTTCGTCCTTTCAGACTCAAAGCATCCCCCTGCTGCACCTCATCTCGAAGGTGTGCCCGGCGCTGCCGGTTATCTTCATCGACACCGGCTTTCACTTCCCGGAGACGCTCGCCTTCCGCGACGAGTTGCAGCGGCGCTTTGACCTCAACATCGTCACGGTGCGCGCCCAGGTCGATCAGAGCGAACAGTTTCGCCGGCACGGCGAAGCGCCCTACCGCAGCGACCCCGACCTGTGCTGCTACATCAACAAGGTCGAGCCGATGCAGCGCGCGCTGGCCGGCGCGGCGGCGTGGGTCAGCGGCGTGCGCCGCGACCAGACCGCGAACCGCGCCGGTCTGCCCGTATTCCAGCCGCGCGACGACGGCGTGCTTAAGGTTCACCCTATGCTGCACTGGACCGAGCAGCAGGTCTGGACCTACATCAACCGGCACGATCTGCCGGCGCACCCGCTGCTTGCCCAGGGCTACGCGAGCATCGGCTGCGCGCCGTGTACGCGCCCGGTCACCGACGGCGAAGACGCCCGCGCCGGCCGCTGGGCCGGCACGGGCAAAACCGAGTGCGGCTTGCACCTGGAGCGCTAGCGCGCCTCCGCCCAGAGGTGTAAGAAGATATTCCCGTAAATAGTGCTGTTCGCCGTCTCTTTGCTCGAACTGTACGCATTGGGGTCGTCCACGAACCACGGGTCGCGCGCCCCGGCGCGGAACAGGCTTTCGGCGATGTCCATGTACTGCGGGTCGCCGCTGAGCCGGTAGGCATACGCCATCGCGTCCGCGCCGAGCAGCAGCCAGTTATTGACCGACGGGATATTGTTACCCACCGCCCATTCGTCGTTGATATCGCCTTCGCGCCCGTCGAACCACCATTCGTAAGGATAGGCGGCGCGCGGGCCGGCGTCGATGGGTTCCAACTGAAGCAGCGCGTAGTCGCGCAGCCAGTCGATGTAGCCCATGTAGTACGCCGCCGCGCCGTCGTCGGGCAGGCCGAACTCGGCGCGCATCTCGATGTAGTAGGCCAGCGCGCGCAGGTACATGTTCAGCAGCCACGGCTTCATCATCATGTCTTCGCCGGTCGGCCCGTTGATGTACGGCTGTTGGTCGGGGCGCGCCCACTCGACCAGCACCTCGGCGACTTCGAGGTAGCGCGGGTCGGCGGTGGCGCGGTAGGCCTCGGTGAGGATGACCAGGCTGTTAGCTTTCGGACGGCAGCCGGAATCGTACATGCCCACGTCCGACAGACCGACGCCTTCGCCGTTGCAGTCCGGGAAGTAATCGCACAGCATCCAGTCGTTGCGGACGCGGTACTCGATGGCGTCGGCAAGTTCCAGCGCCGCATCCCACGCTTTCTCGTAGCCGGTCAGGTAGTAGGTCGCCAGCAGACCGGGGAGGCCGTAAGCCACGTCGGGATGGGTGCCGCCCTCGTTGCGGTGCGGGTTGGTGAAGCCCGACTCGTCGTGGTAGCTGTGCCCGAAGGTGATGCCATCGCCCCAGTGGCGCGGGCTGTGCAGGTTGTGCAGGATGTCGATATCGGCCTCGTGCCGGCTCAGCGCTTCGGCGATATCGAACCAGCGCGGGTCGCCGCCGCGCGCCCACTGCACCCACGCGCCGAAGTTGTTGTCGTACTTGACGTTGAGCGGCGCGACGCCGTAGCCTTCGTAATCCTGCGGCCAATCGCCGTAGTCGAAGATGCCGTAGAAGTCGGTGCGCTCGATGGAGGCGGGCAGGTTGGGCGCCCAGTCCATCCAGTCTTCGTAGGTGGGCGCGGTGTCCAACTGCGCGTTGAGGTAGTTCTCGTGGTCGGGCCAGGCGTCGAAGTCGGGCAGCGCGGTCATGCCGAACCCGCCGCTTGGTACGTACCATTCGGGCGCGATTGCCACGGTGAAGGATTGGTCGAGCACGTCGAACCCGGCGCCCGGCGCGAGCAGGATTTCGTGCGTCTTGTGCTCGCCGGCGCGCAGCGTGAAGGCGTAATCGTCCGGGCCGAATTCGCCGGGGAACAGGCCGATCTCGATCACGCCGTCCGGCGCTGCGCGCAGCGCCTTCGGGAAGTTCTGCCAGAAGTCGCGCACGCCCACCGACCACATGCCATCGCTGCCGGACACGCCGAGCCAACCTATCGCCTGGTCGCCCTCCTCCACCACCGCGCCGCCCAGCGTAGCGCGGTAGCCGCGAAAGCTCACGTAAGCCTGCATGCGCGGGCGCGTATCGAGCGGGTTGCCGTCCCAGTCGGTGAAGGTGGCGTAGCGGTCCCAGTAGTCGGCGCCGCTGGAGTCCTGGTAGATCACGAAGTCGCCGGTCAGCGGGCCGGCCGCGCCTACGCTGTGATAGGACAGGTCGCCGCCTAGATCGGTCGGAATCACGAGCGAGAGGTCCGCCAAGTTCACGCCGCCGCCCTCGCCGATGTGATAGCAGGCCAACTGCCCGTACTCGACCAGCGGGCACAGCGTATTGTTCTCCACCGTATAGAACAGCCGCACCTGCGCTTGCCCGGCGTAGAACCAATAGCGCGCCGTGTAGTCGAGCAGCGTCCCGTAGCTGCCTTTGACCTGGATCACCGCGCGCACCGGGCCGCTCATCTCAAGCGACACCTCCGCCGGGCCGGTGGTCGTATAGACCGCGCCGTCGGCGGCGGCAGCGCGCCCGGCGAGCGGCGCGGCCAGGCCCGGCCCGGATAGGCTGCCGTCGGCTTTGTCGATGCTGAACTGCGCCGGCCCGGTGTCGATGGTGATCGCGTCTGCGCCGTCTTCGATGCGCAGCGCGGGATAGCCGGGCAGCGCGCCGCCGCCGTTGACCAGGCGATAGGATACCGCGCTCTCGCCCGGCGCGTCATCGACCAGGAAATCGACCAGCAGCCAGCGCACCGGCTTGCTCGCGTCATCGGGCGCGCCGCCCCAGCGCGCCAGCGGCGTAAACTGCGCCGGCACCGGCTGCCCGTCTGCGTTCAAGATGCGCAGGCCTTCCAAACCGGTGAGACTCAAATCTTGCGGGATGGGCACACCGAAGGTCACCGGCGCGTCTACTTTTTGGGGAACCGCCCAGTTATGCACCGTAAAGGTCAGGTCGAGCGGTTGTTCTTGCGCCGGTGCCGGCGCCGGCGCTGTACCGAACATCACGAATAGAAGCCCGACGGACACAAAGCACCGCCACGCGCGGCTCATGACACACCTCCGTAAGGTAGTTCTTCGCTTTTTCAGTGTATCATAAACCTTTGGCTTTACCGCACCCCCTCTATCCCCAACCCTTTCTCCCACAGGGGGAGAAAGGGAGCCAGAATCATGCCGAATCACGCGCGTTTTTCCCCTCTCCCCAGCGTGGGAGAGGGG
>JAFGMM010000327.1 GCA_016927535.1 Anaerolineae bacterium
ATCGCTGCGCGGCGGCTCTGATTCCCCCTCGCCCCTTGTGGGAGAGGGGGGTAGGGGGAGAGGGGGAGCGAGTTCGCCAACAGCATCATTGCCTCGTTCGCTTTTCGATAGTTTATGGCGAAAGCAGGGCGCGCGAGCATCCCTATTTTGAGGGTTCTGTGACTTGCCCCGCACGGTTTGCACCGCTCACCCACTGAGACTATACTAACTTTAGATTGGTGGAGGGGAGAAAGCGCCTTGAGCGACCCGACGCGCGAGTCCTTACAACGTGCATACGATTTGTTCAAAGCCGGGCGGCGCACCGAGACCCTGCAAATCTTGCAGCAAGTTCTGATGGCCGACGATGCCAATGTAAATGCCTGGTGGCTGATGGCGAACGTGGTCGAGAACCCGGCAGACCGGCGTGTCGCGCTGGCGAATGTGTTGGAGCTAAACCCTGAACATAGTAAGGCGCAGGCGATGCTGGCCGAATTGGTGGGAAGCTTCCCTCGATTGGCGCAGAAGCCCGATCTGGTCATGCCGCCGGCCGGCGCTGCGCCGCGCCGTCCGGGTAGCGCGCGCGCCGGGTGGGTGGTGACTGCGGTGGTCGTAGCCATTACCGTACTTCTAATTTTGCTGGCTCTCATGCCTGGATTTATGAGGTGAAACGGCATGGAAGATATTAATCAGAGGTTGCGCGCGGCGAACCGTGCGCTGAATCAAGAAGAGTTCGACGAGGCGGTGGCGCTTCTGAAGGGGGTGCTGCGCGACGACCCGGAGAATGTCAAGGCGTGGTGGCTCATGGCGAGCGCGGTCGATTCGCCGGAGGAGGCGCGGGATGCCCTGGAGCAGGTGCTCGAACTCGACCCCGACCATGCCGAAGCCCGGTCGATGCTCGACCAGTTGATCGAGATGTACCCTGAAGCGGCGGGTGAAAAAGACGAGATGGCGATGCTCGCCGAGGCAATGGGGACGCAAGCCGAGGATGAAGCCGAACCGGTGATGTTCGACCTGTCCGATGAGCCGGCCCAGATGGATGAAGTCGAAGAGATAGAGATAGCGGAGGAAGCGGAAGAAGAAGCCGAGCCGAATTGGCTGGCCTTTGCCGATGAATCGCCCCGCGAGGTGCTGACCGACGCCGAGACGCGGACGGCCTCGCCTAGCGTCTTCGACGATGTGCCGAGCGCTTTCGATCAGACGCCGGAAAAGGACGTGTTCGACGATTTCGATTTTGAAGACGACGACTTCTTTGACGACGTGGAAGACGAAGAAGACTTCGAAGATTTCCTGGACGAGGACGATACATTCGGCTTCGAGGATGGCATCGACGCCGGGGCGGCAAAGGCCAAGCAGCCGGCCGGCCGCCGTCTGCTGCTGCCGCTTCTGGTGTTGGCGCTGGTCGTGGTAGCGGCGGTGGTTGTGGCCGCGTTGGTGCTCGGCCAGAGCGGCGGCGCGCCGCCGACCGAGACGCCGCCGCCGACCGACATCGCCGGCGGCGCGGTGGACGCGCTGAGCGCATCGTATGCCGACCAACTGACGGCGCTCAATGAAGCGCTGGCCGGCGCCGGCTACGCGGAGGCGTCGGCGGAGTTCCGCGAAACGGCGGAAGGTCCGACTCTGGTGGGGGGGTTCTGCTGGACCGAGCGGGGCGGTTGGCCCCAGGCGGCACTGGCGGCGCTGGGGACGGTGACCAACGCGGCGCAGGCGATGCGCGACGGCGGGCTGACCGGGGTCGGCGTCGAGCTGCGGCTCTGCGGCGGGGACGACGTGCTGTTCGCGCGCGTCGCATCGCTGGACCAGGCGACCGATTTCTACATCGAGCAGGACTCGACCGAGGCGGACTTTGTGGCGACATGGATGGAGCCATAGCCACGGCGCGTTTGAGATTCATCAAAAATTTTTACATTGTTTGGAGCGTCAAAGGCATTATGGTAGACTCTGCGCGTATTGCTAGCGTTTGAGTTAACGCAGCGGCACGCAAGTTTAGCCTGGTTATGTTATATGGATGGGCAATGGCGCCGGAGAATCCTAAATCTCAGAGAAAGCTGAACCACACGCAACCGGAGGGATTCCCCGACGATCAATCTGGCCTGCCCGCCGAACTGCCGATTCTGCCGCTGCGCGGGATGGTCGTCTATCCCCAAACGACCGTGCCGCTGACCATCGGCCAGCCGCGCTCGCTCAAGCTGGTCGATGAGATCATCGACGGTGAGCGTCTGCTGGGCCTGGTGACGGCCAGGGACCCGGAGCTTGAAACCCCCGGCCCCGATCAGATTTATACGGTGGGCACGCTTGCCACGGTGCACCGGCTTTTCCGCGCGCCGGATGGCACGATTCGTCTGCTGGTGCAGGGCTTGGAGCGCATCCGAGTCGAGGCGTATACGGCCACCGAACCCTATCTCCAGGCGCACACTCGCTTGTATCCCGAAACGGTCGAGGACACGCTCGAAGTCGAGGCGCTGATGCGCAACGTCATCGAGTTGTTCGGCCGGCTCACCGACCTGGCCCCCAGCATCCCCGCCGAGATGATCGCCCACGCGCTGAACATGGAAGACCCCATCGAACTGGTGTATGCGCTCGCTATCAATGTGCGCATTGACCTAGAGGAGGCGCAGCGCCTGCTAGAGATCGACAGTGTGACCGAGAAGCTGCGCCTGCTGATGCGCATCCTCAACAAGGAGCTTGAGGTGCTGGAGTTGGGCCACCATATCCAGACCGAAGCGCAGTCCGAGATCGAGAACTTGCAGCGCGAATACTTCCTGCGCGAGCAGCTTAAGGCCATCCAGCGCGAACTAGGCGAGGGCGACGCGCAGGCGGTGGAGGTGGAGGAGTTTCGCGCCAAGATCGACGCCGCCGGGATGACCTCCGAGGCCGAGCGCGAAGCGCGCCGCGAGCTGGATCGCATGTCGCGCCTGCCTTCGGCTGCCGCCGAGTACGGGGTCATCCGCACCTATCTTGATTGGCTGGTCAGCCTGCCGTGGAGCAAGATCACCGAAGACAACCTGGACGTGGCGCACGCCCGGCAGGTATTGGACCAGGATCATTACGGGTTAGAGGACGTGAAGGAGCGCATCCTAGAGTACCTGGCGGTGCGCAAGCTTCGCGCCGGGCGCGCCGGCGCGGGAGGGCGGTTCGGCGGCGAGGGCAACGGCGACGGGCCGGCGCCCACCGACCCGATCCGCCGCGAGCGCGAAGGCGTGATTTTGTGCTTCGTGGGGCCGCCGGGCGTGGGGAAAACCTCGCTGGGAATTTCGATTGCCCGCGCGACGGGCCGCAAGTTCAGCCGGATGAGCCTGGGCGGGGTGCGCGACGAAGCGGAGATTCGCGGCTTTCGCCGGACCTATATCGGCGCGATGCCGGGCCGCTTGGTCCAAACCCTGCGCCGCATCGAATCAAAGAATCCGATTATCATGCTCGACGAGGTGGACAAGCTGGGCCGCGACTTCCGGGGCGACCCGGCATCGGCGCTGCTGGAGGTGCTCGACCCAGAGCAGAACCGCGAGTTCCGCGATCATTACATTGATGTTCCCTTCGACCTCTCGCAGGTGATGTTCATCACCACGGCTAACCTGCTCGACCCCATCCCGGCGCCGCTGCGCGACCGGATGGAGATCATCACAATTGACGGCTACACCGAGCGCGAGAAGGTCCAGATTGCCCAGCAGCATTTGATCGCCCGGCAGATTAAAGAAAACGGTTTACTGGAGGACGAGATCAACTTTGGCGACGCGGCGCTGTTGAGTATCATCCGCGACTACACGCGCGAGGCGGGCGTGCGCAGCCTGGAGCGTGAGATCGGGCGGGTGTGCCGCAAGGTGGCGACGCGGGTCGCGGAGGGAGTAATTAGCGAGGCGGTGGCGGTCGATCCCGGCAAGGTGAGCGAGCTGCTGGGGCGGCCCCGCTTCGGCTACCAGACCGAACTGCGCGAGCGCACCGACCGGCCCGGCGTGGCGACCGGCCTGGCCTGGACGCCGGAAGGCGGGGATATCCTCTTCGTCGAGGCGACCTCGATGCCCGGCAAAGGCCACTTTCAGCTTACCGGCCAGTTGGGCGACGTGATGCAGGAAAGCGCGCGCGCCGCCTACAGCTACCTGCGCGCCGAAGCCGCCGGCCTGGGGATTGAGGCCGGCTTCTTCGAACGGCACGACGTTCACCTCCACGTGCCGGCCGGCGCGGTGCCGAAAGACGGCCCGTCTGCCGGGGTTGCGATGGTGACGGCGCTGGTCTCGCTGCTGCTGCGCCGGCCCACCCGCAGCAGCGTCGCCATGACCGGCGAGCTTACGCTGCGCGGCCAGATTTTGCCGGTCGGCGGCATCAAGACAAAAGTGCTGGCCGCGCACCGCCTGGGCATCGATACGATTGTGATGCCCAAGCGTAACGAACCCGAACTTGACGATTTGCCCGACGAAGTGCGCCACTCGATGACATTTGTGCTGGCCGAGCGCGTCGATGACGTATTGGCGGCGGCGCTGGTCGAGGAAGCGACTCAAGCGGCGGGCAGCTAATTCTAATTACGAAAGGATATTTGAACATTGTCTAAGGTAATGATTGTTGATGACGACCGCACGACGGTCAGCTTATTGGAAACCTTGCTGGACATGGACGGGTTTCAAGTCGTGCTCTGTCCACGCGGCGGCGAGGTTATTGAGACCATGTATACCGAGAAGCCCGACCTGGTGCTGATGGATTACCATTTAGCCGATATGAAGGGGCTAGAGGTCTTGAAATTGATACGCGGCGACGCCGAGATTGCCAAGACCGTCGTCGTGATGACCTCCGGCCTGGATGTCGGCCCGGAATGCCAGGCCGCCGGCGCGAATAAATTCCTGCTCAAGCCGTTCGATCCCGGCGCGCTGGCGCCGCTATTTAACGCATTGATTGCAGCGCAGACAGGGAAGTAAGGCCATGAGCAAGAAGAGAAGCAAAGATTCTAATATGCAGTGGTACGTAATGGACCTGCACCTGCATTCGCCGGCATCCGCCGACTACGAGGAGGACGGCGTTAGCTACCTGGATATGCTGCGCAAGGCCGAACAGCAGCGCCTGGATATCATGGCCTTCACCGACCACAACACGGTCGGCGGCTACGCGGCGATGATGGACGAGATCGAACAGCTCAGCTACTTGGAGAAAATCAACCGCATCCAGCCGGACGAGGCCGAGCGCCTGAAGGAATACCGCCGGCTGCTGGATAAGATTCTGGTGCTGCCCGGCTTCGAGTTTACCGCCACGTTTGGCTTTCACATCCTGGGCATTTTCGCGCCGAACACGAGCATCCGCGAGATCGAGCACGTGCTGCTGACGTTGAACGTGCCGCAGGAGGTGCTCGATGACGGGGGATCGGAAGTAGGCGCTTCCTCCGATGTACTGCGGGCCTACGAGGTCATCCGCGAACACGACGGTCTTGCCATCGCTGCGCATGTCAACTCGACGCACGGCATTTTCGACCGCCGCCGCGATATCGGCGGGCAGACGCGCATCGCTTACACCCAGGATTCGAACCTGCACGCGCTGGAATTGACCGACTGGGAAAAGCGCGGGCGCGGCACGACGGCGCGTTTCTTCGACGGCACCAAGCCGGAGTATCCCCGGCGCATGCACTTCGTCCAGTCGTCGGACGCGCACCGGATTCACGGCGACCCCAAGAACCCCAAGCGGCTCGGCATCGGCGAGCGCGTCACCGAGGCGAATCTGCCGGAATGCTCGTTCGAGGCGCTGAAGGAAGTGTTTGAGGGCAACGACTTCGCCCGGCTGCGCCCGTATCGCGGGCGGCGCGAGCCGCTGGATCACATCCAGGCGGCGCGCGAGGAGGGCGAGAGCATCGTGCTTAGCTTCCACGAGAGCGTGACGCGGCGCGGCGGTCGGCTGTTCAATGTACTGGCGGATATCTGCGCCTTTGCCAACACCAACGGCGGCGCCATTTACCTGGGGGTCAACGCCAACCCGCAGCACCCGCCCGTGGGCATCGAGAGCGTGCCGAAAACGATTGAGATGGTGCGCCACGAGATCGACAGCCGGATCAACCCGCCGCTCTCGGTGCAGGTGGATGCGCAGGAGACGCAGGGCAAGACGGTCATCCGCATCCAGGTGCCGCGCGGCGACGACCCGCCTTACGTCATCGACGACAACAAGGTCTATGTCCGCGACGAGACCGAAACGAACCTGGCAGTGCGCGACGAGATTGTACGCCTGGTGCTGAGCAACAAAGGCTATGTGCCGGGAACGGTCGAAGCAGTGAGCAGCGCGCCGCCCCCGGCAGCCGCCCCGTCGAACGGCGACGCCAGGGGCGAGGTCAGCCCGCCGCGCACCGGCGTCGAGATTGTCGGCACCGAACAGCGCAAGGGCACCAAGTACCATGTCATGCGTGACCTGCGCAACGGTAATATGGTCAAGAATGTGACCCGTTCGTCGGCGCGCCGGCTGTGGCACTACGCCATCATGGAGAAAGAGACCAAGCCGGTGGACCCGGCTCAGGTCGATTGGCAAGGCGATATCGGCCTGTGGAAGACGCACAAGCGCGGCGGCGTGACCCGCTACGACCTGGTGCAGCGCATGTCCGGCGGTGAGATTCGGGTGTACTACGGCGTCACCAACGACGGCGTTCATGGCCCGTGGGACGACCTGATCGGCGAGTACGGCGAGGACGAGGAATAAGCCCGGTAGTTAGAGCCTCACGGGCGCTTACAGGTTCCCGTGAGGCTATACATGTGGGTGTGACATGACAACGGTCGGCATTCTCTCGATCAGCACGCGCGCCTATCACGGCGTTTATGAAGACGTCAGCGGCCGGCTCATCCGCGAGATGGTCGAAGCGGCCGGCTGGCAGGTCGGCGCGTATGAGGTCGTGCCCGACGAGATGCAGCAAATCATCGAATTTCTGCTCGATTGGTCGGACGAGGCGCGGTTCGACTTGGTGCTTACCACCGGCGGCACCGGCTTCGCGCCGCGCGATATCACGCCCGAAGCGACGCGCGTCGTCATCGGACGCGAAGCGCCCGGTCTGGCCGAAGCGATGCGCGCCGCCGGTCTCGCCAAGACGCCCCATGCTATGCTCAGCCGCGCGGTGTGCGGCATCCGGGAGCACACGCTGATCGTCAACCTGCCCGGCAGCCCGAAGGCGGTGCGCGAGAACCTGGAGGTCATCATGCCGGTGCTGCCTCACGCGATAGAACTGCTGCGCGGGTCGCCGGACGCCGAGGCCGGGCACGAGTTCAGAAGGCACTCCGAATAGCGCCACGGGAAAAAATTTTCACCACAGAGACACAGAGGACACAGAGATAGAGAAGCGGGCAGAGAAGAATATATCAAAACCTTGTGCGCCCCGTGGTGAGTGAATGTCAAACAGGCCCAAGCACAGAAACATAAAAGCCGATCTATTCGCACTGCTGGCGCTGACGGCGGCGCTGGGGGTGTTCTTTGCGCCGGTGCTGTTCGGTGGGATGGTGCTGCCGCGCGGCGGCGGCGACCTGGCAAGCTTCCTGTGGCCGGCCTATCGTTTCAGCGCGCGCGAGCTTCACGCAGGCCGGCTTCCCTTGTGGAACCCGCACCTTCACGGCGGACGCCCTTTTATCGCCGATAACCAATCGGCGTTTTTTTACCCGCCTAATCTGCTGCTGTTCCTGCTGGCGCCCGACATCCCCTACGCGGCGCTTGAGGCGCTGGTGATTTTCCATTTCTGGCTGGCGGGCGTGGGGATGTATGTGTGCCTGCGGGTAGTGCTCGCCGCAGGCGCGCAAGGAAACCGGCGCGCTGCGCTGTTCGGTGCGCTCAGCTTCATGCTCTCCGATGTCTTCGTCACGCACCAGGGCAACCTGAACCTGATCGCGGTCGCGGCCTACCTGCCGTGGGTGTTTTTGTGCACGTGGCAGGCCGTCTCGGCGCAGCATGCCGCGCCGCTGCGCGGGCGGGTCAGGTGGGCGCTGGGCGCGGGCGCGCTGTTCGGCGTGGCGACGCTGGCCGGCCACGCGCAGATGTCGCTTTTTCTGGCGCTGACCATCGGCGCGGTGGGCCTGCACGGGCTGGTGACCGCGCGGCAAGCCGCACGGGTGAAGGCCGTTCTCTTGGCGGCGTTGGTCGGGTTGGTGGGCGTGGGGCTTGCGGCGGCGGCGCTGCTCCCGGCGCTTGAGTTGACGCCGCACAGCCTGCGCGCATCGATCAGCTACGCGGAAGCGACGCGCTTCAGCCTGCCGCCGCAAGCGCTGGTGGGGCTGGCGATGCCGTGGGTATACGGGCGCGGGCCGGACCACTTCACGGGCGACTGGGACCGCGTGGAGGTGGGGTATGCCGGGGCGCTGGCGCTGCTGGCGGCGCTCTACGGGGCGTGGCGGGCGCGCAAACAGCCGCTCGCCCGGTTCCTGGTGATGTTCGGCGCGCTGGCGCTGCTGATGGCGCTGGGCGAATACACGCCGCTCTATCGCTTGGCGCACGAACTGCCGCTCTTAAACAGTCTGCGCGCACCGGCGCGCTTTGTGCTGCTGTTCGATTTTGCGCTGGCCGGGCTTGCCGCGCTGGGGGTGCAGGCGTTACTCGTCACCACGGAGCACACGGAGAACACGGAGAACACGGAGAGGCGCTTAAAAAGTCTCCGTGTACTCCGTGTGCTCTGTGGTGAAATTCTTATCCTCCTGCTCGCCGCCGAGTTGATCGCCAACGGCGCGGGGATCGAGGTAGACGCCGACAGCCCGTATGCCGGCTACGATCACCCGGCGCTGCTCGCGTGGCTGCACGCACAGGAGGGCGTCTTTCGCATCGAGGGCGCGGCGGGTGCGTGGCAGCCGGACGCGGCGGCGTTCTATGGGGTAGGACTATACGATATTTACGGGCTGCATAACCCGCTGGCGCTCTCGTCATACGAAACCTTCTACTGGAGCGCCGGGCAGCGCGGTACGCCGGTCTGGGACTTCCTGGGCGCGCGCTACGTCGTCCGGCCCCAAGGCGATCCGCCGGCCGGCGCGCCGTTCGCGGACGATTTCGCGCTCGTGTTCGAGGACGGCGGCGGCCTGGCAGTCTACGAGAACCGGCGCGCGCAGCCGTTGGCGCGTGTGGTGCCGCGCGCGGTGAGCACCGCGCAGCCGATGGAAGCATGGGACGCGATCCACGCGCCCAACTGGGACCCCGGCACGGTAGTCTACGTGGAGGACGGCCCGGCGTCGGCGGGCGGCGTGGGCGGCCATGTCGAGCCTGTGGCGTACGAGCCGGGCCGCCTGGTTTACGCGGTGGAGGTATCCGGCCCGGCGTACCTGGTACTGAGCGAGGTTTATTATCCCGGCTGGCGCGCTATGATTGACGGCGAACCGGCGCCGATCTACCGGGCGAATACGGCGTTTCGGGCGTTGTACATCGACGCACCCGGTGCGCATACGGTCGAACTGGTCTTCGCGCCGCCGAGCTTTTATCTCGGCGCGGCGGTCTCGCTTGGCGCGCTGACCGGGCTGCTGGCCGGGTTCGTCTTGACCAAGAATAGGGTAGGTGACACGAATGAACCGGCGGACTGAGCTTATCTGGCTGCTGCTGATTTTGCTGCTGGCGGCGGTGATGCGCATGGGATGGCCCGGCATTACCGAGTTCAAGCGCGACGAAGCGCTGCTGAGCCAGGCGGCGCTCGACATGGCGCGCGGGCGCAGCTTCCCGCTGCACGGCATCCGGTCGTCGGTGGGGCTGCCCAATCCTCCGGTGAGCGTGTACCTGTTCGCAATTCCCTACGCGATTTCGTCTAACCCGGTCATGGCGACCTGGTTCGTCGGCCTGCTCAACGTGCTGGCAGTGGCGCTGGGGTGGCGGCTGGCGCGGCGCTACTTCGGCAGGTGGGCGGCGTTGACGGCGGCGCTGCTCTACGCGGCGAGTCCGTGGGCGGTGCTGTATTCGCGCAAGATTTGGGCGCAGGATTTGCTGCCGCCGTTCGCGGTGGCGCTGGTGTATACCGGGCTGCGCGGCTTCGTCGATGACGACGGCGCGCGCCAACGCCGCCAGGCTGTGCACATTGTTCTGCTCGCGCTGGCCGTGCAGATTCACATGGCGGCGGTGAGCTTGGCTCCGCTGACGCTGGTGCTGCTCGTGATCGGGCGGCGGCGCATCCATCGCCGGTTTTGGTTGGGCGCAGCGCTGGCGGCGCTGACCTTCGCGCCGTTCGGGATTGCAGCGCTGCAAGGCGGCTGGCTGGACTTGAACCGGATAAGCCATTTTACCGGCGGCGCGGGGCGCGTGCCGGGCCTCAGCACGGAGGCACTCGGTTACGCGCACCTGCTCATCTCCGGCGCGCAGATCCACGCGCTGGCAGGTGAAAAGGCGTTCCGGGCGTATCTCGACGGCGTGCCGGGCGTGTGGGGTGTTCTGGAGATGATCGGGGCGTTCGGGCTTGTTCTTGCGCTGTGGCTGCTGGCGCGGGGCTGGCGGCGCCGCGATTACCCGCGCCTGGTGATCGGATTGTGGGTGTGGCTGCCCATCGCGGTTTTCTCGGTCACGTGGACGCCGGCCTACCCGCACTATTTGATCGCAATGCTGCCGGGCGCGTTCATTGCGCTGGCGGCGGGCGCGCAGGATTTCGTCGATAGGAGGCCGGCGGCGCGGCGCGTAACGTTGGGAGCGGCGGTCGTCATCGCGGCGGTGCAGGTCTACCTGACGCTGGCGCTGCTGGCGTTCGTCGATACGCATGACGTGCGCGAGGCCTTCGGCGCGCCGTTGGGGGATTTGTTGGCGGTCCGAGAGGCAGCAATGGCCGGGGCTGGGGAAATCCTGGTCTACAGCGCCGGCGAAGACCCGGAGACCGACGAGCAGCCCGCCGTGTGGCGCGTGCTGCTCTACGACTACCCGGCCGGCGTGCGCTTTGTGAACTCGGAGCACACGACGGTCAACCCGGCTGCGCCGGCGGTATGGTTGATGGTATTCGATGCGCCAACGTCTTATCCACCGGAGCAGCTTATTTTCCCGCACGGCGCGTATGGCATCATACAGACAAAACCGCCGGTTGGTCCGGTCGGAGCGCCGATTGACAGCCGGCTGGCGAACGGCGTTACGCTGCGCGCCTACCGGGGCGCGCGCCGCTTTGTGCTCACGTGGGAGCCGTCCGGCCCCGCCGACCGGCAGTACAGCTTCTTCGTCCATCTGCTGGACGCCGGCGGCAGCCGCATCGCGCAGTCAGATGTCCCGGCGTGGCGCGGGCCGTGGCAGGCCGGCGACCTGGTCGAGACGCGCCTTGACCTGGGCGAAGACATAAACATCCCGCCGGATGGCGCCTGGCGCATCGGCATGTATTATTTCTTAGAGGACGGCAGCACGCGCGGCGTCGATGTGCTCGACGAGGCCGGCAACCTGGCGGGACAGTGGATTGATATACCGGCGACGCCCTGACCGCAAGGCGAGGGCGGGCGATTATTCCTCGTCGAAACCTTCTTCTGCCTTACCTCTGCCGATCACTTCGACCGCTTCGGCGTCGAAGAATTCCTCTTCCTCTTCTTCTTCGGCTGCCAGGCGGGTGAGAGTCGCAATCATTTCGTCGGGATCGTTGAGGATGATCACGCCTTCGGGCATGGTCAGGTCGCTGACGTTAATCACCGTGTCGAAATCGACCAGCACGCTGAGGTCAACCGGAAGAGTTGCGGGCAGGTTGCCCGGCAGACATTCGACCTCAAGCGTGGTGGCGCCGACGACAAGCACGGCTTCGTGCTCCTCGACCAGCGGCACTTCATTGATGTGCTCGATGGGTACTTCAGTGCGGATTTTGCGGTCCATCGAGACGGCGTACAAATCGACGTGAAGCAAGATATCACGGACGCTGTCGCGCTGAACCTCGCGGATCAGGGCGGGGTGAGTCTCCCCTTCGACCTTCAGGTCGATCAGTTGAGAGCCGCCGGCTTCTGCCAGGACAATGGCTAGCTCACGCGCCGCGATTTGCAATTTCACCGGCTCCCGGTTCGGGCCGTAGAACACTGCCGGCACCCAACCCTGCTGCCGGAACTTCTTGAAGTGTTTGCCCGTCACGGTGCGCTTTTGGGCGTTCAATTCGATGTTTTCGCTGCTCATGGTTTTTTCTCTATCTCCTTCAGAATGTTTATCGCACCAGGGCGCGCAGCAGATGAAAATGGACGCACCTGGCCTATTATAGACCTTCAGAAAATGTTTTAGACTCACCTCACCCCCAGCCCCCTCTCCACATGGTGGAGAGGGGGAGAACCCCCCAGATGTTGGCTCCGATTCCCCCTCTCCATAACATGGAGAGGGG
>JAFGMM010000328.1 GCA_016927535.1 Anaerolineae bacterium
AAACGGTCAAAATTCTTAAGTTGATGTGCATGGGGCGGGTTTGAAACCCGCCCCTACGGGCAAACCGGCGTTTGCGCTGGTATAACAGAGTGTTTTTCGATCCCCTACTTTCTCCGTGACCTCCGTGCGCTCCGTGGTTGTTTCCAGAGAAGGAGTTCTTATCGCCGCATCACTGCATCGCGCCGCGCCATACGGCGTCCAGCGTGATGAGCACGGCAAGGTTCCGGGCCGAGTGACCGGTGTAGTAGGCGCGTGAGTCGTTGTAGTATGGTGGGAACCAGCCCAGATGATGCCCGTCTTCCCAGAGGCCGTCGCCGGGCAGCGCCGCTGCGATCTTGCCCCACTCCAGCAGCGGCACGCCGTACTCGGCGGCGACCTGCCGGATGATGTCATTGTTATACTGACCTTCCCCTTCCAGGCTGTCGGCTTTGGTGCTGAGGATGGGAACCACGCCCGCATTGATCGCGTACTCGACGAGGGCGCGCAGGCTCTCGGTGAAAAGCTGCGTGTGCCCCATCTCTTTGGTGCCGAAGCCGATGACGGCAAAGCCGGGGTTGTGCAGCCGGAACTCGCAGGCAACGGGCGTCTCGTCCGGCCCGCAGTAGGCGGTATTGGCCCACAGCGAGTCGAACACCATCCACGAAGTACCGCCGCCCCACACCGTCATGCTCTCGCGCGCAAACGACCCGGCGAAGTGGTCGATGGTCGGCTGGAGGTGTTGGTACGGCCCCAGGTTATACTGTCCCCGGTCGAACTGGCTGAGGAAGAAAACCGTGCGGCTGTTGCAATCGCCGAACTTGGAGAAGGCGCGCGGGTTGCGGCCCATCGCCAGCCCGCTTAGATAGATTTCGCGGGTGCGCGCGCCGATGGAGTAAAAATCCTGGTTGACCGCCCACGCCGGCGCGCCGAGCCGCCAGAGCGCCTGGGCCATGTCGTCCGGCGCGGCGTCGCCGGCTTCGTCCGGCGCGCTGCCCTCGGCGACGCAGCAGGTCGAGACCCAACCGCTCAACCCCTCCGGCGTGGTCACGCGCACCCAGTAGCCGTCGGCGGAGGTCTCGCCTGGCGTGAGCGCGGCCCCGCCCGGCAGCACGGCGATAGTGTCGTGGTCTTCGCCCGGCCCGGCGCGCAGCCTGAGCGCGGTCGTGGTGACGGCGCTGCCGGCCGGCGCTGCCGCCGGCGGTTGTGGAGACTGCGCAGGCGGCGCGCTGCCCGGCGCGACGGTCTCGGTGCTCACGGGCAGCGCGTCAAAGCTGACGCCGGGGCCGGGCTGCACGTAGTAGGCGCTCACCCAGCCATACGCGCCGATCCCCTCGACCAGCAGCCAAAAGCCGTCGGCGCTGCGCGCGTGCAGCGCGACCGGCGTGCCGTAGGGCAGCCCGGCGATGATATCGTAAGTCTCGCTGGGGCCGGTGCGCACATTCAACACCTGGGCAGTGGTCAACGCGGCAAGTTGGTCCTGCGCATGAACGGGCGCGGCGAGCGCCAGGCAGGCCAGGACGAGCGGTAAGCGACGCAAAGCACGGCGAATCACGGTGTTATCTCCCCCCACGTTCGATCTAATACAACGCTTGCTGCCAGACCGTATACAGCGCTATGAGACCGGTCAGGTTGTGCAGCGAGTGCCCCATGAACAGCGCGTTAGAGTCATTGTAATACATCGGATACCACAGCAGATGACCGCTCGCATCCCAGAGCTTCTCCGGCGGCGCGGCGTCGGCGACCTTGCCCCAATCCCACAGCGGCACGCCGTACTCGGCGGCGACCTGCCGGATGACGCCGTTCTTGTACTCGGCGCTTTCGCCGGGGACGTTGGCTTTGGTGCTCAAAATGGGCACGATGCCTTGATCGACGGTGTACTTGACGAGCTTACGCAGGTCGTCGGCGAAGCTCGGCCCGTCGTTCTGCCCGAA
The DNA here is from genome assembly GCA_016927535.1 of Anaerolineae bacterium. Classification (GTDB taxonomy): domain Bacteria; phylum Chloroflexota; class Anaerolineae; order Aggregatilineales; family JAFGMM01; genus JAFGMM01. The sequence continues at coordinate 1,911 of JAFGMM010000328.1, forward strand.
GGCGATGACGGCGACGCTGGGGTTCTGGAGGCGGATCTCGCAGTCGAGCGGCGTCTCGTCGCGCTCGCAAACACTGGGGTTAGACAGAAGCGTGTCGAAGGGCATGAACGCCGCGCCGCCGCTCCACACCGTCAGGCTGTCGCGCACGAACGAACCGCGATAGTGGTCGATGACCGGCTGCAAGTAGGCGAACTCGGCGAGATTGTATTCGCCCCGGTCGAAGAAGGCGAACAGAAAGGCGGTCTGGACATTGCAGTCGCCCATCTTGATGAAAACGTGCGGGTTGCGGCCCATCGCCAGGCCGCGCAGGTAGATCGCGCGGGTGCGCGAGCCGACCGTGATGAAGTCTACACTCAGCGGCCATTGGGCGCTGTCGCCCGCGGCGGCGGGCGGAGAGGCCGGCGCGGCGGGCGGCGCGACGACGCTGATGCAGCACGTTGAAACCCAGCCGCTCAGCCCGTCGGCGGCGGCAGCGCGGACCCAGTTCCCGTCGCCGGAACGGCTGCCCAGCGTGATGACCGTCCCTTTGGGCAGCACGGCGATGATCTCGTCTTCCTCGCTCGGCCCTTCACGCATGCGAAGATTAACGGTAGTGGCGGCAGTGTTCGCGCCGGCCGGCGCTGCGCTGTCCGCGCGAGTCGTCGCGGCGGTCGCACCGGCGACCGGGAGTGCGCTCAGTTGTACGCCGGCGTCCGGCTCCAGATAATATGTGCTCACCCAGCCGCGCCCGGCCTCCGCTTCGACCAACGCCCACCGGCTGTTTGCGCTGCGCCCGTGCAGCGTGACGCGCGTGCCGTAGGGCAGCTTGGCGATGATCGAGTAGTTATCGCCGGGGCCGCTGCGCATGTTGAGGCGGGTAGCGGTCGTCAGCGCGGCGGGCAGGTCTTGCGCATGGGCAAAGGGTAAGGGTATCACCGCCAGCGCGCATACGAAAAAGATTACGATACGGTGAAGCATGCGCCGTAACAACATCTTTCAAACCTCGTCCATAGGTCTCCGGTACTTATTATACCGGATATAATCTGTCCGCTGCGGCGGCGTAGGATAATCACCCGGCAATCGATGTGCAAAAAGCACATCCACGCCTGGTAGATGTGCTGCAAGCTGCTGTCCGGTTCCCACGACCGGGGTTGGGGTCGCAGGTTACTTTGCCAGCGCCCGCTCAATGAGGCCGGCGGCTTCGGCGTCTTGGTCGCGTGCGCGGCGGATGATCGACGCCATCCGGCGGCGCAGCTCTGGGTCGGCGAACTTGCGGACGTGCGCTTCGGTTTGGCCCAACCCGCCGAGCAGATTCCAGTTATCCCACATCAGATCATGCTCGGCCCGGTAGCACGCGGCGGCGGCCAGCAATTCTTCCGCCATGCCGGGTTCGTGTCCGGCGATCTCTTTGAGGAACAGGTGAGCATACCAGCGCCCCTCCGCCACCGTACCGACGGCGCTGTCGTGCACCGAGAAGCGCCCGAACAGCGCGCCCATATCGTCGGTTGTGAGTTCGTCGTCATGCGTCAGGTGCTCGGCCCAGGCGTCGTAGGCGGCGAGACCGTTATGGCGGTCGGCGTTGAGGTAAGCGCTCACGACCGGCGTCCGTACTACCTTCAGCGCCCACGCCAGCGCATCGCGGTAAACTTCGCCCGGCGGCGGCCTCTCGGCCTTGTCGCCGATGAGGATTGGGGTCTGTGTGTCTGGGAACCACGCGCGCTTGCGGAAGTAGCCCGATGGTTCAAACTCGACGCCCGCGTTAAAGAGGGGAATGTGTTGGAAGAAGCTCCAACCGATCAAGACATCGCCGCCCGCGTCGTAGCCGGCGATGATGCAGCATTCGGGCGGGCCGACGACGCCAAACCCCAGGACAGGCCGGCTCCGGTCGCGGATGCTCTCGATGATGCGCCGGCGGAAGTACGCTTCGTTATCGCCTTCTTCCTGCGGGAACAGGATTTCGTATTCATAGCCGGCTGCCCGGAACGCCCGCTCGAACGGCGCCCCCGGCTCGTCGGACATGTACATGATCTCCACGTTGTCCTCATGCCAGCCCGGTCGCCACGAGAGGCGAAAGGCCGCGCCGCACGCGCCTATGAGATGGGCATACAGCCGGCTCGACCGCCAGATCTGTCCGTCAAACTCCGTCTCGATATAACCGTAATCCTCGCCCAGGTATTCCAGGCACGCCCGCAAACAGGCCGGGAATGGGGTAGTCTCGACATCTCTACCCGGTTCGATGACCTCGAAGCTCACACGCGGCACGCCTTCGAGGACAACGCGCGCCGGCTCGGCTTGGTTTGCCATGTCTTTAACCCTCCTCCAGGGAGATGGTCCTATTGTGATTCGATGGATTATACAAATATAGTACAAATGTTCTAAAATGTCAACAGAAGACGGCGGTTTACACATCGGCGGGAGCGGGGTAAAGTAGCCCGCATCTTGACGCTGTTGGCGAATTGTAGGGGCCGGTTTGTAACCGGCCCTAGATAAGTGAGGTGGGCGGGTTTGAAACCCGCCCCATGCACATCAACTTAAGAATTTTGACCGTTTGTGCGCCTGTTCCCCCTCTCCCCAAACCCCTCGCCCACGAGGGGC
>JAFGMM010000329.1 GCA_016927535.1 Anaerolineae bacterium
CCCCTCTCCATCCAATGGAGAGGGGGATAAGAGGGGGTGAGGTATTTTCATCCTCTTGTGGTGCTGCACCGCAACATGGTTAGCTCCCTTGAAAATAACTCACCGCAGAGACGCAGAGGACACAGAGGGAAGAAATCCGGGGCGTCACACTCCCGGAGAGCACTTGTTTTTCCGGGCCGGTGCGAAGGAAGCGCACAGTTTTTGTCGCAGGGACACCGGGGGTACGGGGGATTCTGTAATATTTCCTCTCTTTCTCCTCTGCGCTCTCCGCGCCAGATTGTTCTGCCTTCTTCTATGATCTTTCTTCCCCCAACATCGCCACCAGCAGCGCCTCCGTGAGCTGCTTCGTCGCCGCGCCGACCTCGCCCGGCGGGCCAACGCACGCCGGGCATCCCTCCGTGCAGCCGCACGCGCGCACCGTCGCCAATGCGTCGCGGAGCAGGTCATCGTGCCATTCGTACAGCCGTTCGCTGAAGCCCAACCCGCCCGCCACGTTGTCGTAGATGATGATGGTCGGCGCCAGGGTCGTCGCCGAGCGCTGCTCGACCACCACGCCCAGGTCATACGGCGCACACATCAAATGCACCGTGCACAGATTTTGCAGCAGCGCGCCCAGCCCGCTCAGCGCCGAACGGGTGTACAGCGCCCCTTCGACCGCGCGGTGACAGCTCCGGCACAGCGTCATCAAGTTGTCGAGCCGGTTAGCCTGCCGGTAGTTCTCGTTCCTGCCGCGCACATAGCCGAAATCGCGGAAGGGCTGGATGTGATGTACGTCGTGCTCGCGTCCCGCTTCGTCCTCGCCGATCCCGCAGCGCCGGCACCGGTACTCGTCGCGCCGGCGGGCGGTGTCGCGCTGCGCCGGCCAGTCGGGGCCGTAGTCGTTCGGCAGCAGGATCAACCCGGCCTCGACAAGCTGCTCGGTCAGGTCGGGCGTCAGGTAGAGCCAGTACGCGGTCGTTTCGAAAGTCTGCGCCGGGATGTCGATCACGCCCTGGCCCAGCGTCTCGCCGGTGTAGCGCCGGATGACGCGGTAGCTGCTCGCCTGCCACGTGACGCGCACCCCGCCGTGCACTTTGACCACGTCGCCGATCACCGCGCTGTCGAACTCGTTCAAGATCGTCACGCCGGTGCTGCTGCTGGCGCGCGTGTAGTAATCCACGTCGGCGGGGCGCGCTGTGGCTAAGCCGTTCTCCCAGTCCAGCGCCTCGATCAAATACTGCTGCCCCTCGTGCAGGTACACCGCGCCCTCGTAGACCAGCAGCGGCGCCGTCTCCCGGTCGATCTCGCCGATGATCTGTTCCCCTCTCCCGCCGGAGGAAGAATCGGCGAGCGCCTGAATCACAATCGTGTTGCCGCTGCTGCTGCGCAGGCTGATATCGCCGGCGGGGTACTGCTCGCTCACCCAGCGGAACTGGTCGCCCGAAGCGTGAATCGCGCGGTCTTCCGCCAGCACCTCCAGCATCCCGGTTACGTCGCCGAACGCGCCGAAGCGCTCGCCGCGCCGGAACGACAATTCGTACACCGCACAGAGCAGGTGACCGGCGAGGATGACCAGGTTATCGGGGTTAATCAGCGCGTGCTCCGGCGAGCGCTCGAACAGGTAGCGCGGGTGCGCCGCGATGTACTGGTCGAGCGGCTGGCTCGAACACACCAGCGCCGCCGCGCTGACCTCGGCGCGCCGGCCGGCCCGCCCGGCCTGCTGGCGCGCGCTGGCGATGGTGCCCGGATAGCCGGCCAGCACCGCCGCGCTCAGCGCGCCGATATCGATGCCCAGTTCCAGCGCGTTGGTCGCGACCACGCCGCGCACATCGCCGTCGCGCAGACCGATTTCGATCTCGCGGCGCTCGTTGGGCAGGTAGCCGCCCCGGTAGCCGCGCACTGCCTTGTCGCCCAAGCCGTAGCGCGCCACGGCATCGCGCAGGTAGCCCAACAGCACCTCCACGCTGAGCCGCGCGCGCGCAAAAACTACGGTCTGCACGTCGTCCGAGAGGAACTCGGCGGCGATGCGCTCGGCGGCGCGGGTGTGGCTCGCGCGCAGGCCCAGCGCCGGGTCGATCACGGGCGGGTTGTACAGGATAAAATGCCGCTCGCCCTGCGGCGAACCGTCGTCATCGATCAAGGTTACCGGCGCTTCGATGAGTTTTTCGGCCAGTTCTTGCGGGTTGGCGATGGTGGCGGATGTGCAGATGAAGCGCGGGTCGCTGCCGTAAAATGCGCAGATGCGGCGCAGACGGCGCAGCACGTTCGCCATGTGGCTGCCGAACACGCCGCGATAGATGTGCATCTCGTCGATGACCACGTAGCGCAGGTTCGAGAAAAACGTCTCCCACTTGAGATGCTGCGGCAGAATGCCCTGGTGCAGCATATCGGGGTTGCTGAGGATGATCCCGGCGGCGCGCCGGACGGCGGCGCGGCAGCGGCTGGGCGTGTCGCCGTCGAAGGTGTGGACGCCGACCTCGCGGTCGAGGGCGTTTACCAGCGCGTCGAGCGCCGCCGCCTGGTCTTGCGCCAGCGCTTTGGTGGGGAAAAGGTAAAGCGCGCGCGCGGTCGGGTCACGGCGGCAGGCCTGGAGCGCCGGCAAGTTGTAGCACAGCGTCTTGCCGGATGCGGTGCCGGTCACCACCACCACGTTTTCGCCGCCCAGTGCGGCTTCGACGGCGGCGGCCTGGTGCGTGTACAGGGTCTCGGTGCCCAGCGTGCGCAGCGCGTCGATCAGCGCCGGGTCGAGCGCGGCGGGGTGCGGCGCATAGCGGGCCGGGCGCGCCGGCGTGCGCTGCCACGCGACGACATTTTTGATGAAGCCGGCGTCGCTGCGGAGCCGGTCTAATGTGTGCTGTGTGCTCATACCTGCCCTACTGGATCACCGGCCTGAGCGACGCGGTGCTGAACACTACGTTCATCTCGCGCGAGTACAGGACCACGCTGTTATACAGCGTGAGATCGACATTGCTCTGCACCGGGTAGTTCTGGTCGCCCAGGCTGCCGACCAACTGGCCCAACGTGATAGCGCCGGCGCCCTGGTGAACCTCGGCGGGGGTGCGCGGTTCGGGGTGGATGGAGAGCAGCACCTCCAGGGCCGGGCCGTTGCGCGCTTCGAAGTTCTCGAAGCGCAGGAGATGCGCGCCGCCGGCGTCTTTGAACAGCGTCACCACCCCGCGCGCCCAGTGCAGCGCATCGATGGTAACGAACACTCCGCGCGAGAGGATGACGGGCCGTTCCAGTTCGGGCATGGCTTGCAGTTCTTCAGGGACGGCGGTCGGTGTGCCTGAGATATACGTCAGCGCCGCCTGGGTGGGGTCGATGGCTTGCAGCGTCTCCAGCATAACCTGTTCCTCTGCCGATACGCCGGGGAACAGAATCACCGGCTGCCGGCCGGCGACCAGCGGCCACCACATCGGGAACAAAAAGAGCATCAGCACGATGAGCGCGCCGAGACTGAGCAGGAGCCAGTGAGGTCGGGTTCGCAAAGTGGTTTATCCTCCCAGACGCCAAATCCTAAACTTTTTTACCCTGGCAAAGCTAACACATCCGGCAAGGCGCTGCAAGAGACTCGAGATTGACAGAATTTTGTTAAGCTCAGATTGAGGAAGGCGTGACGCACTTGCATTCTACGGGACTGCCGCACCATAATAGGGAGGCGTAATATTAGATTTAGATGTTAATTGAAGCGGGGCGCGACAATCATGAACGATATCACAGAGTTTTTCAACAGCGGGATCATGCCGCTGTGCATAAATATGTTTCTCCTGACTATACTGCTGGTCGTGGTGTTGGTCTGGATCACCTATCGCCGCACCCGCCGGGAAAGCGGCCTCCCCCCGCAGCCGGGCATCTTCGCGCGCCTCTGGTCCGCCATCGTCAACTTTGTGATGACCGAGGAGCCGGACAAAGATAAGGGCAAAGCTAAAGACACGGAGACCGACGCGGTAGATATCTCTGGACCTGTCAATATCCCGCAAGAGGCCGCCCTCGACTGGCTGCAAACCGACGCCGTGCCGGGGCCGCCCCCGATCGAGACCTTGACCGAGCAGTTAGCGGCGCTCGCCGACGCGGAGGCGCATCCAATGAATATGATAGAAGAACCCCAGGATTTAGAGCAGCCTTCGCCGGAAATGCTGGATGGCAGCGATGACGTGCCGGCAGAGGAAGAACCGGCGGCCCCGGACGCCGAACCGGTCACGGTCGAAGCCGTGGCCGAGCGGCCCGGCGCCGTGCGCGCCGCCGAAACGCCGGAGGTTGAAGCCGCCGCCGAAGTGCCGGTCTCGGAGGCCGGCGCGCCCGCCGATGCCGTGGAGGTGCTGCGCGTCTGGCGCGACCTGGCCGACGGTTCGCTGATTATCGACTTCGGGCACCGGCGCTACCGCGATTTGCGCCAACTCACCGACCCCGACCTGCGCCGGCGCTTTGCCGGGGTGCTGCGCTCGCTCATGCAGATGGCGCAGGTGCTCGCTCCGCCGGCCCGGCAGACGGCGCCCACGCCGCCATCGGCATCATCCTACGTACCGCCCGACGTGTCGGGCCTCAAGCAGAGCGTCCAGGCCACGAAGGAAAAGCCGGGTGCGCCGGGCGAGAAATCGCCGCATATGCTCCGCCAGATCGGTCGCGTGATGATCGGGCAGCGCCCTACGCCGGGGCCGGCCCCCTCCGAGCAGAGCGCGCCCACCATCGCCGAACAAATCGACGACTTCTTGCAGTATAAGCTGCAACATTCTCCGCAATTCGCCGGGCGCTCCATTCACATCCGCCCCAACATCGCCGGCGGCGTGACCATCGTCGTCGATGACAAGGCTTACGAGGGCGTCGGCGATGTCGAAGACCTGGAGGTCCGGCAGCTTATCCAGTCGGCGATCCAGGAATGGGAGGCCCGGCAGTAGGGGGGGCGGCGCAGCGTGAACCCCGCCCGGTCAGGGCCGGTTTCAAACCGGCCCCATGCACATCAACTTAAGAATTTTGACCGTTTGTGCACCTGTTCCCCCTCTCCCCAAACCCCTCTCCCACGAGGGGC
>JAFGMM010000330.1 GCA_016927535.1 Anaerolineae bacterium
CAAAGATGCGAGCCTGGGCACGCTGGCCGTGGGGCCGCCGGCGCAGCCGCCGGCGTTGGTCGAAGATGGCGACGGCTTTTTGCAGATCAGTGCGGATTTGCCCGCCGGCTGGGCGCTGGCGTACCGTGCGCCGGGCAGCGGTCCGGTCCGGGCGGGCGAGACGCTGCGTGTAACGCTGCGCTGGCGGGTCGGCGAAGCGCCGGCGCCGGTTGGCCGGCTGTGCGCCGGCGCCTGCGTGGATTTGTCGCCGCCCGGCGGCGCGCCCGGCGCGGTGCTGCTGGATTGGTACGAGGTGACGCTGCCGCCCGGCGTCTCGACCGGCACGGTGATGCTTCTGATCGACTGGGGAGGCGCCGGGAATGTGCTGGCCGAATACGACGTGCAAGCAGTCGATCATTTGCTGACGCCGCCACCGTTCGCCGTGCCGGTGGGGGTGACGTTCGCCGGCGCGGGCGAGTTGGTGGGGTTCAGCACCGGCGCGGAGCGCCTCACCGCGCGCGAGGCGTTGCCGTTGATGCTGGTCTGGCGCGCGGCGGGCGCGAGCGACCTTCCCTACGCCGTCTTCGTGCATTTGCTCGACGCCGGGGGCCGCGTCATCGCGCAGAGCGACCGCCCGCCCGCCGGCGGCGAACGGCCTACAACCGGCTGGGTCGCGGGTGAGTATATCGTCGATGAACACGCGCTGGTTTTCAACGAGGCCGGCGCGGACTATACCGGCCCGGCGACGCTGGAGGTCGGGCTGTACGACCCGCTCACGGGCGCGCGCGCGCCGCTGGAGGGCGGCGGCGATTTCGTGATTCTACCCGTGACGGTTGAGGTGATAAAATAAGGCTCGGCGCGGGCCGGCGGGAAGAATGGTCCACCACGGATAGACACAATTTCGCACGAACAGGAAAAGCTTTCATTCGAGTTTGTCCGCGCTTATTCGTGGTTAAAAATCTTCCGGCACTTCCGCGCGAATAAGGGGGGACGGGTTCACCACGGAGATCAACATGTCGTTTTTAACGCCGCTTGCACTGGGCCTCGCAGCCTTTGCCATCCCGATCATTTTGCTCTACATGCTGCGCCTGCGCCGGCGCGAGGTGCCGGTGAGCAGTACGCTGCTCTGGGAGCGCCTGATGCGCGACCGCGAAGCCAACGCGCCCTGGCAGCGCTTGCGCCGTAACCTGCTCCTGCTCTTGCAGCTTTTGATTCTCGCGGCGCTGGTGCTGGCGCTGGCGCGCCCGTTCCGCGAGGTGCCGGCGTTGATCGAGGGGAGCGTGGTGGTGCTGCTGGATGCTTCGGCGAGCATGAACGCGACCGATATCGCGCCGGACCGCTTCGAACAGGCGCGTGACTTGGCGCGCGAGATGATCCAGCAGTTGGGCGAGGGCAGCGTGATGACGCTGATCGAGGTGGGGGCGGTGCCGCGCGTGTTGATCGCCGGGGCCGAGGACAAAAGCGCGCTGCGCGATGCACTGGACCAGGCCCGGCCTTCGATGGAGGCGGCGGACTGGGAGTCGGCGCTGACGCTGGCGGCGGCGAGCGTCCAGGGCAGCACGCTGCCTTCGATTGCGGTCATCAGCGACGGCGGTCTGCCGGACGATTTGCCGGGTGTGCCGGGCGAGATGCGCTACATCCCCGTCGGTGCGGAGGCGGCGAACCTGGCGATTACGGCGCTTTCGGCGCGGCCTGTGCCGGGCGCCGGGCCGGAGCTTTTCGCGCAGATTACGAACTTCGGCGCGGAGGATATGGACGTGATCTTCAGCGTCGAGCTTGACGATTCGGGCGAGATTTATTTTGCCGCGTCTTACACCGTGCTCGCCGGCGCTTCGCTCGACGTGAACCTGGCCGATTTGCCCAACCCGACGCGCATTTACGCCCGGCTGACCCGGCCGGCGGCTTCGGCGCAACCGGATTACCTGGCGGTGGACGACGAAGCCTGGGCGGTGTATATGCCGCCAGGCGCGGGGCGGATTTTGCTGGTCACCGAGGGCAATGTCTACATCGAGGAACTGCTGCGGGCTTTGCCGGACGTGCAGTCTTACCGCGCCGCGCCCGGCCAACCGCTGCCGGAGGAGCCGTTTGATCTTTACATCTTTGACCGGTCGGCGCCGGCCTCGCTGCCGATGGGCGATCTGCTCATCATCGGGCCGCAGGAGAGCACCGCGCTGTTCGAGGTCACCGGCACGAGCAGCGAGACGGGACTGCTGCAAGTCGAAGAATCGGACCCGCGCATGGCGTTCGTGACGCTGAACAACTTGCACGTGGCCGATATCGTACAGTTAAGCGGTGTGGAGTGGGCGACGCCGCTGGCGAAGGTCGAGGGCGGGCCGCTTATCCTGGCCGGCGAAGCGGCGGGCCGGCAGGTTGCGATCCTGGCGTTTGACCTGTATCGCTCGGACCTGCCGCTCCAGATTGCCTGGCCGGTGCTGATGGCGAATCTGTTGGAGTGGTTCGCGCCGTCGCGCGTGGTCGGCGCGCCCGACGTGCTGCGCCCGACCGACAGTGTGCTGATTCGACCGCAGCTTGCCGCCGACGCGGTTGAGGTCATGCGGCCCGACGGCGCAGCGCGCGCGCTGGCCGTCGGCGAGCAGGCGATTAACTTCAGCGAGACCGAGCTGCCGGGGCACTACCTGGTGACGGTGTTCCGGGATGGGGCGGTGCTGCAAGCGGAGTGGTTCGCGGTGAACCTGTTCTCGGCTGCCGAAAGCGCCATTGCGCCGCGCCCGGCCATCACGGTCGGCGCGTCTACCCTCGAAGAAGCCGAGCGCGAAGCGCTGGGTCAGCAGGAGTTCTGGCCGGTCGTCGCGCTGGTCGGGCTGCTGGTGCTGGCGGTGGAATGGTACTTTTATCATCGCGGGATGCAGCTTCCCAGCCGCCCATCGCCGCTTCGCCGGCCGGGGCGGTGATTTTGCTATACTAATCGTACCGGTGCATCGCTTGCAGTTGGGCAGGAGGGGAGATGTATAACTTCGATATCTTCATTACGCACAAATCCGGCAGTGACTACGGCGTACAGGTCGTCGATTCGCCGACGGGCGGGACGACCGGCGCGGTTACGGTGGCGATTGACAAAACCGACCCGCAGGTCGCGCCGGTCATGGCGCAGATGGCCGAACAGCAGCGGGTCAAGCCGCGCGAAGCGCTCCAGGACCTCGGCAAGTGGCTGGCGGACCGCCTGCTCCCGCCCGGCGAGATTCAGACGCTCTACCAGCGCAGCCTGGGCCGGGCCGGGCTGGAGGCGCTGTGCATCCGGCTGAGCCTGCCCGACGAGTTGATCGACGTTCCCTGGGAGTATACCTGGGACCCGGTTGCACACGACTTTCTGCTGCTCACCCAGCAGGTGTTGCTGGTGCGCCGCCCGGTTGAGATGAGCGCGGCGCGCGTCCCCGAGGTGGACGGGGCGCTGCATATGCTGCTGGTCATCTCGGATATCGACGACCCGAACATTGCCCGGCTGGACGTGATGCGTGAACTGGACGGTCTGCACCGCGCGGTCGAGGGTCTGTTGCAGGATGGGGCGCTGTCCGTCGATATCCTGTTCGGCGGGCGGGCCGAGACCCGCGCCGAGATCGCAGAGCGCGCCGCCGGGTGGCCGGGCGCGGTGCTGCTGGAGACACCGCTGACCCCGGATGAACTGGTCTTCACCCTCCAGCGCGCGGTTCACATTCTGCACTATATCGGCCACGGCCAGAACGACCCGCAGCAGGGCGGGCAGCTTTTGCTCACCGATAAGCACGGCGCGATGTACCCGTTCGGTGCGGCGAACCTGCGCGCGGCGCTGTCCGGCGGCGATTCGCTGGGGTTGGTCTATCTCAACGCCTGCGAGACGGCAACGCCTAACACGGGGCGCGATTTGCTCAGTATGGCCGACGCGCTGGTGAAGGCGCAGGTGCCGGCGGTGGTCGCCATGCAGTACCAGGTGCCGGACCGGACGGCGACGAGCTTCGCACGTGCGTTTTACCAGGCGGTAGCCGGCGGCGAGCCGCTGCACCTGGCGCTGACCAAAGGCCGCCAGGCGGTGCGCGCCATCGCGCGGCGACTCGATATCGACTGGGGAATCCCGGTGCTTTACCTGCGCACCGAGGACGGGATCGTGTGGGGCAAGGCGGGCGCGGAAGACCCGGACAAGGCGGGCGAAGGGGTCTATATCGCCGGGGATCAGACCAATATCCAGGGCGGCGATTACGTGGCGGGCGACAAGACCACGGAAGCGAACACGGCTACCGGGGATATTGCGCTGTCCGGCGTCTCGTTTGGGGATGGCGCGTCGATTGTCGGCGGCGACAGTATCCGCACCGGGGATGTCGGGGCGGCCAGTGTGGTCGGGCGAGGTTCGGTGAGCGTCGGCGGTAATGTTTACGATGGTGATTACAGCGACGCGCAAGACGGCGGCGATACACTGGCCGGTCTCGGCGTCGCCCAAAGTGACGTTGAAGCGCTGCGCGCGGAACTGGTGTACTTGCGCGAAGATGCAAAGGCGCTCGGCGACCGGCGCCAGGTCGAGCAGGCGATGGGCCTGTTGGACGATTTAGAGGACGCGCTGGGGCTTAAGGGCGGCGCGGTCCGGCTGACGCGCTTCCGCAAACGCGCGGAGCGCCTGGTGAAGAAAGTGCCCGACCTCGCCGACTCGGCGCAGGATTTCGTCGAGATTGTGGAGGAGATTTTCGGATAGACCGGGTGAGGAAGTCATTGAAACGGGGGCTTTCTTTCGGCAAGAAAGCCCCCGTTTTGTTACGGGTGTGAAGCAGGGGCGGCGCTTGCCGCCCGCTGCTCAGGCTGTGTTTATTGCGGCCCGGCCTTGAAGTTCTGCGTGATTTCGTCGGTGGTGAGCGCGCGGTTGTAGATGGCGACGGTGTGGAACGTGCCGAGCCAGTAGCGCCCGGCCCGGTCTGCCGACTCTACCTCGCTTGCCAGAGCAAAGCGGTAGGTCGGGTCCCAGTTGTTGACGCTGCCGCCGATCAAGGTGAACTTTGCCACGCCGTCGATGTAGATCAGAGCTGCGCCTGACGAGTTGCGCGTATACACAATGTGCTGGAGGCTGGCTTTAGCCGTGCCGTTGTTCGACGACAGGGACGGGTTGGTCCCGTTCAAGTCGGTGCTCGATGTGCGGAAGCGCTGTTGGTACAGGTTACCGTCTTGGCCCAGGGTGAAGTTGCGCAGGGTGCTGTTCTGCGAGAGTGTGACGATGCGCGCCGGGCCGGTCTGGCTGGCCGTGGCCGGCCGGACCCAGGCTTCGATGGTGATGGCCTGGGAGCCGGGGATGGCGTTGATGATCTTGCTGGCAGCGCTCGCCGAACCGATGAAGGTGCCGGAGTCGACGATGAGCGCATCGGGCACCCATCGCACATTGGCCGGGTTGTCGATGGTGAGGTTCAGCGGGATGCCGAAGCCGGAGGTGTCGGTTACGGTGCTGCCGCTGCCTTCATCGAAGGTATAGAGCGCCAGCAGGCCGTTGCTCACGCGCGCCGGCCAGAGGTCGGACGCGCGGATGACTTCGATGCCGGCCAGGCTGGGCGCGTTGCCGCCGGTGACCGGCACGATGTCGATGTTGAGCGTGCCGTCGCTCACGGCGATGTTGTTGAAGTCGATGAAGTTCGCGCCGTACTGACCGCTGAAGTCAATCGGCTTGTACGAACTGGCTACGACCGTCCCTTCGATTCGGATGTCGAATGTGCTGGGATAGCCCGTGGTGGGGTCGGGTTCCATGAAATGGAGCCTGACCTTGAAGGTCTCGTCCGGTACGGCGCGTTCCCACTTCATCTCGGCGGCCGGCCACATGTAGAAGTACTTCTGGTAGATGAACTGGTTTTGGGTCGGTGTGCCGGTGATCGTGGTGGTGGTTGTACCGGAAGTGCCGCCGGTGGAGACGAAGCCGCCGTGGCCTTCCCAGGCATTGCCGAAGACATCGGCCCCGGCGCTGCCGCCGACGTTGATGCGGATGGGGTTGAAGGGCGTTGAAGCCAGTACTTCCACGGCGTCCAGGTCGATGTATTGGACGTCTGCCATGCGGATGGTGACGTAGTGAATGCCACTGCCCAGGCCAGAGAAAGTCACTGGCGCTTGCCACTGGATCGAGCCATAGTTTTGTATGATCTGGCAGTTGCCATCGATGCACACCTCCATCGGGCCACGGTTCACTTCGATGGTCCGGTACAGGATCAGCGCCGCGCCGTCGATCTTGAACGATGCAGTGGCGCTGGTGTCATTGGTGTAGGTCAGCGAGCCACCGCTGGTACTCGGCCAGCTAAAGGTTAACCAGTTGCCGGTGTACACGATCCGGCTGTCGGTTTGCTCATACCGGCCCACCGGCAGCGCCTGCGCGGCAAGGATCGTCACGTTCTTGGTGATGCTGTCGGTCCCGTTCGGCCCGGTAACGGTGAGCGTGACCGGATAGGTGGCCGCACCGCCGTAGGTGTGAGACGGGTTTTGATCGGCGCTGGTACCGCTGTCGCCGAAGTCCCACGACCAGCTTGTGATCGTACCGGTGGACAGAGTAGTGAAGTTGACATCAAAGTCGTTCACGTTGAAGGTGAAGTTCGCCACCGGCGGGATGGCGCAGTCCTCCGGGCAGGTGCCTAAGTCTTCGCCGGTGCCGCACCGACCGTCGCCGCAGACCTGGCATTCCGCACCCTCGCAGGGGAAGACCTCGATGGCGCCGACCGCCGGGTTTTGGACCGCCTGGATGAAAGCGATGTTGATCTGTCCATCGTTCACACTGACCGGTGCGACGGCCAGCACGGATGCGGCGTACTTGCCGCCGCCCTCGTCCCACGGTGAGTAGTTGGTAGCTACCCGGACGCCCTCAATCTCAACGTGGAAGTTGCGCGGTGGATCGCTCAACTCGTGATAGTTCTCGGCGAAGTGCAGCCGCACAGCATAGTTGCCGTTAGGCACCGTCCAACTCCAGGTCAAGTTGCCGGCGATGTACTTATACCACTGATAGAGAGTATCATCATTGGTATTTAGGATGTCATGCCCAACACCCCAGTCGCCGTTGGCGCTGCCGGAGTTGAAGCCGGCGTCGGCCAACCACGAATTGCCGGCCAAGTCGGTGTACGCGCTGCCGCCGGCATTGACGCGAACGGTGGGCAGCGGCGGATTGGTGCATTGAACCGCACCGGGAACGTAGCTGCTGCTCAGCTCGTTGGTGATATCAATCACGTCGATCTTGACGCCGTCTTCGCGGGTGCGGAAGGCTAGGGAGTGTGTGCCGGCGGTGAGTTCGATGATCACCGGGTCTTGACCGATATCCTGGTTCATAACCCGGTCCCACGCGAAAGTCGTTGTGTTATCGACGAACCATTTGATTTCAGCGCCGCCGTCCAGCGATACCCAGAACGAGTCCGATGAGCCATCGGGGGCCAGGACGTGCGCCCAGACCACGTACCGGTCGCTCGCCGGGACCTCGAACGTGACGGTTGTCTTGCCGAGGTCGGGCGAGCCATCGCCGTCGGTGTCGCTCTGCCCGTTCTCCGGGGTCGTGACGTAGTAGCACCCGGAGGCGTTGAGGTCAGCGACCTTGATTTGCGGCGCGGCGACGGTGCCGCTTTCCATCTCCACCCGGACGACCGGCGGCGGTTCGCATTCGCTGGGGCAGGTGATGTAGTTCTCAGACCCGCTGCAAATGTGGTCACCGCCGCAGTTGTCGTCACAATCGACCGGGCAAGAGAAGGTGGTCTCGGTGCCGGTGCAGAAACTGTCGCCGCAGATGGAGGGGCAGTCTGCCGAGCACGTGCTGGGATTTTCAGCGCCGGTGCAGAGGCCATCGCCGCAGACGCCGGGATCGGTATCGACTTCGCAGCCGTTGATGAAGCCGACCATGTACTGGAAGTCGGTCGCTGCGTAGGTCGTGATATTGGCGTTGCCATCGAAGTCGTTAGCGACGTAGCCGTAATCGCCGTCCCTATCGATGTAGCGCTGGGTGCTCGCCAGGAAAGGCGTATCCACATCGCTGTCGGTGGGTGGGCTTTCATCCCTGGACGACGAGTTGTTGTCGGCGCCCCAGAGGCTGCTCCATTCGAGATGGATATAGTCGTTGTACCCGCCGATTGCCGACGGCCAGTTTAGGAAGACACGGTCGATCCACGCGCGGAAGTAAGGATGGGTGTTGGTGATGAGGGCACGCGCGGTGTCGCTGTCTTGCAGTTCAACCGGGTTGATACTGAGATACGCGCATTCGTCGGTTGTCCATTCCCAGTCGCATTGCAGAGTCAGGCTGTACTCGCCCGTGGTGCTGGGGTCGTCGCCGGGGTGGTAATTGGTGGCGGTATAGCGGGTCGCCCAGATTTCCCATGTGCCGCTCGCATCGAGCGTCAGCCCATCCTGGCCGGGGTCGTAGATCGTTGCATTCTCCGTCCCGTCGCTGGTCGTTTGGGGTTGGTGGTCGCGCACGGTGATGTTTGGGCGCCACAGGTAAATCTTACTGTCCAGGCTGCCGCTTGCCACTTCCTGGTAGATGCGCACCCGGCCATTGTTCGGGCCATCGGTCGGGCTTACGAAGACGTAGCGATCCAGGAAGTCGGTATCGTCGATGCTGCCGGTGACGGTTTGACCACAGGTGATCGGCTGGGGTTCGTGGCAGACCATCTTCAGGTCGTAAGTGCCGGTGCCGCTGTTTCGCCTGGCTTTGACGGTATATGAGGTGGTCTCCTGGACGTGGAAGTTCAAAACCGCGCTGTTGCCCACGCCCCGGTCGTCGTCCTTGCACTGGTCATTGCCGTCGCCGCAGAGATACAGGATAGAGCTAGTGTTGCTGGTTTTGTAGAGTTCCAGGTAGGGGTCGAGGTCGCCGCCGGCGATGTCGTTCCGCTCCATGACGATGCTGATGAGGTCGCCGGCGGTGGCGTCGAATTCCCAGTAATCGTAGGAGTCGAAGTCGCTGATGGTGCCCTGCATCGTATCGCCGCAGGTGATCTGCTGGTCGAGACCGCACGCCACTTCAAGCCGGTAGCCGCCGGTTGAGCCGCCGGCCGCCAGGTCCTTGCGGGTCGCCATGATGGTATACAGGCCCGAATCGGGCAGCGTGTAGTCGATGCGGGCGTTGCGCCAGTCGCCGCTGCCGCTGTTGTCGTCCTCCATGATGATGTTGTTGTCGGAGTCGAGCAGGATCAGGTACGGGTCCAAGCCGCTGCCGCTGACCCGGCCCATCCAGATGCTCAGTTCGGTGCCTTGCACACCGCCGAATTCCCACAGGTTGAACCAGGCGTCCTCGTTGATGACATCTTCAATGCTGCCGCCGCACGAAATCGGCGCAGCGCTGAGCGGCGTACATTCCATTGATAAGGTGTAGCCGCCGACGGTGCTGCCGCTTTGCATGTTGTAGCGGGTGGCGACCACGGTGTAGATGCCGTTGCTGGGCAGGATGAAGGCCAGTTCGGCGTCCTGGTTGGTGGTGCTGTCGTCCGGCAGCCGCCCGTGATCGTCGTCTTCGACCAGCACGCTGCCATCCGGCGCGAGCAGTTGCAGGTAGGGGTCCAGGTTGCCGGAGCTTCGCCGCATGGTGACGGTCACCAGGGTGTCTACTGCACCGGTGAACTGCCATTCGTCCTTCCACTTCAGGTTATTGAGCGTGCCCAGGAGGGCATCGCCGCCGCACGTGAGTTGCGGCTGCGGCGTGGGTGTAGGAACCGAGCCGCCGCAGGCTACCGGTTCTTCATACGGCGTGTAGCTGGTGCCGTACATCACGACGATGATGGCGTCGAGCAGCGCGCCGTCCTCTTGCGGGCGCCAGCGGAAGATGTGCGCCCCGGAGTCGAGGGTGAACCGCAGCGGGTCCTGGCTGGATATGCCGTCGTTGATGCCCCAACTGTTATGGTGGACCGCGTCCCACCGGTTCTTGTTGTTTACGAAGTCATCCCACGAGCCGTTGCTGGGGTTCTCCATGTGCCAGCGGTACTCGTAGGGGTCGCCGTCCATCGAGACCCAGACCGAGTTCGAGTTGCCGTCCAAGCCCCAGCCGCGTCCCCAGATCATGTACTCGCCGGGGATGGGCACCTCGAACGGGATCTCCACCCAGCCGGCGCCGTCGTACTCGCCGCCGATCTCCGGCACCTGTACGTAGCGGCACGCGGAGGCCAGCGTGGAGTTAAAGAGGGTGACGGCCGGCGCGTTGAGGGTGCCGTTTTCGGCCTCGGCCCAGATAGGCGCGGTGGCGTCGCAGGGCAGCGCTTGGGGATCATAGAGCATGTCGTTGGTGATGACCACGGCGTCGAGGTCGGCGCCGCCCTCACCGCAGCTCCCACCGCCGCCGTCGCCGGCCCACAGTTCGAGCGTGTGCGAGCCGGGCTGGAGGTCAATTCGAGGAACCTCCCGCCAGTACCAGTTACCCCACCCGCCGAATTGCTGGCCCGCCAGCGCGCCGCCGTCGATGGAGTAATAGTAGTAATCGCAATAGGTGTTGCGCCCGCGCCCGTGGAACCACAGGCTGTACTGGCCGGGCATACTGGTCTCGAAGTTGTAGGTAAGCGAGTTCACGACCTCGCCGGAGTCTAGCTCGATGCTCTCCGGGCCGACGGCGCGGGTGTAGAAGCAGGTCGAGGCGCGCGCGTCGGTGAACTCGGTGAAGTTGCCGTTGCGCGCAAAGTCGCTGTCGTCGATGTAGATAACGGTGTCTTCCGGCAGATTCTCGCTCTCGAGCAGGCAGCCGTTGCTCAACTGGATGGTGAACTTGTATTGGCTGGGGTTCGAGTTGGTCCGAATGTCGGGGTTACCGTCGAAGTCGTTGTAGATATCAACGGTCGAGTTGGGATAGAGCAGGTTTCGGGCGCCGCTGGGCAGCCACTCGGCCGAGTCGGCGCCGGCGGTATCGGTGGGCGGCTGTTCGTCGCGCCCGCCGTCGTTCTCGCCCCACAGCTTGTAAGTGCCCAACTGGATAAAGTCGTTATACATGGTGTCGCTGAGCTTGGGCCAGTCGAACACCACGCTGACGATTTCGACCGGCCGGCTCGAGTTGTTGGCGATGCTCGCCTGGGCGCGGTCGCTGCGGCTGGTGTCGAAGAAGACCGGGCTGATGGTGTAGTTGCCGCAGTCGGGCACGGGCGTCGGCTCCGGGGTCAGCACCAGGTCGTTGCCGGTGGTGGTGACGATACAACTGTTGGTGAAATACACCGTGTAGTCGAAGTCGTCGATGATCTGGGGGCCGTCGCTGAAGTTCTGTTCATCGTCGAATTCGGTTTCGAGCGTGCCGGATCCACTGCCCGCAATGACCGGGATCGTACCGCCGGTCGGCCATTCGCCGGCTTCGGCGCCGGCGGTGTCGGTGCTAGGTTCCCGGTCGTCGGCGCCGCCGTCTCGCCCCCAGATGTAGCTGCCGTTCAGTCTGATGTAATCGACGCTGATGTTTGAATTGCCGCCCACCTTCGTCCAATCGAAGACGATCCGGTCGATGTAGATCGGACCGGCGAGGCCGTTGTTGATGGTAGCAGATACTCTGTCGCTGCTGGAGAACGATGGCGCGCCGATCTGGATCAGGCTGCAATCGATATCGGGGAGGGCGCCGGCGCCGGAGCAGTCGGCAGGGCAATTGCTGCTGTTCTCGCCCCGGTTGGGTTGGCATGTGCCGTCGTTGTTGCAGCCGCAGTCGGCGGAGCAGTTCAGGGTCGTCTCGCCGCGCAGCCCTTCGCACGTGCCGTTGCTGTTGCAGCCGCAGTCGTCCGAGCAGGTCGAGGGCGTTTCGCCGCCGCTGCAGATGCCATCGTTGTTGCACAGGCTTAGACATTCGTCAGGGCAGTTGTCCGAGTCTTCGTCCCCGGTGCACAGGTTGTCACCGCCGCAGTTGTCGTCGCAGTCTGCCGCGCAGTTGTGTTGATCTTCGCCGGTCTCGCAGACACCGTTGTTGCAACTGCCGATGCTCAGCGGGCAGTCGGCGGGACAACTGTAATAGTTCTCGGTGATGCCGCAAGTCCCGTCGTTGTTACAGGTAGCGCCGCCGCCGGGCGGGAAGTACGACGAGGGGTCGTCGCTGCCCCAACCGACGCTCACCGGACCCTCCGGCCCGTACTGAATCTGAACCATGATATTCGAGAACACGTTCCCGACGGCCGGCCTTATCAGCGAGAGTATGGACATGACCGCCAGCGCAATCATGATGAGAATGAGGGCATACTCTACTAAGGCTTGACCGGTTTGCTTCGTGTTTTTGTGAATGCTGGTTGACCGAGCCATGCTCCGTCCTCCCCATAAATATAGGCTTTTCAAACGATACGAATCGAGACCCAGAGATTCCCCTGGCTGGTTCCATTATACGATCTAACGGGCATGGTAAATGTTGTTAACTTGTAACTATCCTGTTAGAACGTTTGCGCAGGTTTAAATGTATGGTCCGTGAGCGGTTATAATCGGACAAGAATCGAGTTGAACGGATTAGGACTTATTAAGGAGCGCCGCGATGCGCATCGTCAACTTCAAGCGAGCCGGTCTGTATATTCTGTTTGCGCTACTAAGCCTGGCGGCATGCACGCCCCCGCAAGACGCGCCGCCTACCGCCACGCCGGCCCCGCCGGCGACCGACGCCGGCGCCGAGACGATGGTGCCGGTTACGGCGACGCCCAGGCCGACGTACACGCCCCGCCCGCCGACGGCGACGCCGTATGGTCGGGTGCTGTTGACGGCGCTGCGCGACCTGGCGGTGTACGATGGCCCCGGCGCGGCATACCGGGCGTCCGGCGCGGCGCTGCCGGCGGACGCCGAAGCGGTCGTCGTCGGGCGCGACCCGGCCGGCGACTGGGCGCAGATCGACTACCCGGCGGGCCGGGGCTGGGTCGCGGTGAGCGAGGACGGCGCCGTGGTTGCCGGGGATTTACAAGGACTGCCGATCATCCCGGTGCCGCCGGTCACCGAGACGCCGCCGCCGCCGACCGAGACCTTCACGCCGGCCCCGACGCTGACGCCGCCGCCGACGTTCACCCGCGCGCCCACCTTGACCGCTGCGCCCACGCCCGAAGATCGTGACAGCGCGATGCTGCCGGGGCGCCAGTTGGGCATGCTGGCAGGCGATTTCGACGTGTCTGGCGAGGGTGCGCTCGCCCTGCTCAACGATACTTACGATTATATATCGTGGTATTTCGACTCGTCGATGCACGGGACGGTCTCGAT
Source organism: Anaerolineae bacterium (assembly GCA_016927535.1). Taxonomy (GTDB): domain Bacteria; phylum Chloroflexota; class Anaerolineae; order Aggregatilineales; family JAFGMM01; genus JAFGMM01. The sequence goes on from JAFGMM010000330.1 coordinate 13,078, forward strand.
TGAGCTGACCTTTACGTGCAGCGACCCCAACGCCGAGATGGTCGCATCGCTCTACAGCACCCGGCACGCCGAGCCGCTGGCGCGCCTGTACCCGGTGTGCGGCGAAGGCCCCCAGGTCGTCAGCGGGCTTGAGCCTTCGGGACTATACCAGCTTGAATTATGGCTCCGGGACGAGCGCCCCGGCGTCGTCGATGTCACCCTGGAGCCGGACCTGGCGACCTCGTACACGTTCCGGCTGCGCCGCCGTTGAGCGCCGGAGCGCCCGCCGGATCTACCACTTTCCCGCGTGGACGCGCCCGGCGTCGTACTGGGTGCGCGCCTCTTTTGCTTCGGCGGGGTGGCCGATAGCGATCAGGTTGAGCGGCGTAATCGATTCGGGGATGCCCAACGCCTCCCGCACGTTTGCCTCGCGGTCCGGCTTGGGATGGACGCCCAGCCACACGCCGCCCAGTCCCAGGCCGGTGGCGGCAAGCAAAATGTTCTCGGTGGCGGCAGAACAGTCCTGCTCCCAGTATTCGGACGCGCCCGGCTCACCGCACACGCAGATGCACAGGGTCGCTTGGTGCAACATCTTGGCGTTTTGGTGTACGGCGACCAGGCGGTCGAGCATGGCGCGCTCGGTGACGTAGACGAAATGCCACGGCTTGTCGTTGCGGGCGCTGGGCGCAGCCATCGCCGCCCGGAGCAGGGTATCGATCTGCTCCGGGGTGACTGGCTGATCGGTAAACTTGCGGATGCTGCGCCGGGCGAGAATGTTGGGCACCGGGATAGGATGGGTCATGGCAAAAACTCCTTGTGAAAAGATCAAGGTCAAGGTCAAGGCACAAGAAACTCCGGTCCGCGAAGCTCATCGATACAGCTTGCGTCCGGCGGTGTGGTCGGGTCGTTCAAGAATTCTACCATCAGGAGGGCGCCGCATTCGCCGGCGCGCGTGACGCCGTGACCGTGGCCGGGCAAGAGGAAGAAGTAGCTGTTTTGCAATGTCTCGGCGGCGCGCTCGCCCCAGGCCGGCGGCGTGATCGGGTCGTATTCGCCGGCCAGCACCAGCGTAGGGATATCGCTGGTCACGGCGATGTTTTCGATGGGATTCGGCGGGTGGGTGAGCCACTGCGCGCAGAGCGTATAGGTCGCGTCGTTGTTCGCATTGAAGTAGGTCAGCATCTGCGGAGGGATGCCGCCGGTGTCGATGGCCTGGGCGGCCTCTGCCGAAAAGGGCATTTCCTCGCTGCACTGCACCGCGTAATACATCCCTTCGCTGATGTGGACCGACTGGCCTAGATAAGCGTCTAGCGCAAATTGTAGAGCATTATAATCGCCGTTATGCGTGGCATAGATAACAATTGGCAGAACCGGTAAGCTGTTGGTACGGTAGAGCTGTTCGAATAACAGTTCGATAAACAGGTGGCCGGTGACGCGGATGTCGAGGCCCATGAAGGAGACGGTGACCGGGGCTTCGTTCAGCCGGTCGACGGTCTCATAAAAGACCGATTCGAGATCGGGATAGACGGCGTTGCAGCTTGCGTCGGCGTCGCAGCCGGCAAAAAGCGTGGTGAATGCCCGGTGCGCGTTGGTGGTCAGTTCGGCGTAAAGATCGACCTGCAGCGGGTAGGTCGAATCCAGGACGACGCTTCGGATGCCGTCCGGGTAATCGCGCACGGCGGTGAGCGCCAGGCGGGTACCGTAGGAGACGCCGTACAGGTTCCACCGGGCGTAACCCAGCGCCGCGCGCAAATCCTCCAGGTCGGCGGCGTTGGCGGCGCTGGTATACGCCGCCGGATTGATGTTTGAACTGGTGAAATTCTCCTGGCAGATCAGCATCACTTCGACAAACTGCTCGTTGACTTCTTCCAGGGTCAGGTCTTTGTTAAGCTGGTCGAAGACCATATAAGTATATTCCGGGCAATCGAGCGAGGGCCGGGCGTAGCCGGTGCCGCGTTGGTCGAACAGGATGACGTCACGGTCGGCCAGCAGGAGCACGAAAGCCGGCTCGTGCATCCAGTAGTCGGCATACTCGATTGAGCTGCTGCCGGGCCCGCCGTTGAGATAAACCACCGGGTCGGGCGCGGGGTCGGCGCTCGTGCTGTGGAAGACGGCGACCGGCAGTTGAACGGTGGGCATATCGGGGCCGGCGCCGGATGTGCGGTCTTCGGGCACGGTCAGGGTGCCGCACGTCACGTTGAGGCCGGTGTCGAACCAGCACGCGGTTTCCTCGAAGCGCGGCAGGTCGTCTTGGGCACGCGCCGGATAACCGGCAAAGCCGAGCGCCGCGACGCCGAGCAAGATAAATAGACAAATGAGTAACTTGTTCATGTCCGGTAGCTTGCTCCTCATAAAAGCCTATTCGAGAGCATAGGGCAAAAGCGAGTCTGGGTCAACTTTGCGATCTTCCAGCGTTTTCTTTATGATAACGGCGTACCGGGCAGGAATTGGACGTATGTCATGGCTGCGCCGTGACGGGTATGGATGGGTTTTAACGATAGTTTACCGTATGCTGGGCGCTGGTGCAGTGATGAATAACGAGAGTGAGGAGTAAAGTAATGAGTGAAGTGAACCAGATTCAACGTAAACCGGGGCGGGCGCTGTGGCGATTGTGTCTCGCTGCTTTCGATCTGTATGCTGTGTTGGTGTTGGCGTACCTGGCGCTGCGTGCTCTCGGCGGAAACCGGCTGTGGCCGGTTGCGCTGTTGAGCACATTTGCGCATGTCCTTTTGCTGCCGTCGCTGGCGCTGCTGCCGCTGATGATCTGGCTGCGGCGGCGGTGGGCGGCGGCGCTGTTGAGCATGGCCGGCGCGGCGGCGGTGTGGTTGTTCGGCCCGCTGTTCATCTCGCAGGCCGCGCCGCCCGCCGGCATGCCGGTGCTGGTCGTGATGACCGCCAACGTGGGTATGGCTTATTATTCTCCTGTCGAGAAGTTTATCGATGTACTGGAATCATCGGGCGCGGATATCATCGCTTTACAGGAACTCAGCGAGGCGCAGCAGGCCGCCATCGAGCACGACCTGGCGGACCTGTATCCTTACCGGGCGCTGTACGGCAAGCCGACGTATCACGTAGACGGCAAGGGGCTGCTCAGCAAGTATCCTATTGTCGAGGCAAGCGCGCCGTTTCAATTGTGGCCGGGCGGCAATACGCATATGCGCGCGGTCATCGACGTGAACGGCACGCCGGTGACCGTGATCGTTGCGCACCCGCCGCCGCCGAGGGTCGGCGATGGGCACGACATGCGGCCCGAAGTGATCGACGAGATCAAGGCGCTGACGGAGATGGCGACGGCGGGCGGCGCGGCGCTTTTGCTCGGCGACTTCAACGCCACCGACCAGAACGACCGCTATGCCCTGGTGCGCAGCGCCGGTTTGATCGATGCGTTCCGCGTGGCCGGGTGGGGCTTCGGCGTGACGTGGCCGGCGGAGTATCGTCTGCTGATGCCGCCGCTGGTGCGCATTGATTACATCTGGTATACGTCGCACTTCCGCGCCGTGGATGCGTGGGTTGGCCCGGAGACGGGCGCGGACCACCTGCCCGTGTTGGCAAAGCTGGTCTGGCAGTGACCGGTCGCCTTGTGGGGTGTCAAGACAGCGCGGCTTTGGCCTCCTCCCACAGGGCATCCATCTCGGCGAGCGATAGCTCGTTCACCGACCGCCTCTGCCGGCGCGCGGCTTCTTCGATGTATTGGAAGCGGCGGCGGAAGCGCTGGTTGGTCTCACGCAGCGCCGATTCCGGCAGCACGCCCAGCCAGCGCGCCCAGTTGACCACCGCAAAGAGCAGGTCGCCGACCTCGGCTTGTAGCGCTTCCGGCGAGCCGGCGGCTTCGACTTCGGCGAGTTCTTCGCGCACCTTCGCTAACACGTCTTCGATTTTTTCCCAGTCAAAGCCCACGTGCCCGGCGCGCTCCTGGTAGCGAAACGCCTGGTACAGCGCCGGGACTGCCATCGGCACGCCGTCCAGCACCGATACTTTGTCGTTGCCTTTGTCCTCGCGCTCTTTCTTCTTGATCTGTTCCCAGTTGACTTTGACATCTTCCGAGTCGTTGACCGTGGTATCGCCCCAGACGTGCGGGTGCCGCCGGATGATCTTCTCGTTGATGTCGGCGATCACGTCAGCCATGCGCCATTCGCCCTCGTCGGTTGCGATCTGGCTGTGCAGCACGATTTGCAGCAGCAGGTCGCCGAACTCCTCGCGCATGGCGGCGGGGTCGCCGGCGTCGATGGCTTCGAGGACTTCGTAGGTTTCTTCAAGCAGGGTGCGGCGCAGCGATTGGTGAGTTTGCTTGGCGTCCCACGGGCAGCCGTGCTCCGGGTCGCGCAAGTGTGCGACGGTCTCCTGGAAGGCCTCAAAGCTCCCGGTGCGCGCCAGCGGCGCGACGTAGAGCGTGGTCAGGTGCGCCAGGTGCGGGCTGCGGTCGATCTCGTAGAGCGGTACATGCTCCACGATGACGCCGGGCGTCCCGGCGCCGTGCACCAACGCGACCGGGTGCTCCTCCGGGTACTGGTTCATCAGCACGAGCTTGGTATCGGATGCGACCGCCTGGCTGTAGAGCTGGGCCAGCAGCGCGGGCGCGTCCGGGTTGATGGGCGGGTGGTGCAGCGCGGCGACCTCGACCGCATCGAGCACTTGCAGCCCGCCGAGGCCGTCCAGGTTGAGCGCATCCAGCACCGGCTCGATGAAACTGAGGCCGGGCACGATTTCGACCGGGATGCCATCCACCTCGGCGAGCGCACGGATGCGCGCGACGGTCGCTTCGCCGACCAGGGGATGGCCCGGCACGGCGTAGACGACGCCTTCCGGGCGCCGGCCCAGTTCGACGATGCGCCGGGCGATGGCTTCGTACAGCGATGCGAAGTCGTCCGCTTCTTCGTACAGCGAATCAAAGCTGTGACCGGTGATAGCGCCGGGCAGCGTGTCAACGGTGGGGTGGCGCGCGGTGCGCAGGTAAACCGCGCCGGCTGTGCTGAGCGTTTCCCAGGCGCGGCGGGTGAGCATGCCGGGGTCTCCGGGGCCGAGTCCGACGATGGTGATTGTCATGAGTTTGTTACCTATTTCTTCGTGAGCGATGCGTCACTGCGGGCGGCGATTGTAACACGTGTGGTCGTGGATTGAGAAGTATTTTTGTCCGGTTGTGCGCTTGCTTATGCCGCCTTATAATAGACTTTAGTGTCCCGACTCCCGGTACATGCGTTTCGCTTATGGAGGTACTGCATGTCCGACGATAGAAGTTTTGGCGATTTTAGCGCGCGAATGCGGAAACTGAAAAAGCCGGAGCCGGAGCCGACCGCCGTACAGCCCGATTATGACATGGTTTACACGCTGCGACAGCGCATCCTGGGGGTGCTCATTCGTGACGCGCGGCAGGTGAACGGCAAATCGGTCACCGAGTGCGCGGAGGCGCTTGGGGTTTCGCCTGAGTTGTTCGTCAAATGGGAATACGGCGAAGACTCCCCCTCGCTGCCGCAAATTGAAATGCTGGCTTATCTGCTCGATGTGCCGGTGAGTCATTTCTGGGGCGTCGAGACGCTGGAAGCAGCCCAGAAAGCGCGCCAGGTGCCCCAGGACGATTTTATTGCTCTGCGCAACCGGATTATCGGCGCGCTCATCCGGCGGGCGCGCAAAGAGGCCCAACTCTCGCCCGAAGTCCTGGCGAATCGCATCGGCGTCGATGAGGAGATGCTGCTGCAATATGAATTCGGACAGATCGAGATTGCGCTGCCGGTGCTGCTCTCGATTGCATCGGCGACGAATGTGCCGATTAACTTTTTCTTGGAGGCGACCAGCCGGGTCGGGAGCACGCTGGAGCTGGGCGAAGACTTCAGGCGCTTTAAGCAGATGAGGCCGGAGGTCCGTCATTTCGTTGTGCAGCCGATGAATCAATCCTATCTGGAGTTGGCGATGCGGCTGAGCGAGATGTCGGTCGAGGAGCTGCGCGGCATCGCTGAAGGTATCTTGAACATTACCTACTAGGGATTACGCGAATGTTACAAGGAGACTATATCGTGAGCGGCGGCGAAAAACTTAAAGAACAAGGGTTACAACTCTTCCAAGAGGGCGCTTATCCCGAAGCGGCTGAAATTTTTATGAAGGCCCGGCAGGCTTTTGTCAAACAGGGCGATATGATTATGGCCGGGGAAATGCTGAATAATCTTGGCGTGGTCTACATCAAGCAGGGTTTGCACGAGGAAGCGCTCAAGGTGCTCGACGAGGCGCGCGCGACCTTTCAGCAGGTCGGCGACCGCGAACGCGAGATGCAGGTCGTCGGCAATATGGGGGACCTCTACGCCGGCCTGGGCGATATCGAACAGGCGACGACTTGTTACCGCCAGGCGGCGGATGCCTGGCAAGAGATGGGCGACGACGAGCGGTATGGCCGGACGCTCATGGCGCTGGGCGAGATGCAGTTCAAGCACGGGCGGCGGCAGGACGGCCTGGCGACTTACCAGGTCGGGCTGGAGGCGATTAAAGACCCCACCTTCCGCCAGCGCATGATCTTGCGGCTGCGCGAGTTACAGGCTAAGCTGATGGGCGGCTGAAAGATCTTACGCTTCCATTCCTCATTTCTCACCCATCACGTATCGTTTTCTTCTTCCGGTGATTTTGGGGCTGAGGGAACCTCTCAGCCCTTTTGGCGTTTGAACGGCGAAGGTAAGAAAACACAAACAACCGACTCGCGGCAAAACGTCTTTTATACTATCCTCCAGACAAAGCATCTGTTGGTATTGTGAGGTCGTGTTGTGGCGATGGCGTCAGAAGTCGAGAGTAATCTGATCCGGGATATTCGTGAAGACCAGCTCAGGTTGCTGCTGCGGGGTACGATGGTCGCTTTGTTGGCGACGGTCTGGCTGATCGCCGCCCTGTATACGAACATCCAAGATGTGTTGGGCGGGTTATTGCTCGTGACCTTGATCGCCGGCGTGGGTATGGGATTTGCCCTCTACGCCGGCGGGCGCGGGCGTTATCGCCTGGCGGTGTGGGGATATATGGTGGGTGTCCTGGCGGCGTGCGCAGTTTTGATGATGGTGATCCAATCGTCGGAGAGGGCGGGGATTTTAGATTGGAAGTCGGTCGTCCCTTTTATTTTTCCGCTCTTGATAATGCTTGCGGGAGGCTTGTTATCTCCATATGCCGGAATTGCTACGTTTATTATCGGGTTTGTGGCATTAGTAATCGTGCCGCGTCTTGTGCCGTCGATTGATGTGCCGCCGGTCGCCCAGGCCGGCGCGGTGATTTTGTCGGCTATGGCGGTTTTGTTGGCGTTTTTACTCGCCGGCCCGACTTACTCGATTGCAGAGTGGGCGCTGGAAAACTACCGGGTCTCTCGCCAGCAGACCTTGGCGCTGCGCGCCAACCGCGCCGAGCTTGAGCGCACGCTGCGCGCCCGTGACCAGCTTAACCGGCAGTTGCAGGAGGCGCGCGAGGCCGCCGAAGAAGCGACGCGCCGCCGGGGACAGTTCCTCGCCGATATGTCGCACGAGCTGCGCACGCCGCTTAATTCGATTCTGGGTTTCAGCGAGAGTATGCTGTATTTTCCCGAAGGGTATGGCGGGGTGTCGCTGCCAGAGCCTTACTTGGAGGATCTGAGGCAGATTTTTACCAGCGGCCGGCAGTTGCTGACCGTGATTAACGACGTACTCGACTTGGCTAAGGTGGACGCCGGCAAGCTCGACTTGTTTCTCCGCGATGTGCCCCTGTACCCGGTGTTTGAGGATTGTGTTAGTTCGATGGAGGCGCTGGTCAGGCACAAGCCGGTCGAACTGCGTCTGAATGTCCCGGATGACCTGCCCAATGCTTACGCCGACCCCTCGCGGGTGCGCCAAGTGTTGGTAAACTTGATCGGGAATGCGGTAAAGTTTACTGACGAAGGTTCGATTGTGCTGGGCGCGAAGCGCCGGGACGATGTTCTGGTCATTAGTGTGAGCGACACGGGTATCGGCATCGCCAGGGAGGATGGCGAGCGAGTCTTTGAGGAGTTCGGTCAGATCGACCATCCTGGGCGTCCTTTCAACCCCGGCGCCGGTTTGGGGTTGACCATCAGCAAACGCCTGGTTGAGATGCAGAACGGCAAAATTTGGTTCGAGAGCGAAGTCGGCAAAGGCACGACGTTTTTCTTTACCTTGCCTTGCGCCGCCTAGCAGCATTTATTTATTACGATGCGAGGTGTTTCATGCGTATTATTTATGTCGAAGACAACCCGGCCAATGTCGGTTTAATGGAGCGGCTGGCGATGATCGGCAAGCACCAGATTAAGTCCTATGACAGCGCCGAGGAGGCGCTCAAACACATCAGCCAGGATTCTGCCGATCTGATCCTGGTGGATGTTCAACTGCGCGGCGGGATGGATGGCCTGGAACTGACGCGCAGACTGCGCGCCGCCGGCCTTTCCCTACCGATTATTGCGATCACGGCGTATGCCATGATTACCGACCGCGAGCAGTGTCTGGATGCCGGGTGCAGCGATTACATCCCCAAGCCGATTTCGCTGCGCGGTTTGCTCGACAAGATCGCCGAGTACGAGACCGCAAGACCATAGGGCTTACACCTATTGGCGGGCGGAGCCGCCGGAACCGAATCGTAAAGGGCGCCCCGCGCGATATAGGCGCAGGCGCGCCCTTTTCATAGGTAGCGATGGCGCCGGCGGGCTTCTATTCTCTCATTCTTCTATTCTTGTTCTGCGCGTTCCTTCTTGGCTGCTTCGATGATCTCCGGCAGCAAATGCGCGGGCACCTGTTCGTAGTGGCTGAATTCCATACCGTAAGTGCCCCGGCCCTGCGTGAAGGAACGGAGATCGTTGGAGTAGCGCTGCATTTCGGCCAGCGGCACCTGGGCGGTGACGATGCTCTTGTTGGCCTGCGTATCCATGCCTTGCACGCGCCCGCGCCGGGTGTTCAGATCACTGAGCACGTCGCCCATGTTGGACTCCGGGACGGTAACTTCGACGTTCATGATCGGCTCGAGCAAGACCGGGCCGGCGCCGTTGAAGGCCTGTTTGAACGCCTCGCGCCCGGCGATCTGGAACGCGATATCTTTGGAGTCAACCGGGTGCTCTTTGCCGTCGTAGACGACGGCCTTGACATCGACCACCGGGAAGCCGGCGATGACGCCCTGATCGAGAACCTGGCGCACGCCTTTTTCGGTGGAGGCGACGAAGGCCCCCGAGATCGCGCCGCCAAAGATCTCGTTGGCAAACTCGAACCCCGCGCCGCGCTCGACCGGCTCCAGGCGCAGGTGGACTTCGGCGAACTGCCCCGCCCCGCCGGTCTGCTTCTTATGGCGGTATTGGGCGGCATTGACCTTGGTGATGGTCTCGCGGTAGGGGACTTTCGGGATCTTGGTGTCCAGGTTGGTGCCAAACCGTTCGGCGCGCTTGATGTTGGTGGCGATGTGCAGTTCGCCCATCCCCTCCAGAATGGACTGCCGTGTGGAGGCTTCCTGGTGCCATTGTAGGGTAGGATCGGAATCGCACAGCACCGTCAGCGTGGACCCCATTTTTGTCGCGTCGGCCTGGGTGCGCGGCACGACCGCGACGGCGTAAATCGGGTAGGGATATTCAGGCGCGACCGTCTGTAGGGGATGGCCTTTGTCGCAAATGGTATCGCCGGTGTTGGTGTGGCCGAGCTTGGCGACCGCGCCGATATCGCCGGCGTGCAGGGTCTCAACCGGGATTTGTTCGTTGCCGCGCATGACATTGAGCGTTCCGAAGCGCTCTTCGGTTTGTTTGCTCGCGTTGAAATAGCGGGTATCGGCTTTGAGCATCCCGGAGAAGACCCGGAAGTAAGTCAAGGTGCCCACGAAACGGTCGGCGGTGCTTTTGAACACGTAAGCGGCGAGCGGCCCGTCGTCGCTGCTGGTCAACATTTCGCGTTCGCCGTCGAGGCCCGTCGCCTCGACCGGGGGAAGCCCGGCAGGATTGGGGAAGAATTCGATAATCGCTTCCATCAGCGGTTTGATGCCGGTGTTGGCGGTCGAAGCTACGACGAAGACCGGCACAATCGAGCCGTCCTGGATGCCGATGCGCAGCCCTTTGCGGATTTCGGCCTCGCTCAGGGTCTCGGTCTCGAAGTATTTGTTCATCAGTTCTTCGTCGTTTTCGGCGGCGCTCTCAATGACTTCGAGCCGCGCGGCTTCGATGGCGTCGGCCATATCGGCGGGCGGGTCGGTGGGAGCGTCGCCGGCGCCGCTGCGTATTTTCATCGTAACCAGGTCAACCACGCCGCTAAAATCGTGCTGGGCGCCGACCGGCAGTTGCAGCGGCAGAAACCGGACGTGTGGGATGTTGGCGCGCAGGTTTTCCATCGCCGTTTCGAAGCGGGCGTTGTCGCGGTCCATCTTGTTGATAACCAGGAAGCGCGGCAAATTATAGCGGTCGGCGTAACTCCAGGTTAGTTCGGTGCCTACTTCGACGCCGGCCACCGCGTCGATGAGCACCAGCGCGGCGTCGGCGGCGTGGATGGCGCTGATGACCTCGCCGGCGAAATCGGTATAGCCGGGCGTGTCGAGCACGTTGATTTTGTGGTCGTTCATTTCGCAGGGGACGAGTGTGACGTTCAGCGAGATACCGCGTTCTTGTTCGTCTTCGTCGTAGTCCGAGACGGTCGTGCCGTCCATCACGTTACCCAGCCGGTTCAGGGCGCCGGTGTTAAACAGCATGGCTTCCGCCAACGATGTCTTACCGGCGCCCTGGTGACCAACCAGGGCAAGGTTCCTCAACTTGTCAGTTTGATACTCTTTCATAGCTGGATTGTGCCTCCACACGTGGTCGGGTTTGATACGTAAATAGAGGAGCGCCGCCGATCATAGGGGCACTCCCCTAGAGCGCGATTTTAAACATTCTGGGTGTCTTTGTCAACGCTTGGTAAGCGAGCAATCAGGACTCGTGCAAAGTCCAAAGATCAAGAAGATATTTCACCGCAGAGACGCAGAGGGCGCAGAGGTAAGAGAGAGATAAAGGAAAAACTCTGCGAGGCTCTGTGTTCTCTGCGCCTCGGCGGTGGAAAATTCTTTTGCACCAAATGCGACAATTCGCTTCCGAGAAGTGTCTTGAAGGCTTTTAGACTTGGGTGTGCCGGGTTTTTCTATGTTAAAATCAGGTTGTCATTCTGTTTGTACGCAGCGTGAGGGAAACTTATGAGTTCGGAACGCGATTTAGGCACTTACGAGATGCTGTGGGACTGTAAGTTCTGCGGCGCGAAGAAGCTGCTTGGCCTGACCCACCGCCACTGTCCCAACTGCGGCGCAGCGCAAGACCCGGAGTTGCGCTATTTTCCTTCCGACGCAGAAAAGATCGCCGTCGAAGACCACGTTTACTACGGCGCCGACGTGATTTGTGAGTTTTGCGACACGCCCAACGGCGCGAAAGCCCAGTTCTGTATGAACTGCGGCGCGCCGCTCACCGAGGCGGCCCGCGTGAAGCAACAGGCCGACCAGGTGAAGCAGGCGGGCGAGCAGTTCGAGGCCGGGCGGGCAGAGTCGCTCGCCGAGCGACTCGACCAGGAAGACTACGCGCGTACCCAACCGGCGGCGTCCGGGGGGGGTGGCGTCAACTGGAAAATCCTCGCGGTCGTCGCGGTGGTCGTCGTAGTCATCGGCGGGCTGATTTTCATGTTCACCCGCACCACCGAGTCTAGCGCGTATGTGACCGGGCATTCGTGGGAACGCCAGATCGACATCGAGGCTTACGGCCCGGTGTCCGACAGCGCGTGGTGCGACAGCATGCCCGGCGGGGCGTACAACATCACGCGCCGGCAGGAGCAGCGCAGCACCCGGCAGGTGCCGGACGGTGAGGAATGTTCGGTGCGCCGCGTCGATAACGGCGATGGCACGTTCAGCGAGCGGGAGGAATGCCGGACCAAGTACCGCGACGAACCGGTGTATGACGATAAGTGCTATTTCACCATTGATCGCTGGGCGCACGCGCGGACGGTCACCGCAAGCGGCGACAGTCTGAGGGACGCTCCGTACTGGCCCGACACGAATATTACCCGGACCGGGACCTGCAACGGCTGCGAGCGCGAAGGGAACCGGTCCGAGCGCTACACGGTGCGGCTGAAGGATTCGGAAAGCGGCAAGGAATATTCTTGCAACCTGGACGAGGCGGCGTGGAAGTCGATGGGTATCGAGACGCGCTGGAAGCTTGAGGTGCGGTCGGTGACCGGCGACCCGGTGTGCGACACGCTGGAGCGCGCGCCGTAAGGCGTTGTAAAGGGTGGTTAGAAGGGCGGCTTGATCTATTTTTTAGGGGCCGCCCTTTTCGTTGGTAGCGCTACAGAATACCGTGGTGTTGGTTTCTTGCACGGATTTGCACCTATATATAGGTTTGATCGACAGGCTCGCCGCCATATGTAGGGGCGGGTTCCAAACCCGCCCCATATGCATCAACTTAAGAATTTTGACCGTTTGTGCACCTGTTCCCCCTCTCCCCAAACCCCTCTCCCACGAGGGGC
>JAFGMM010000331.1 GCA_016927535.1 Anaerolineae bacterium
CTGACTCCCCTCGCCCCTTGAGGGAGAGGGGTCGGGGGAGAGGGGGAAAAAGCGCTTAAGTTGATGCATATGGGGCGGGTCTGAGACTCGCCCAGGGCCGGTTTAAAACCGGCCCCTACCATTCGCCAACAACATCACACCGTGGAGAGGGGGGAGGACGCGCACCGCGCGGCGGGGGGTGAGGTCAATAGTCAAAGAGCATCGGCATCGACTTTACGCTAGGCCGACGCGCCCTCCTGGTAGGCCAGGTAATCCTCGTGCTCGACGAACTCGCCGCCGGTGACTTTCTTTTCGACCAGTTGCCGGTTCTGGTCGAACCAGAACTCGGCCTCCATGCGGTCGAAGCACTTGGTGCCCACGATCAGTTTGCGCGCGTAGTAGCCGGGCGTCTCGAAATCCGCCTGGCTCAGGTCGTTGCGCCGGTCCAGCCGGACCTGGATCACCTCATCGCAGCGGTGCGAACGCACGTAAAAGTAAATCCCGTTAGGGTCATGGACTTGCCGGCCGCCCTGGCCCTCGCCCATGCCGAAAAATCGTCTCAAAAAATTCATGACGCTTTGCTCCTCCGATTGGTCTTTCTCTCATCTCACCGACGAGTTGAGAGGACATTTTCATGGTATCACACTTGAGCAGTTCCGTGTATACTCTGGGGCGTTTGCTGTTGGGAGAAATCTCTTATGAAAATGAGAATGAACACAAACATGAAACCACTATTCAGCGTGCTGATGATGATCGCTTTACTGCTGGTCCTGGCGCCGGTCCTGGCGCAGGACGACGCCGCGCCGCCCACCTATACACCCTATCCCACCTATACGCCTTACCCCACCTACACCCCCTACCCCACCTATACGGTCCTGCCTTCGCTTGCGCCGACCGAGACGCCCACCCTCACCCTCACCCCCACGCCGTTTATCCCGTCCTACGTCGTGCTGGCGAACTGCGAGGAGTTCGACCAAACCGGCGGAGTCGCTGCTGCGAACGTGCCTATCGAAATCGCCTGGGGTTGGGTCGTCACCGAACCGCAGTACATCGCGCGGCACCTGCGCTATGCCGCTTATGATATCCGCCTCAACGACCAGCCCATCGAAGGCTTCGAGACTTTTCGCGGGCCGCTGCGCTGGTATCCGGGCGACAGCGGGTGGGGCGTTTACTGGAATGTGCCGGCCGGGTTCCTGGCGCCGGGTGAGTACCGCATCACCTACAAGGTCACCTGGGCGCAGCCGGTCGATGACGGTCTCGACCGCTTCGGCCCCGGCACTCCCCGGCCCGTCGTCGAATCGGGCTGCTCGTTTACCGTGCAGTAGCGCGCAGGGCATGGCATCATGAGGAGGGCGCGGCGCGCCGCGCCGCTGCACTGCTACAAATGTCTCACCTACACCCGTTGCTGGTCAACAAAGCACTATGGTAAAATTTGGGCGTGGTCGCTGGTAGCCGGGAGTACTTTTGTGAGGCTCATTACTCTGTTAATTCTCGTCACCGCGCTGATCCTTGCGCCCGGCGCCGCCGTCTCGCACGCCGAAGCGCCGGCGCAGAGCAGCGCCGCCGTTGAGCTTAGCATCCAGGCCGGCTTCGACGGCTACTTCCGGGGCACCGATTGGCTGCCGGTCTTCATCACCGTCAGCAACGACGGCCCTGCCATCAGCGGTTATCTGCGCGTGCGCGGGGTCGGCGGCATCCAGGGCGGCAGCCCTGCCGTCTTCTCGACACCCATCGAACTGCCCACCCAATCCCGCAAACAGATCACAGTCTTCGTCACCGTCGATGAATACGCGACCGGCGTTTCGGTCGCGCTTTATCACCAAGACCTCCGCGTCATCGAGCAGCAGATCGCCATCAACCGCGTCCAGATGCCCGACGTGCTGTACGCCATTCTCAGCGACACCCACACCGCCGGCGTCAACCTGGACCGGGTGCGCCCCTTCGCCGGCGAGGCTTACCAGGCGAACATCACCATCGACCGGCTGCCCGACCAGGCGCCCGCCCTCGCCGCGCTCGATGCCCTTCTCATCACCGACGCCGACACCGGCAACCTGACCGACGCGCAGCGCCAGGCGCTCGCCGATTGGGTGCTGGACGGCGGGCACCTCATCATCAGCGGCGGCGCAAACTGGCAGCGCACCACCGCCGGTCTGGGGCCGCTGCTGCCGGTCGCCATCGACGGCACGGTTACGGTCGAGGATATCTCGGCGCTGGAGGACTACCTGGGCCGGCGCAGCGGCGTGTCTTTGTACGAAACGCCCACCATCATCACCACGGGCGCGCCGGTCGCCGGGGCCGAGGTGCTGGTCAGCCTGCCGGACCGCGAAGCCGCTGCCCCGCTGGTGGTTCGCCGCGCCTACGGCCTTGGCCTCGTCGATTACCTGGCGGTCGATCCCACCGCCGAGCCGCTCGCCTCCTGGTCCAACACGGTCGAACTCTGGAACACGCTCCTGACCTCCGGCGACCAGCGCGCGAGTTGGTGGGCCGGCTTCGGGCGTGTGCCGCTCGGCTGGACCAACGCCCAGGACGCCACCGAGATCATCCCGCTGGCCCTGCCGGACGCCACGCTCATTCTCGGCTTTCTGGCCGTCTACATTATCCTGATGGGGCCGCTCAACTACCTGGTGCTCAAGCGGCTGGGCCGGCACGAGTTTGCCTGGTTTACCATCCCGGCGATGATCCTGATCTTCAGCGTGCTCGCCTACCTGACCGGCTTCGGGCTGCGCGGCTCCAGCGCCATCTTGAATCGAATCGGCGTGGTGCAGGTCTGGCCCGGCAGCACACGCGCGACCGTCGATGCGCTCATCGGGCTGTGGTCGCCGTTCCGCACCACCTACAACATTATGGCGCCGGCCGACTACGCGCTGCGCCCGATACCGGTCGCCAGCGTGCTCGGCGCGGGCGTGAGCGTCGAGATCGAGCAGGACGCCGCCTACACGGCGCGCGACGTGCCGGTTAACATCGGCTCGGTGCGCAGCTTCGTCGTCGATGGGCATCTGGACGACGCCCCCCAGATCGACGCCGAGGCGCGGCTCGAACTGGTTCACGAGCCGGGCGAGGCCGAATACACCACGCTTGCCTTTACCGGGGAGGTGGGCAACACGACCACCTTCACGCTGTACGATGCGGTGCTGCTGGCGCGCGGGGCCTCCCAGCCGCTCGGCGACCTGGAGCCGGGCGACCGCCGGTCCTTCGCGGTCCGCGTGCCGCCGGCCGACGCCGGCAACGAGCCGTTTCACTCGCCGCCGGTCGCGTTGGGCCGCGATTTCGTGCTCGACCCCACCGGCCTCAGCTATTGGGGGTCGCAGCGCGCCCGGGGCAGCACGGTCAACGACATCTCGCGCCCGCCGGACGGCTTCCTGTACCGGCAGATCGTCACCGAGCGCGACCGCGAACTGCGCCGCCGCTATCTGTTCCTCCAGGCGTTGATCCAAGACCTGGAGGCGACCGGTGGGCGCGGCGACAACCTTTACCTGGCGGCCTGGGCCGACCATGCCCCGGTCGATATTGCGCTGACCGGCGCGAACTACGCCACCGTAGACAGCACGCTCTACGTGTTTGCCATCCCGGTCACGGTCGAGCCGGCGGACCCCGGCGCCCTGGTCGAGATCGGCCCGGCGCAGATCAGTTGGATGGTGGAGGAGGAGAGCAACCGCCGCAGCCTTACCCCGATGCTCGACCGGCGCTACGTGGGCGTGATCGGCCAGAGCCTCGGCTCGCTCCAGACCGGCGACCAGATCGGCTTTCGCTTTACGCCGCTGCCGGGGGTGCGCCTGCGCGAAGTCACCGAGTTGATCGTCGATATGGCCGACTTCAGCGGCAACATCGGCATGCCGGAGGTGACGCTGTGGAATTGGGCGGAGGGCGTGTGGGAGCCGGTCGTTGTTGATTGGGGGCGCACCCGGCTGCGCGACCCGGCGCGTTTCATCGGGCCGGAGAATACGGTTAAGGTGATGCTTTATAATCCGTTTGAGAACCAGGTGCTGCTCAGGCAGATTGAAATCACGCTGCGCGGAAGGCTGTAGGGGCGGGTCTCAGACCCGCCCAGGGCGAATTAAGATGGGCGGGTTAAAAACCCGCCCCATATGCATCAACTTAAGGATTTTGACCGTTTGTGCACCTGTTCCCCCTCTCCCCAAACCCCTCTCCCACGAGGGGC
>JAFGMM010000332.1 GCA_016927535.1 Anaerolineae bacterium
AGACTCACCTCACCCCCCAGCCCCCTCTCCACCATGTGGAGAGGGGGAGAAACCCCCAGATGGCGGCTCCGATTCCCCCTCTCCATGACATGGAGAGGGGGGTAGGGGGTGAGGTAAATTCCAGAACATTATCTGACAAACTATAGAAGTTGGTTTCGGAGAAAGTCACATGGAACAGGTCTTAAGCATCGACACCATCGTATCGAATCCAGAAATACGCAGCGGGCGACCGGTTATCAAAGGTACCGGGCTTACCGTATCGACTCTTGTCGCTTATCATGCGAACGGTATGCCACCGGAGGAACTGGCGGAACAGTTCGAGCTTTCACTGGGTGAAGTTTACGCTGCGCTTGCCTATTACCATATGCACAAAGATGAGATTGAGGCCGAAATTGAGGAAAATGACCAGGGCGCCGAGGAATTAAGAAAGCGGCTGACTCGGTGAGCGCGATCAAGTATTACTTGGATGAGAATGTACCCACCGCCGTCGCACGATCCCTTTCTGCTCGTGGTATTGATGCCGTAACCGTCCGCGATTCGGGTGTGCTTGGCGATAGTGATGTCAATCACCTGGTACGTGCACGAGAGACGGGGCGGGTAGTATGTATGCACGACGCCGACTTTTTGCGCCTGGATGCTCAGGGCATAGACGATGCCGGCATCGTCTTTAGTCCAAAAGGGAAAGCCAATATCGGCGTGTGGGTGCGCGGCTTGGTCGCTCTGCACGCGCGCCTGAGCGCCGAGGAGATGGTTAACCGCGTGGAGTTTGTCTAAAAGTATGGCTACACGCTAAAGGAGAAACAACCGAGTGAACCTGCACGAATACCAATCGAAGCTTCGCTTCGGCGACTTCGGCATTCCCATCCCGCGAGGCAAGGTCGCCGAGACGCCCGAACAAGCCTACGACGCCGCCCGCGAACTGGGCGGTAAAGTCGTCGTGAAGGCCCAGGTGCTCACCGGCGGGCGCGGCAAGGCGGGCGGCGTCAGGCTCGCCGGGACGCCTGACGAGGCGCGCGCCCATGCCCAGACCATCCTCGGCATGGACATCCACGGGCACACCGTCCATAAAGTCCTCATCGACCCCGCCGCCGATATCCAATCCGAGATTTACTTCGGCGTGACCAACGACCGGGGTGCACGTCTGCCGGTCATCATCTGCTCGTCGGAGGGCGGCATAGCGATCGAAGAAGTGGCCGCCACCATGCCCGATAAAGTCATCCGTGTGCGCGTCAAGCCGGAAATCGGGCTGCGCGGCTACCAAGTCGCCAACATCGCCTCTAACATCGGGCTGCCGCGCGAGCATTGGAAGCAGTTCGGCCAGATTGCCGGCGCGCTCTATAAGTGCTATGTCGAGAGCGACGCTACACTTGCTGAGATCAACCCGCTCGCCGTCACGCCCGGCGGCCTGCTCGCCGTGGACGGTAAAATGTCGATTGACGACAACGCGCTCTTTCGCCACCCAGACCTCGCCGCGCTGCGCGACGCCTCCGCCGACCCGCCGGCCGAGATCGAAGCGCGCGCCGCCGAGTTGAGCTACATCAAGCTCGACGGCGCCATCGGCTGTATGGTCAACGGCGCCGGTTTGGCGATGACGACGATGGACATGACCAAGCTCTTCGGCGGCGCGCCGGCCAACTTCCTCGATATCGGCGGCGGCGCGAGCGCGGATAAAGTCGCGGCGGCGCTGCGCATCATCTTGAGCGACCCCAACGTCAAGGCGGTGCTGTGCAACATCTTCGGCGGGATCACCCGCTGCGACGACGTGGCGCGCGGCATCCTGGCAGCGTTGGAAGAAGTCAGGATGGAACAGCCGATGGTCGTCCGGCTGGTGGGCACCAACGAGGACGAGGGCCGCCAGATCATCGACGAGTCGGGCCTGCCGAACGTCATTGGCGCGACGACGCTGGCCGACGCGGCGAAGAAGGCGGTCGAAGCCGCCGGAAGGGAGGCCTGAGCATGGCGATCTATATCGACAAAGACACCCGGGTGCTCGTGCAGGGCATCACCGGCTACCAGGGCCGCTTCCACACCTACCAGATGCTCGAATACGGCACGCAGATTGTCGGCGGGGTGACGCCAGGCAAGGGTGGCGAGTGGGCCGAGGGCGTGCCGGTGTTCGATACGGTCGAGACCGCGCTCGAAGCGACCGGCGCCAACGCCAGCGTGATCTTTGTGCCGGCGCCTTTCGCCGCCGACGCGATCTACGAGGCGATAGACGCCGGCCTGGAGTTGGTCGTCTGCATCACCGAAGGCATCCCGGTACGCGATATGATTAACGCGCGCCGCTACATCGACCAGACCGGCAGCCGGCTCATCGGCCCGAACTGCCCCGGCCTGCTCACACCCAATCAATCGAAGGTTGGCATCATCCCCGGCGATATCGCCATTCCCGGCCCGGTCGGCATCGTGTCGCGCAGCGGTACGCTGACCTACGAAGTGGTCTACGCGCTCAAGAACGAAGGCACCGGCGTAAGCACCTGCGTCGGCATCGGCGGCGACCCGATCAACGGCACCAACTTCATCGACTGCCTGCGCGCCTTCGAGCAAGACCCGGCGACCGAGAAGGTCGTCTTGATCGGCGAGATCGGCGGCACCGCCGAGGAGGAAGCCGCCGCATACATCAAAGCAAACATGACCAAGCCGGTCGTGAGCTTCGTCGCCGGGCGCACCGCACCGCCGGGCCGCACGATGGGCCACGCCGGCGCTATCGTGGAGGGCGGGCGCGGCACCGCCGAGGATAAAGTTAAAGCGCTCGAGGCGGCAGGCGTGAAGGTCGCCAGGCACCCGGAGGAAATCCCCGATTTGCTGATATAACGGTTCGGGTTGCACAAAAAGGGTAGCGCTACAGAATACCGTGGTGTTGGTTTCTTGTGCGGATTTGCACCTATATATAGGGTTGACCGACAGGCTCGCCGCCATATGTAGGGGCGGGTTTGAAACCCGCCCCATATGCATCAACTTAAGAATTTTGACCGTTTGTGCGCCTGTTCCCCCTCTCCCCAAACCCCTCTCCCACGAGGGGC
>JAFGMM010000333.1 GCA_016927535.1 Anaerolineae bacterium
CGTAGCCTTCTCCGACCCGTACATGAAGCTGGGGCAGGAGTTGATGGTCAAGGCCGGCGACGACCGCTTCGCCAGCTTCGACGAGTTCGTCGCCGGCGAGAGCCTGCGCATCGCGGTGCAGATCGGCACGACCAACGAGGCCGCCGCGCTTGAGCTGGTAGGGGAGGCGCGCATCGACAGCTACGACACCTACGGGCTGGCGGTCGAGGCGCTGCTGAGCGGCGACGCCGACGGCGTGGTATTGGACAACTCGATCTCGATCAACTACCTGGCGCAGCACGAAGGCCAGTTGGTGATCTTGGGCGAGCCGTTCACCGCCGAGGAACTGGGCTTCACCTTCCAGCAGGGGTCGGACCTGATCGAGCCGGTCAACGCCGCCATCGCCGCGATGTATGTCGATGGTACCTTCGACAAGCTCTTCCAGAAATGGATCGTTGCCAGCGGGGAATAACACAAAAACGCCATGTTGGGGGCGCGCCTGTTGTGCGCGCCCCCACTTTCCTGTGAGGGGAATCACACCATGACCAGTGAAGTAACGCGATCTATGGAAGCACAAGCCGTCGCGCCTTCTGAGAAGGCGCGACCGCGTAGTTTTACCGACCAGCTTTCTGAAACCCTGCTCAACCCGCGCTCGATCTGGATGTACGTACTGGCGCTGCTTGCCGTATTGATGATCTTCTCGATTGCCGTCAACAATCTCTACAAAGAAGCTTTCGACTTCCTGCTCGAAGGCATCCGGGTCACCGTCCTGGTCTCGCTGACCGGATTCGCGTTCGCGCAGCTTTTGGGTCTTACCACCGCGCTGGCGCGCATCTCGAAGAACATGTTCTTTTACAACATCTCGACCTTCTACGTTGAAGTGGTGCGCGGTATCCCGATCATCGTGCAGCTCATCTACATGGCGTTCGTTATCTTTCCCCTCCTGGTAGATGGACTTAACGCGCTGGGACGTTCATTTGTTGCTACCGCTGTTGACACGCGCTACGTCTACTTTACACCGATGGGTAAACCTACATTTGCCGGTATACCCGACCCGCGATGGTATAACAGTCTGACTTTCCTGCTAGGGTGGGGATACGCTCTGTCCAGTTTGACTATTCGTAGTTTCCCAATGGAAATACGCGCCGTGCTGGGGCTGGGCATCGCTTACGGCGCATACGAGGCGGAGGTGTACCGCGCGGGCATCGAGTCGATTGAGAAGGGACAGATGGAAGCGGCGCGCTCGCTGGGCATGAGCTACACGCAGGCGATGCGCTTCGTGATCCTGCCGCAAGCGATCCGGCGCGTCTTGCCGCCCATCGGCAACGACTTTATCGCAATCTTGAAGGACTCGTCGCTGGTGTCGGTGCTGGCAGTTAACGACCTGACGCACAAAGGCGACCTGCACCGGGCGCGCACGTTCCGCACCTTCGAGACGTGGAACACAGTTACATTCCTTTACTTGATTCTAACCATCAGCTTCTCGCGCCTGGTGCGCTGGATGGAACGGAGGTTCTCGCCCGATGCTTAGAAAGAAACACACCGTAGACGCGACCCTACCGCCCGGCGTCACGCAAGGAGACGTTGACGACAACATTATTGTTATCCAAAACGTCAGCAAGTCGTTCGGCAAAGTGGAGGCGGTCAAGAACGTCAGTCTGCGCGTGAAGCGCGGCGAGGTGGTCGTCATCATCGGGCCGAGCGGATCCGGGAAATCTACACTGCTGCGCTGCACCAATCATCTGGAGGAGCCGGACGAGGGCGATATCTGGATCGACGGCATTCACTTGACGCACCGCAGCAAGAAGACCGATATCAACAAGGTGCGGGAAGAAGTGGGTATGGTGTTCCAGTTGTTCAACCTGTTTCCGAACTACACCGCGCTGGAAAACGTCATGCTGGCGCAGCGGGTGGTGCGCAAGCGCGATAGGGCAGAGGCCGAGCGCATCGCGCGCGAGCAGTTGGACAAAGTGGGCATCCCGGAGAAGGCCGACAGCTACCCGCAGCAGCTTTCGGGCGGGCAGCAGCAGCGCGTCGCCATTGCGCGTGCGCTGGCGATGAACCCCAAGATCATGCTGTTCGACGAACCGACCAGCGCGCTCGACCCGGAGATGATTAAAGAGGTGCTGGATGTGATGCTGGCCCTGGTCGCCGAGGGGATGACGATGCTGGTCGTCACACACGAGATGGGCTTTGCGCGCGCCGCCGCCCACCGCATTATCTTCATGGACGAGGGGAGCATCGTTGAGGACACCACGCCAGAGGGGTTGTTCAGCGCCCCCAAGCACGAGCGCACCAAGTTGTTCTTGAGCAAGATTCTCAAGTAGGCGAGTAGGCGCGCTTGGATCGCTCTACTCCAGCGTGTTAGCAACTGCAATGAGATCTGTAATATTGGGGTGGTCCCCGGCATGTTTGCTGTAGTATGCATACCGGATGATGCCATGTTCGTCTATAATGAAAGTGCCGGGCAGCATCTTGGCGTCTCCAATGGTTTCCCCTTGTGAACTGCCTCGGGTTAATGCTCTTACGCTGGCGAAGACCACCGCCGGGGATATCAGCTCAGCGAGCTTTCCTTGTTGCAGACCGTAGGTCTGGTAGGGTAACGTCGTTTCATCCGTGAGACACGTGATACTGGGCGCGAATTTGCCGCAATAACGTTCGGCATGTTTGGGCTGCCCCATAGCAATGCCGATGATTTGCAGTTTCGCACTTGTTAACTCGTCCTTATGCAGCTCTAACTGAGCCAGCCATTCACGGCAGAATATTCAACCAAAATGCCGTAAGAACGTTAGAAGGGTTGGTCCGGTGGACCATAGATCAGCCAGGCTCATGGGTTGATCCTGGATATTAGACAATACGAGGTTGGGGGCAGGCATCCCGACTTCAAGCCGTGAGTGAGCCGAGTTTTCATTCATCTTCGCCTTCTCCTGGTAAAATTTTGTATACGAGACCAGAGAGTTTCCTTGATCTCAATGAGGAGATTGTATAGTAGGGTAGGGCACCGGTCAAATCTCAAATCTGGGATACAGCCGTCAAATCTACACCGTTCATGGGTCATTGGCGCTCTGGTGGAGCCAGAGGAGTATCGCGCGTCGCGTCATCGACGCGGCGGGGATCGGTGCGCGCGTAGTGTCTTCGCGTCGTCTCGACCGAGCGGTGCCCCAAGTAATCCTGTACCACGTCGAGCGGCTGCCCGTCGTTGATAAGCTGCGAGGCGCGCCAGTGGCGAAAATCGTGCGGCGAGATGTGCTCAATATGTAACTCTTTTGCCGCCTCGTTGACGACGTGCCATGCCGAGTAGCGGCTCATGCGGCGGTCGGCGTAACGCGGCGCGTGGTTGACGAATAGGGGAGTCTTACCTTTTTTCTCGGTGACCCAATCAGCGCCGCGCGCCTCGATGTAATCGCGGACGGCGGGAAGCGCGTAGCAGAAGCGCAGCGCGTAGCGGTGTTTGCCCTTGCCCTCGACCTGGACGCGCAGCACCTCGCCGCGCTCCAGGTTGCGAAGGGGGAAGTGGTCGATATTTAAAGAAAGCACTTCGCTAATACGACCGCCGGATTCGGCCAGGCAGTGCATCAGCGCGCGGTTGCGCAGCCGGATAACTTCCCAACGGTGGATGCGCTCCGGGTCTACGTTCTCCCTTTGTAATTTCGGCGGCAATTCTAAATAGTCGTAGTAATAGATCGCTTCTTCGATATTGGGAGGTGACTCTTTAGGCCCGTCGTGGACGGCAGCTTTGAACTCATCGCGCACGATGCGCCGCGCCTTCGACAGTGGGAAATCTGGAGGCAGCCAGCCGTAGTCATCCATGAACTGGAACCAGCGTTGCACGCCGGCCAGCCGCAGCCGCACGGACGAGTCGGCGGAGTCTTTATCCTTAGAGAGCCAGCCTGCGAATTGGCTGAAGATGGGTGCGTCGCCGGCAGAAAGCGCATCGAGCGGGACCTGCTCGCCGCCGAGATATGGGTGGCCGGCGATGGCGAGGTCGCGCATGGCGGTAGGGTCCCCGAGAAACTCAAGGAACAGATCAATCGCACGGCGGTAGGCGTCGATGGTGTTCTGGGACCTGAACATGGTGCGGTTGAGGTAGCGGTCGCGTACCTGTGCGAAGGTCATGCCGGTCATTTTATGTTATGGCTCCTGAGATCCATTTGCTAACATAACATAAGTTATGTTAGCATTCTATTGGTTTATTGATCTGGTGTCAAGCCCCAAACTCGTGAGATACTGTTGGCGAATGGTAGGGGCCGGTTTGAAACCGGCCCTGGGCGGGTCTCAAACCGGCCCCTACCGCCCGGTTCGGTGCTCTTTTCCGGTTTCGCCAACAGTATCTCGTGAGACGTGGATTTTTAGTCTGAATCCGTCAGTTGTCGCTCAGTTTTTTTCCTCTCCGTGCCTCCTGGAAAATGCCTACGTTCCCCTTCTCCATGCTTATGGTAAAATATGCCTGCTCGATTCATCCGGCCCCTTAGTGTTAACTCCGCGAGGATTCGTTTCAATGCTCAGTATGATGTTAAGCGCAAGATCACGCGAGAGCGTGGTCCGGCAAGTTCGTGCATATGCGCGCCGCAGCTTCATGCGCGATGTCACAGCAGGGATAACCCTGGCGACAGCGGCAGTTCCGCAGTCCATGGCTTTTGCAATTATCGCAGGTCTTAATCCGGTTTATGGACTGTATACGTCGGTGGTAGCTTCAATTGCCGGCTCGCTTGCGGGGAGTTTTTCGCTGCTCTCCACTGGGCCGACCAATGCGCTCGCGTTAGTGGTAGGAAGTACATTGGCGTCGGTCCGGGCGACGCCGCAGGACGAGCTTGCGCTGCTGTTTACACTCACGCTGCTGGTAGGCGCGTTTCAATTCGGGATGGGCGCGCTGCGGCTGGGCGGCATGGCGCGCTTTGTCTCAAACGCGGTCATGGTCGGATTCATCACCGGTGCGGGGTTGTTGATCGCAGTCGGGCAGTTAGGTAACCTGTTGGGTCTTGGCATCCCGCGCGGCACCAACCCCTTTGAAACGATTCTTTACATCCTTACCCATCTATCGACACTTAGTCTTGCTTCGCTCGGCGTAGGCGTTCTGACCATCGCGGTGATGCTGGCGCTGAGGCGCACACGCCTGAACCTGCTCGGTCCCCTACTCGGCATCGTGATCGCCGCTGTGCTGGTCGCGGCGTTTCATCTGCAAGACGCCGGCGTGCGCATCGTAAGCGAGATTTCGCCGATCCCGAACGGCTTGCCGCCGTTCACGCTGCTGCGCCCGATCCAGATTCCGGCGCTGGCGCCCCAGGCCCTGGCGATTGCGCTGCTGGGCTTGGTTCAATCGGCGTCGATTGTGCAGAGTCTTGCGCCGGCCCGGCACGAACACCCTGACGCTTCTCAGGAATTCGTCGGTCAGGGATTGGCGAACATTGCTGGCGCGTTCTTCCAGTGCATGCCGGCGGGCGGATCGCTCTCGCGCACGGCGGTGAATGTGGCGGCCGGCGCCCGGACCCGGATGGCCGGCGTCTTTTCGGGAGTGTTCGTCGGCGCGGTGCTGTTAGTCTTTGGCCCACTCGCCGAGTTGATCCCGATGCCGGCGCTGGCGGGACTGCTGATTATCGTGGCGTTTGGTCTCATCGACCGGGAGCGGCTGCTGTTGGTCTGGCGCACCGCTCCCACCAGCCGGGCAGTTTTCCTGGTCACGCTTGCCGCGACGCTGGTCTTCCCGCTGGAATACAGCATCTACATCGGCGCGCTGCTTTCTATCGGTAATTACCTGCAAGCCTCCAGCCACCCGCACGTTGCGCGCTTGGTGCCGGTCGATAGTACCTTCCGGGAGGTGGCGGTGCCGGAGGAAGCGCCGGAGGGTTCGCCGATTCTCATCAGCGTGACCGGCAACTTGCACTTTGCGGCGATCCAGGATATCGAGGAGAACATGCCCGATCTTACGGCAGCGGAGTGCCCGATCATCATCCTGCGGCTGCGCGGCGCCGAGCACCTGGCGAGCACGGGCATTTCGTTCCTCGCATCCCTGCTGCTGATGATCCACGAGCGCCACGGCGAGCTTTTATTGTGCGGCGTCGAGCCGAGCGTCGTACAGAGCTTGCGGCGCTCCGGGCTGATGGTGGAACTGGGCGAGGCGAATGTCTTCCACGCCAGCGACATGCTCCTGGAATCGACACAGGCGGCGCTCAGACGGGCGCGTGAACTGCAATGTGCAAAGTAGTGAGCGTGAGCCTGGGAGCGAACACAGCGCAGCTTTCCGAATCTTTAACAAAAATTGCCTTGACAACACGCCCGGTTTAAGATATTGTTTATTTCACATAATGCATAACGTCGGAGATCTTATTCGATATGACGCGCCAAACCTTGATTAGCCTTCTTAGCATTATCGTTATTGTCCTCGTTCTTGACGGGGCATAACCGGTTGGGAAGGCAAAGGTGCGCGCGAACCCAGTTTAAGCAGTAAAAGCCTCCCAACCGGGGGGCTTTTTAGTTTCATCGGATAGACAACATGCCGGCAGCAGCGCTCATCCTGGCCCTTATTGTCGTCGTTATTGTTGGCCTCCTTCTTGCCATCGAGAAGGAGGAGCCACAGGTTGGGACGGCGCCGGTCCAGGCGCGCGAGGCAGGTTAAGACCAGAAGCGCGCAGACACGAGCAAAAGGCAAAAGTCACGGGCCGCCCCAACCAACGGGGGCGGCCCTTTTTTACGCAGTGCATTCGCTCACACACACGAAAGGGAAACCATGCGCTCCGATCAGATCAAGAAAGGTATTGAACGCGCGCCGCACCGCAGCCTTCTCAGGGCTACCGGTGCTCTGCGCAGCGACGCCGACATGAACAAGCCGTTCGTCGCAGTCGTCAACTCGCACGTTGATATCGTCCCCGGTCATACTCACCTGGATCGCTTCGGCAACGTCGTCAAGGAAGCGGTATACGAAGCCGGCGGCGTCCCCTTCATGTTCCACAGCATCGGCGTAGATGACGGTATTGCGATGGGTCACGCCGGGATGAAGTTCTCGCTGCCCAGTCGCGAGCTGATCGCGGACAGCGTGGAGACGATGATCGCAGCGCATGCCTTTGATGCGATGATCTGCATCCCCAACTGCGACAAGATCGTGCCGGGCATGTTGATGGCTGCGATGCGGCTCGATATCCCGACTATATTCATCAGCGGCGGGCCGATGGCCGCCGGCAAGACGCCGGGCGGCAAGACGGTCGATCTCATCAGCGTCTTCGAGGGGGTGGGCGCGTACAAGGCCGGCAAGATCGACGAAGCCGAGTTAGAGGAACTGGAGCGGTACGGCTGCCCGTCGTGCGGGTCGTGCGCCGGGCTGTTTACGGCCAACTCGATGAACTGCATCATGGAGGCGCTGGGGATCGCGCTCCCCTACAACGGCACCATCCTGGCCGGCACGCCGGAGCGCGACGAGCTGGCGAAGCAGGCTGCCCGGCAGATCATGGCGCTGGTGGAGATGGACTTGACCGCGCGCCAGGTCATCGACGCCGAGGCATTTGACGACGCCTTTGCGCTCGACATGGCAATGGGCGGCAGCACCAATACTGTGCTGCACCTGATGGCAATCGCGCACGAGGCGGGCGTGCCGTATTCGTTGGAACGCATCAATGCCGTCGCGGAGCGCTTCCCGCACCTGTGCAAGATCAGTCCATCGGGGCCGTGGCACATCGAAGACATCCACCGCGCCGGCGGCATCTCCGCGATTCTAAAGGAACTGGGTAAGACCGGCGGCCTTCACTTGGACCGCATCACTGTCACCGGCAAGACCCTCGGCGAAAACATCCAGGGCGCAGCGATTACCGATCACGAAGTTATCCGCCCGCTCGACAACCCGCACAGCCCGGTCGGTGGTCTGAAGATTCTGTTCGGCAGCCTGGCGCCGGAGGGTGGCGTAGTCAAGACTGCCGCCGTGAGCGCGGCGATGTGCGAGCATCGCGGGCCGGCGCGTGTCTATGACGGCGAGGAGGCCGCCTCGCGCGGCATCCTTAACGGCGAGGTGCAGCCGGGCGAGGTGGTGGTGATCCGGTACGAGGGGCCGAGCGGCGGCCCCGGTATGAAAGAGATGCTGGCGCCTACCTCGCAGATCGTGGGGATGGGACTGAGCGACTCGGTGGCGCTGATCACCGACGGGCGCTTCTCCGGCGGGACGCGCGGCGCATGCATCGGGCACGTCAGCCCGGAGGCGGCGGCCGGCGGCCCCATCGCGGCGGCGCGCGACGGCGACATGATCCGCATCGATCTGAACGCGGGCACGATTGATCTTGAGGTCGGCCCGGAGGAAATCGAGCGGCGGTTGGTGGAGACCCCACCCCTGCACCGTGAGATCGAAAGCCGGTGGCTGCGCCGCTATGCCAGGCTGGTCGGCAGCGCGAACACGGGCGCGGTGTTTCTGGACTAGCGAATTAGCTTTTTAGCGGTTGGCGGTTAGCTAAGAGCTAACGGCTAGTCGCCAAAAGCTAATTGCCAAAAAGGAGCAAGGACTGATGAAATTAAAAGGCTCGGAAATTATTCTGGAATGTTTAATGCGCGAGGGAGTTGATGTCATGTTCGGCATTACAGGCGGGGCGATCCTCCCTACCTTCGATGCCATGACCCGCTACCCGCAGATCAAACATATTCACACCCGGCACGAACAGGGCGCGGCACACATGGCCGACGGGTACGCCCGCGCGACCGGCAAGGTGGGTGTCGCTGTGGCGACCTCCGGCCCCGGCGCGACCAACCTGGTTACCGGGCTTGCTACCGCGATGATGGACTCGTCGCCGGTTGTGGCGATCACCGGTCAGGTCGGGACTGCTACCATCGGCAGCGACGCCTTCCAGGAGACCGATGTAACCGGCGTCACGCTGCCGGTGACCAAGCATAACTACTTGGTCTACGATATCGACGAGCTTGCGTATACGATCAAAGAGGCGTTCCACATCGCGCGGACCGGGCGGCCCGGCCCGGTGTTGGTCGATGTTCCCAAAGATGTGCAGAACACCGAGATCGAGTTTGTCTACCCGGAAGAAGGAATTACACTGCCCGGCTACCAGCCTGCCACTACTGCCACGTGCGGCGAGATCGAGATGGCGCTGAGGCTGATCCGGAAGGCGCAGCGCCCGGTTATCTTGGCCGGGCATGGTATTTTGATGGCCGGCGCGATGCGCGAGGTCGTCGAGTTCGCGGAGCGCACGCAGACCCCTATCACCTGGACGCTACTGGGCAAGGGTGCGGTGCCGGAGAGTCATTATCTCAACCTGGGCATGATGGGAATGCACGGCGAGGCGTACTGCAACACCGCCATTCAAAGCGCCGACCTGCTGTTGGCGTTCGGGATGCGCTTTGATGACCGCGTGACTGGCAATTTGGCGACCTACGCGCCGGAGGCGAAGAAGATTCACATCGATATCGACGCTTCGGAGATTCACAAAAATGTCCACGCCGATCTGGGCATCGTCGGTGACCTGAAGATGGTCCTCAACCAACTGCTGCCCGAACTGGAGCCGATGCAGCATGCCGACTGGATGGAACAGATCGACGAATGGCGCGACGACACGACCAAGCGCGACATCATCAATCAAAAGACCAGCCGCTTTGTGGCGGCGCAGGCGATTTACGATATCTGGCGCTTCACCGGCGGCGAGGACGGCGGCGAGACGATCTTTGTGAGCGACGTGGGCCAGCACCAGATGTGGGTTGCGCAGTACTGCCGGTTGGAGAAGCCGCACACTCACATCACCTCCGGCGGGCTGGGCACGATGGGCTTTGGGATGCCGGCGGCCATCGGTGCGAAGCTGGGCCGGCCCGACGCGGAAATCTGGGCGGTCGTGGGCGACGGCGGCTTTCAGATGACGATGGCCGAACTGGGCACACTGGCACAGTACAACGTACCGGTTAAGGTCGCCATTATCAACAACCACTTTTTGGGGATGGTGCGCCAGTGGCAAGAGCTTTTTTATGACTCGCGCTTCCAGGCGACCCCGTTGGTCAATCCCGACTTTGTGAAAATAGCCGAAGCCTACAACATCACGGCGCGCCGGGTCGAGCAGCGCAGCGCAGTGAACGATGCGATCCAGTGGGCGCGCGCGGTCGATGGCCCGGTCGTGCTGGACTTCGATGTAGAAGAACACGATATCGTGTATCCGATGGTGCCGTCCGGCGCCGATCTCCATGATATGATCCGTCGTCCAATGCCTGAAGGGAGAAAGCAATCATGAAACACACATTGGTAGCATTGGTAGAAAATAAGCCCGGTGTGCTCAACCGGGTAGCAAGCCTGTTTCGCCGCCGCAACTTCAACATCGACAGCCTGACGGTCGGGCGCACCCACCGCGACGATGTCTCGCGCATGACGATTGTCATGGACGAAAACACCAGCCCGGCGAAGGTGGAGCAAAACCTGTACAAGCTGGTGAACGTCATCCAGGTCGATAACGTCACCATGAAACCGAGCGTTGCGCGTGACTTGGCGCTCATCAAGGTGCGCGTCGAGGCCGCCGAGACGCGCAGCCAGGTCTTGCAGGTCTGCGAGATTTTCCGCGCGCGCATCGTCGATGCCAGCCCAACTACGGCCATCGTCGAAGTGACCGGCGCCGAGGACAAGATCGCCAGTCTGATCGAACTGCTGCGCCCGGTGGGCATTCTGGAGACGGTCCGCACCGGCGTCGTCACGATGGCGCGCGGCGAGGATGTACTGGACGGCAACGGCTACAAATCGCCGGGCAACGGCAGCAGCAGCAACGGCAAACACAATGGGGCGTTGTAAGGCCCCGGTCCTGTCCTGCGCCCGGCATAGCCTGACCGGGCGCAGGTGACTTTTCGCAGCTTTCACTTATTCATCAGAAAGGATAGACAGAAAACATGGCAAACCTTTATTACGATCAAGATGCAGACCCCAAGTACCTTGAGGGTAAGACGGTATGCATTGTGGGCTACGGCAGCCAGGGCCACGCGCACGCGCTAAACCTGCATGACAGCGGGGTAGATGTGGTGGTGGGGCTGCGGGCGGAAGACCCCGCCTGGAAGGTCGCCGAGAGCAAGGGCCTTAAGGTCATGACCATCCCGGAGGCGGTAGCCGCCGCCGATGTGGTGTCAATGCTTTTCCCCGATACTTTACAGCCCAAAGTATACGCCGAGACGATTGGACCGAACCTCAAAGAAGGCGCGGCGCTGCTGTTTGCGCATGGGTTTAACATCCGTTTCAAGACCATCGAGCCGTCCGATTCGATTGATGTCATTATGATCGCGCCGAAAGCGCCCGGTCACCGGGTGCGCGAGCTTTATGAAGAAGGCGCGGGCACGCCGGCGCTGGTCGCGGTCGAGCACGACGCCTCCGGCGACGCTAAGCAGATCGCGCTGGCCTATGCGCGGGCGCTGGGCTGCACCCGCGCCGGCGTTATCGAGACGACCTTCGCCGAAGAGACCGAGACGGACCTGTTCGGCGAGCAGGTGGTGTTGTGCGGCGGTGTGACCGCGCTCATCAAGGCCGGGTTTGAGACGCTGGTCAAGGCCGGCTACCAGCCGGAGATTGCCTACTTCGAGTGCCTGCACGAATTGAAACTCATCGTAGACCTGATGTACCAGGGCGGCATGAGCTACATGTGGTACTCGGTCAGCGAGACCGCCGAACACGGCGGTTACACCGCCGGCGACCGCATCGTTACCGAAGAGACCAAAGCCGAGATGTGGCAGATATTGGACGATATCCGCTCCGGTCGTTATGCGCAGCAGTGGATCGCCGAGAACGAGGCCGGCAAGCCGGAGTTCAAAAAGATGCGCAAGGCCGAGCAAGACCTCACCATCGAGAAGGTGGGGCGCGAATTGCGCAAGATGATGCCGTTCCTGGATGCGAAAGAGATCAAAGCCGGGGATGCGTAGCAGAGCTTGTTAACCGCGAATAACGCGAATAACACGAATGATGTGAATAACGCCAATAGTGCAAATAGAAGGAGCTAGCAATCATGGACGAACCTGGGGTTATTACCGATACCGGACACATAGCGGTCGTGCGCATTTTCGACACGACGCTGCGCGACGGCGAGCAGTCGCCGGGGTGCAGCATGACCAGCGCCGAGAAGATCGACGTAGCGCGGCAGTTGGCGCGGCTGGGCGTGGATATCATCGAGGCCGGGTTCCCCGCCGCCTCGCCTGATGACCTGGCTGCCGTACAGCGCATCGCCAAAGATATCGGCGCGCCTGACGGCCCGGTTATCTGCGGGTTGGCGCGCTGCATCGCCGGCGATATCGACAAGGCGTGGGATGGCGTGCAGGCCGCCGCCAAGCCGCGCATCCACACGTTTATTTCCACTTCTGATATTCACTTAGAACACCAATTTCGTATGACACGCACGCAGGCACTTGAGCGCGCCGTGGAAATGGTAACGCGCGCGAAGGGCTACTGCGACGACGTGGAGTTCTCGCCGATGGACGCCGGGCGCAGTGATTGGGAGTATGTGCGCGATGTGCTCGCCGCTGTGATCGAAGCCGGCGCGACCACGCTCAACATCCCCGATACGGTCGGTTACCAGATGCCCGATGAGTACGGCGCGATGATGCGCTGGCTGATCGAGAACACGCCCGGCGCCGATACGGCCATCTGGTCCACACACTGCCATAACGATCTGGGCTTGGCAGTTGCGAACTCGCTGGCGGGCGTGAAAGCCGGCGCGCGGCAGGTTGAAGCCACGGTCAACGGCATCGGCGAGCGGGCCGGCAACGCGGCGCTGGAGGAAGTGGTGATGGCACTGCACACGCGCAAGGATTTTTACGATCTGCGCACCAACATCGACACGACGCAGATCGCGCGCACCAGCCGGATGGTCATCAACTATACCGGCTCCTACGTGCAGGCGAACAAGGCGGTTGTCGGTGCCAACGCCTTTGCGCACGAGTCCGGCATCCACCAGGACGGCATTCTCAAGCACAAATCGACTTACGAGATCATGCAGCCCGAAGACGTGGGCATCTCGCAAACCGAGTTGGTGTTGGGCAAGCACAGCGGGCGGCATGCGCTGAAGGTTCGCCTGCAAGAAATGGGCTACGAGGTGAACGAAGAAGAATTACAGCAAATCTTCAAGCGCTTTAAAGAGTTGGCCGACAAGAAGAAGACGGTCACCGACGCCGATCTGGAAGCGCTGATCGCCGACGAGTTTTATGGCCCGGAAGAAATCTTTTCGCTTGATGATATTCAAGTCGTGTGCGGGCGCTCCGGCATGCCGACCGCGACGCTCAGGATCATCGGGCCGGAGGGCGAAGAACATGTCGTCGCGGGCATCGGCACCGGCCCGGTCGATGCGGCGTACAGCGCGATTGACAAAGTGGTCAAGGCGCCAGTGACGTTACTCGAATACCGCGTGAACGCCATCACCGAGGGCATCGACGCACAGGGCGAGGTGACGGTGCGCATTCGCCACGATTATAACGGCCATCGGCGCACCTTCGGCGGGCACGGCGCAGACACCGATATCATCGTCGCCAGTGCAAAGGCGTACATGGCGGCGCTCAACCGGATGTTGGCTTATATCGGCTGGAAGAACCACGTGCCGGAAGGTCCGGCGGCTGCCGTACAAGTGAGCGCAATGGCAATGCCCTGGAACAACGGGCAACCGGCGGCAGAGAAAGAAGCAGAAAAAGAGGAAGCCGATGCCTGAACCTGAAACCCTGTTCGAGAAGATTTGGAACGCGCATCAGATCGATTCAGACGATGCTGCCGGGGGCGCGCCGCCCCTTCTCTACATCGATCTGCACCTGATTCACGAGGTCACGTCGCCGCAGGCGTTCACCGAACTGCGCAGCCGCGGGCTGAAGGTGCGCCGGCCGGCGCATACGCTTGCCACGATGGATCACAGCACGCCGACCACGCCGCGCGACGCAAGCGGGCGCATCCCAATCGTTGATCCGATGGCGGCGGCGCAACTCGAACAGCTTGAGCAAAACTGCAAGGACTTTGGTATCCCGCTGTACAGCCTAGACAGCGCGCATCAAGGCATCGTGCACGTGATCGGCCCGGAGCTTGGCGCGACCCAGCCCGGCATGACCATCGTCTGCGGCGACAGCCACACCAGCACACACGGCGCATTCGGCGCGCTGGCGTTCGGCATCGGCACCAGCGAAGTCGCGGATGTGCTGGCGACGCAGTGCCTTATCCAGCGGAAGCCGGCGACCTTCGATGTGCGCTTCGAGGGGCGGCTCGCACCGGGTGTCACGGCCAAAGATATGATCCTGGCGCTCATCGGGAAAATCGGCGTGGGCGGCGGCACCGGCTGCGTCTTCGAGTATACGGGCGAAGCGATCCGCACGCTCGACATGGAAGGCCGGATGACGGTCTGCAACATGTCGATTGAGGCGGGCGCGCGCGCCGGCATGGTTGCGCCCGACGACACGACTTTCGAGTACATCGCCGGGCGGCCTTTCGCGCCGGCCGGTGCAGACTGGGACGCAGCGCTTGAGCGCTGGCGTGCCCTCCCCACCGACGCGGGCGCGGTGTATGATCGCTCGGTGACCCTCGACGTGAGCGAGCTTGAGCCGGTGGTGACCTACGGCACCAATCCCGGCATGAGCGTCGGAATCGGCGCGCGCGTTCCCATGCCGGCGGGCGTGCCCGATCTGAGCGAACGGCGTGCGCTAGAGAAGGCGCTTGCTTATATGGGCCTGGAGCCGGGGCAGCCGGTCAAAGGGCAGCCGGTGGATGTGGTGTTCATCGGAAGCTGCACCAACGGTCGCCTCGCCGACCTGCGCATGGCTGCCCAGGTGATGAAAGGACGCAAGGTCGCGGCGGGCGTGCGGATGCTGGTCGTGCCCGGCTCGCGCGCCATCAAGCGGCAGGCCGAAGCCGAAGGGCTGGACCGCGTTTTCAAGGCAGCCGGCGCCGAGTGGCGCGAGGCGGGCTGTTCGATGTGTATCGCCATGAACGGCGACCAACTGGAGCCGGGGCAGTACGCGGTCAGCACCAGCAACCGCAATTTTGAGGGGCGGCAGGGGCCGGGAGGCCGGACCTTTCTCGCCAGCCCGCTGACCGCCGCCGCGAGCGCCATCGCGGGCCGGGTCGCCGATCCGAGGGAGGTGATGTCATGACCGAAGCAACGTTTACATCGAGGCTGGTTCCGCTGCCGGTTGAAAATGTCGATACCGACCAGATCATCCCGGCGCGCTTTCTCAAGACCGTCGATAAGGCCGGCCTGGGCGACAACCTGTTTGCCGACTGGCGCTACGACGCAGGCGGCAACCCCAAGCCCGGCTTCGTGCTCAACGAGCCGGTGTACCGGGGCGCGCAAATCCTGCTTGCCGGGAACAACTTCGGCTGCGGCAGCTCGCGCGAGCACGCGCCGTGGGCGCTGGCCGGCTACGGGTTTAAGGCGGTCATCAGCACCCACTTCGCCGACATCTTCCGTAACAACGCGCTGAAGAACGGCCTGCTGCCCATCGTGGTCGATGAGGCGACGCACCGCCAGTTGTTCAGCCTGGTCGATGAAGACCCGGCGACGGCGGTGACGGTCGATCTCGCCGCGCAGACGCTCACTCTCCCGGACGGGCGCGCGGTCGAGTTCCCTATCGACCCGTTCGCCAAGCACTGTCTGTTAGTGGGTGTGGACCAACTCGGTTACATCCTGTCGCTGGAGAGCGAAATCGCGGCGTATGAGGCGAAGACGCCGGCGCGCATCGACACGACCGCTGTCTCTATCTCTATTATTAGCATTAGCAGCTAGGGCGGGCTGTTTGCGGCGGCCCGCCCCGACCGGGCGGGCGCTGTGTCTGTCTGTGCAGGGGCGGGTTTTAGCAAAATCCGCCCTTTGTTGTACGCCCGGCATGGGCGATGATTGGGGAGTGAAAGTCTCCTGTGGGCGTTGGTCCGACGAACCACAAGCCGAAGGCAAC
>JAFGMM010000334.1 GCA_016927535.1 Anaerolineae bacterium
GCGGGGAAAAGTCCCCTCGCCCCTTGTGGGAGAGGGGCGCTACGCAGAGGGGAGAGGGGGAGTACAGCATCATTTTGACCAACACACCTTTTGAAGATTTTAGCCACGAATGGCACGAATAATCGCGGATGGAAACCTGAGAATGCTCTCTCTTTATTCGTGTACATCCGTGCTTATTCGTGGTTTCACTCTTTCCCTCGATGGTCGGGGGCACGGCACGCCGTGCCCCGCGAAGACAAACCGTTACGCCACGTCCACGCCGTAGCGATACCATAGATCCTCCATGATATCGCCCGGATTGCAGCGCACGCCCTGCCGCGCGAAGTATTCGCACGTGCGCACGACGTCGCGCTGCAAAATCGTGTAAGCGTCGGGATTGGCGCGCATATCGATCACCTGTGGGAAATCGATCAACGTGATCTCGCCCTCCCAATAAAGGATGTTGTAGGCCGAGAGGTCGCCGTGCGCCAGGTTGTGCTGCAACATGATCTCGATGTTGCGCAGCGTCTCTTTAAACAGCGCCCCGGCCTCCTCCGGTTCCAGGTCGATCTCGTTCAGGGTGGGCGCCGGCATGCGCTCGTCGCCGATGTAGCCCATCAAGATCGCATTCTCGCCGGCGGCGAAGGGCCGGGGTACGGCGGCGCCGGCTTGATACAGGCTTTGCAGGGTCATGTACTCGTACATCAACCAAGACGTATGCGCGACCTGCAAGCCGTAGCTCGTCTTTTTGCCCAGCGCCCGCGCGACCCGGTCGGCGTCTTTGCCCACCGGGCGACCGTTGGGCGTGAGCACTTCGCGTCCCTGCCGGTACACGTGGTCATTGCGCAGTTGGCGGAACATGTGCGGTCGGTACACCTTTGCGGCGGCGAAGACCGCGCCGTCCGTCGTCACGGGTTCGGCGGCGCAGCGGTAGACGCTGGCTTCTTTACCGCCCTTGACCAGCGCCAGCACGTCGGTGATGAACGCTTGATCGTAGAAAGGGCGCAGCGATTGCAGCAGCCATTCCGCCTCGTATTTCGACGGTTCGTAAGTGGTTTCAAAGCCGCCCTCTAGACCGGCGGTGTCGTCGGCGAGCGCTTCGATGACGGCGCGGTCCGATTTCTTGGGCGCGTGCTTGGCCTTCGGTTTGCGCTGCCGGCGCGCCTTGCGGTCATACCGTATGGGATTGTAAAGTTCTTCGTATTCCTCGTATTCGTCAATATACAGACGATCGGTAGACACGGTTGGTATCCTCTTGTAGGTTTAATTTTCCGGTTAGGTTTGAATCGGCGGTGTATGGATACACCCAGGTAGAAAAACTTCTGAAGCTTTCGACAATTTCCGATCGGTTCTCGTCCATACGCCGTACTCCTTTCGCATGTGACCGGGGTCATACCCGGTTGTCTTCCATCAGATTCAGAAAGTAAACGGGATAGTCGCCTGTCGGTTTGAAGCCCAGCTTCTCCGCCAGCTTGACCGACGGGACGTTTTCGGTCCAGCATTCCCACACCGGGGTCTGATCGTGTTCGATGCAGTGCGCGATGAACGCCGCGCCGGTGAGCGTGGCGAAGCCGCGCCGCCGGTAGTCGGGATGCGCGCCGATGCTGATTTCCTGCCGGCGGTCCGCCGATATCGACAGGCAGGCACAGACGGCGGTGTTGTCGTCTTTGCACAGACAGAAGCCGACTCCTTTGGCGAGGAACCGCTCCGGCGAGCGCCAGGCCAGCGCGACTTCACCAGCGACGTGCTCCGAATCGGCCAGCACGGTCTCATCGACGCGCCGCATGTGGAAGCCCGGCGGCGTCCGGTCCGCCCAGTCGTAATGGGCGAACCGCGCCGGGTCGAATGCAAATGTCTTGCGCGTGACCGGGATGAGCTTCCGCCCGCCTACCAGCGCATCGACCTTCGCCTGCCACGAGACCGGGTATGGGTAGAGGACCAGCGTCGGGTCGTGCGAGACCTTTGCTTCCGGCAGCAGCGTTTGGGTGAGTAGATCGCGCAGCGATTCGTTAAACGCTTCATGATCGGGATCGCCGGCCAGGTAGCTGTACCGGAGTTCGTTCCAGGTGAACGCCGCA
Organism: Anaerolineae bacterium; assembly: GCA_016927535.1. Lineage (GTDB taxonomy): Bacteria > Chloroflexota > Anaerolineae > Aggregatilineales > JAFGMM01 > JAFGMM01. Next base: position 2,058 of record JAFGMM010000334.1, read on the forward strand.
GTGGGCTTGTTCACATCGTCAACGAAGATGCGCCCGGCGCTGTTGCCTTCGATGATCGCGTGGATTATCACGCGGTCCTTCAGCCCGGCGAACACCGGGCGCGCTTTCTCAAAGTCGCTTGGTTGTAGTTCGTAAATCGTCACAGTTGCCTCGGTTCGGTTTAGTACTCCAGGTACATATGCTCACGCATTTGTAGATAGCTCGCGTAGCGCCGTTCGCTGATCTGCCCATCTTCGACCGCGCGTTTGATCGCGCAGCCCGGTTCGTGATGATGTGTGCAGTCCAGCCCGAACTTGCACGCGCCGACGAATGGACGCATCTCGATGAAGAACCACGCTAAGTCCTCCGTTTCGATGTTCCACAGACCAAAGGTCTTCATGCCCGGCGTATCGACAATCGCGCCGCCTATGTCGAGCGGGAACATCTCAAGATGGGTGGTAGTGTGCCGGCCTGTGCCGATCTTTTCGTTGACCTCGTTCACGCGCAGACCCAGGTCCGGCTGTATGGCGTTGAGTAGAGTCGTTTTGCCCACACCCGACTTGCCGACAAACACCGATACCTTATCTTTGAGTGTGTCTTTCAGCGCTTCCATGCCCGCGCCGATGACCGCGCTCGTCAGCAGCGCCGGGTAGCCCAGCGCGCGGTACTCCTCGACCACCGCCGCCAATTCGCGCTCAGCCTTGCGCCCGCGCACCAAGTCCAGTTTGGTGATGAGGATGACCGACGGAACTTCGCTGACTTCGGCGCTGGCGAGGTAACGGTCCAATAGGTGCCACGTGGGTTTGGGCTGCGCCGCCGCAAACACCGGGATCACCTGATCCACGTTTGCGACGATGACCTGTTCCAGCGGCTTACGGCCGGCCGCGCGCCGGGTCAGCTTGGATCGGCGCGGCAGCACCGCCTTGATGTGGCCGGCGCCGCCGCCCAGATCGATGAAGCGCACCAGGTCGCCGACCGCGACCGGATCGACCACCGAGACCTCTTTCACTTCCACGACGCGCTGCTTCGGTACCGAGGTGCGCGACGCGGTGGGCAGGATCAGCTCTTTTCTGAGCATGGCAGAGGCGGTACAGGTAATGGTCTGGCCGCCGGCGTTGACGTAGTATGTGCCGGTCGTCTTTTTGAAGACGACACCGGTGTTTTCGTTTGTTGATTCAGCGGTATCCAACGCTGCTCTCCTTCGATTGGGTAAGTTTCGTCCGTCGCTTGATAAGGGTTGCATCGAATTCGTCGTGTGTATGTACCAACTTTGACCGGCATAATGCCCTCCTTCCACGTTGAAAGTAAGTCACAGGTAGAATCGAAAAACGCCGCGCGATGCCTGTCGGCGCGGCGTGCGGCGTGCGATGTGCGCGATGCGCGAATCAAAAGCAGCGACGGGCGCGCAAACAGGCGTACTGTTCGGAATCAACACAGAATCCGAACAAGCCGGGAGTGGAATGCGCGGTCGCTGCTATAAGTTAGTAATCAGCCGTGGAAAAGCAGAGTTGGCTAAAAAGCAGCAGGCGCATTCCACGCAGCAACAACGGCAGGTCTTAGGATGTTAAACATGTAATGCGCCTCCTTTTTAAGGGGTTAATCGAATGATACCGCGCGCAGTATAGCACGCTTTGCATCGCGCGTCAATAGCCGTTTTTTGCCCTCGTTGCAGGAAAAAGTGGAGGAAGAATATCACCACGGAGAGCACAGAATACACGGAGAGGGAAGAAATCAGAGCAAAACGCTGCGTTCTCCGTGGTAAAAATCTGTCGGGTTCCTGCATTCCCGCTTTTCTGTGTTGAATACAAAATTTTTACTCTGCCCCGGTATCGCGTATAGTGTTACGCGGGAGGGACGGTGGATCACGATCTATCTCTGTCCGCCAAGGAATTGTTAAAGCGCGGGATTGCGGCGGTCAAGGCCGGCGATTCCCGGTATGGGCGCGCGCTGCTGAGGCGTGCAGTGCGTCTATCGCCGGACAGCGCGCGTGCGTGGTGGTGGCTTGCCGTCGCCGAGAAACAGCCGGCGCGCCGGCGCGCGTGCCTGGAGCGTGTCTTGGCGATCAATCCTCGGAACGTGCGCGCCTTGCGTGCGTTGGGTAAGGTCGCGGCGGCGGAAAAGAAGAAGGCAGCGAAAAGGCGCGCGAACCCGGCGCGGCTGTTCGGGTTGGTGATGGGAGGGACCATCGTCGCCCTGCTGTGCAGCGCAGCGGGCCTGGCGGCGGTGGCGCGGCCTGAAGCATTGGCGTTCCTTTTTCCGCCGTCCGCTACGCCCACCTTTACTTACACGCCGACTCCGACCCACACGCCCACCTTTACGCCCACGCCGACGTTCACCGCTACGTCTACCGCTACGGCCACATCCACGCCCACCGCCACGCCGACGCCCACGCCCACCGATACGCCCACGCCGACCTTTACACCCACGCCGCCGGGCGTGGAGCGCATCCTGTACACGTCGGAGCGCGACGGCGATTACGAGATTTACATGATGAACCCGGACGGCGTGGATAGGGTCCGGCTGACCGACAACGCCGCCGACGAGTTTAATCCCAAGTTCAGCCCGGATGGGCGCCGCATCGCGTTTATCTCCGACCTCGACGGCGACAACGAGCTTTTCGTCCTGCGTTTGGACGGCGGCGGCGTGGCGCAAATCACGGAAAATGAAGTCGAGGATCACACACCGGCCTGGTCGCCGGACGGATTGAGCCTGGCGTTTTATTCCGAGCGCGACGGCAACGGTGACATTTACATTGTATCGCTCGAAACGCGCGAGGTGCAGCGGCTCACCACGCACGACCTCGCCGATTACTACCCGGCGTGGTGGCCGGGCCGGCAGATTGTCTTCGCCTCGAACCGGGCCGGGCCGGACGACCTTTATGTAATTGACCCGCTGAACGGAGATGCGCCGGTGCAGTTGACCGAGGGCAGCGCGGTCGATTGGTATCCTGCCTGGTCGCCGACTTGCCGTCCGGATTCGCCGTGGGGGACGCATGGGCTGCCGTGCCGGTTGGCGTGGTCGTCACTCTCGTCGGATACCGAAGGTTTCCAGATTTTCATAATGGAGCCGGGCGGCTTCAATATCACGCAGGTGACCCAGGCGCGCGGGTTTCACGGCAGCCCGGTCTGGTCGCCGGACGGGAGCCGCGTCGCGTTCACGTCCGATCTTAACGAAAGTATTGATATTTACACCATTCGCGTCGATTGTCCGGGCGGCCCGGCGGACTGCGAGTCGACGCTGGTGCGCCTGACCGACCGGACCGGCGCCGACGTGGTATCGGACTGGCAGATCATCCCGGAGTGAAGACGGCGCGCGTGCGGTGGGTCGGTATTGTGGGGGTATTGGTGGCGGCGAGCGCCCTGGTGGGCTGCGGGCAGACCGCGACTCTCGTTCCATCGCCCGCGCCGCCGCCGCCGGGTACAGCGCAAACGCTCGCGCCCACCTGGACGCTCTCCCTTGCGCCGACCGCTGCGCCCACCCGGACGCATTCCTCCACACCAACCGTGACGCCTACTCCGTTGGCGCCCACGCCGGATATCGCCTCGCGCATCCTGTTCGTCTCGGAGCGGGATGGACCGGCGGCGATTTATTACCTGGATGTAGACCGGCCCGGCCTGACCCCGGTGCGGCTGACGGCGAGCGAAGACGCCGAAACCACGCCGTCTTTCAGCCCGGATGGGCGGTACATTGCGTATGTCGCCCAGGTTTGGGGCGACCCTGATATCTTCGTGCGGGCGGCCGGCGACCCCGCCCAGGTGATGCAGCTCACGCGCCACACTGCCGCCGACGAGTGGCCGGCGTGGTCGCCGGACGGCCGGCTGGTGCTGTTCGCGTCGGACCGGGACGGGACGGACCGCTTCAGCCTGTACCTGGCGCCGCTGGCATGCGGGCGGTGGGGGGCGGAGAGCTTGAACGGCGCAATGGTTTGTGAAACTCAGATCCAGCGCGTCACCGACGCCGGCACTGCCGCCGATGTCTACCCGGCGTGGGCGCCCGGCGAAGCGATTGTCTTTGCTTCCAACCGGCACGACTTCGACGATTTCGATTTATATACGGTGTTGCCCGGCACGGACCCGGTGCGCCTCACCGGGAGCCGGCGCACCGAGTGGTTCCCGGCGTGGTCGCCGGACGGCCAACAGGTGGCGTTTGTGTCGGGCGGGCCGGAGACCGGTTTTCAGCTTTACGTCGCGCAGCGTGACGGGACGCACGTGCGCCGGCTTACCGGCGCGGCCGGCGGGCAGGACAGCTTCCCGGTTTGGTCGCCGGACGGCGGCGCGCTGGCTTACGTCTCGACGGCGGGCGGCGCGCGCGACGTGTATATCATCGACTTGGCGAGCGGCGAGTCGCGCCGCCTGACCGACGACGGCTGCGTGGTGATGGTGGGCGATTGGGCGGCGGTCGAACGGTGAAGTTTTACAGGACGGGTTACGGCTTGGCCCCCGCCGAGGCCTGCGCCGGCTGATCCTCAACCGCCAAATCTACGATAAAACCCTGGCTCATGTCGTTTGCGTCTCTCAGGCGCAGCCCAGGATTGGGATAGGGTGTGCAAGGCAGCGGCCCATCCCAACAGTCGATTTCGCCGTCTTTTGCCAGGTGAATCACCAGGCCCGAATCGGTGACGAAGGTGCTCAATTCCGGGGCGGGGAGGGGGTGGAAGCCGTGGTCTTCGCCCGGCTCGATGAGGATGATCTCGTAGTAGTAGACCAGGACCGGTATCAGCACGATCAGTAGGGCGAGGGAAGTCAGAGTCGCCAGCCGCCGGGTGACCCGTGTGAAGCACGGCATGATCAGGGCTGCTGCGCCTGCGCCGATGACCCAAAAGAGCGAACCGGCAAACCGGGCGCTGGGCGCCATGAGAAACCAGAACAAGACGCCGGCGATGGCCGGCACAAAGAAGAGCCAGCATATCCAAGGAATTTTCGCTTGTTCCTGGTTTCGCTTGCGAGACCCGTAGAGTACGGCCAGGGCTGCGAAGGCGAGCGGCAGCAGCGTCACGTAATAGCGTTTGGTGATCGAAAGCAGCCAGGGCCGCAGCCAGCTCATGCCGCTCAAGACCTCCTCGACTTCGCCGTCCGGGTTGAGCGCATAGCTGCGAATCCAGTTATGCTGCGCGATTGCCACCTCTGGCGGGACCTGCCATTCGACAGAAACGGCGCCGATGGTCGAGGGGTAGGCGATGTAACCGCTGAGGATGACGCCGTGTATCATCCAGGGGATGAGCAGCAGGAGCGCATAGACCGCCAGTTTAGCCAGCAGCTTGGTCAGTTCGGCGCTGCGTCCCCGTCCGTACCTGAAGAACCAAATCGCCAGCGCCAGCGCCGCCGTCGTCCCGGCCAGCGCCGCGAAGCTCAGCTTGACGGTGATGCCCGTGACGGCGATTATGGTGATGAAAACGACGGTGTAGCTGGCTTCTTCCGCCGAGAGCTTGATCCGGTGGTCGAAGAACATCAGGAACTTGGAGGCGATCACGAACCCCAGGATGAAGATCGGGAGATCGTTGCCGATGCTCGAAACCTCGTTGTGCCGGGCGAGCACGCAGTGAAGCGCCGGCATCAGAAAAAGGAAGTTGAACAGGTAGTAATATTTGTACCGTCCACCGTAGGTGAAAAATTTAAACCCGCTCCAGAGAATCTGGGCGAAGAATGCACACAAGAGCAGGCCGTTTGCAATGTGGTAAGACCGGCCATGCCACGGCCCTACGTCGAGCATGGCGACGTACAGGTAATGCGAACTGTTGAACGCCAGCCGGTCGTGGAGGTTGCCCAGGCCGGGGACGACCGGGTAGGTAGCGATCCACCGCATGGTGTGAAGCTGGTAGAACGAGTTGTCGTTGATGCGCGGGATGTCGAGCGCGCGGTTTGCCAGCAGCAGCATGAACAGCAGTGCGACGACCGCGAGCATCCAATACCAGCGCCGGCGCAGCCTTTGGATGAACCTCCAGAGCGTGCGCCGGTTCCAAGCCAGCCCCAAGATTCCGATCAGCGATATACAGACGAAAGCTGCGTCATTGACCGGGAACGGCAAATGCCACAGTTGTAAGACAAGAATCGTGAATGCCCATCCTAACCAGAAGGATGTCAGAACATCGATAAAAGTATGAACCCCCCATCCCAAAATACGCCATACTAACATCCCGATGCCGGTGAAGATCAGCCCCAGGATGGCCCACGTGAATACTATTGCACCCATTGCGACTAACAGCTCGACCACACCTGCCCCCTTGTTATTATTGCGGTTACTACTGATAGTTTACATCACGACGATGCCTGTCGAGACAATAATTGAGCTAGAATTGTTTCAATTTAGCTGTGTTTATTCTCCTATACTGCAAGTTAGCGTTTTCTGCTCCAAGAATGCTATAGTTTATGACAAACAGCTTACCGGCTTTCGTTTACATTTGCAAGAATTGAGGGGCTTGATGACTCGAAAGTTTGTCTGGCGTCTGCGTGTACGCACCTATGAACTCGATTCTAATGGTTACGTGAACAATGCTATGTATGCGCGCTATTTGCAAGAGGCCGCGACGCAGGCCTCGGCGGATGCGGGCTATGACTTCGACTGGTATCGTGCGCATAACCGGGTGTGGATGGTGAAGAAGCTGTACCTGCGCTACTACGCGCCGGCGTCGTATGGCGACGAGTTGGAGGTCGTCACCTGGGTCGCCGACGGGCGGCGTGTCCAGTCGCACCGCGATTATGAGATCCGGCGCGTGCGCGACGGCGCGCTGGTTCTGCGCGGGCGCGCCAACTGGGTCTATGTGGACACCGAAGCGCAGCGCCCGGTCCGTGCGCCGGACGAGATGTTGGAGCGCTTCGACCCTGCGAACGAACTGCCCGACCTGGGCACGCGGCTGCGCGGCGCGGTGCGCTGCCAAAACGCCCACACTTACCATCACCGGCGCCCGGTGTACCGCTACGAGATCGACTCGCTGGGGCACGTGAACAACACCGTCTATCTCGACTGGCTGGAGCAGGCCGTGTTTGAAGCGGTGGAGTCGGCGGGATATTCGGCGGCGCGCATGCGCGAGATGGGCTTTGCCACCCACAACGGATCGCACGAGATCGAATACTTCGGCAGCGCGCAGGCCGGCGACCTCATCACGGTTACCAGCCGGCTCTACGAGGTGGGCAGAGTGCGCGGCGCGTGGCTGCAAGAGATGCGCCATGACGGGACAGGTGAGCTATTTACACGCAACTATAATGTAGGCATATTCGTAGATATGAATGGGCGTCCCGTGCGCGCGCCGGAGGATTGGATCGCGCAGGTGGTGGCAGGCCCGAAATAAATTTTTTTAAGCGCGGTATTGAATTTCTTGAAGTGTTCTTGACATTTTTTGATTTATCGTATATCTTTGTTTCTAAGTTTAAGGCCGCGCTTAAAAATTTCAAGGTCTGTGCTCAGGAGTTTGAACATGGAAGCTGATACGCAGCAAGAACCGGTAGGATCGATGCGATCCTTTTTTATCATCTGGTTTGGGCAGCTTTTCTCGACGACCGGCAGTTCGGTCGTGCAGTTCGCGCTGCCGTGGTGGTTGACGTTGCGCGCCGCCGAGACGACCGACAGCCCTGCGACGGTGTTGGCGATTGCTTCTCTGTTTGCCGTTATGCCGCAAGTGGTGCTTGGGCCGATTGCCGGGGCGCTGGTCGATCGCTGGAACCGGCGCATCGTGATGATTGTCGCCGACGGCGTGATCGCGCTGGTGTCGCTCATTTTGCTGCTGCTGTTTGCGGCGGGCGCGGCGGAAATCTGGCACGTCTATATGGTGATGTTCATCCGCTCGTTGGGCGGCGCGTTCCACTGGCCCGCGATGCAGGCCTCGACCTCGCTCATGGTGCCGAAGAAACACCTGGCGCGCGTCGCCGGTCTCAACGAGACCGTGTACGGCGCGGTGAACATCGCCGGGCCGGCGCTGGGAGCGCTGTTGCTGGAACTGATGCAAGACATGCAGTGGATTATGCTGGTGGATGTGATCACGGCGGCGGTTGCGATTGTGCCTTTGCTCTTTGTGCAGATCCCGCAGCCCCGGCGCGCCGATATGGAAAACGGCGAAAAGCCTTCGGTGTGGGCGGACCTGCGCGCGGGGTTCCGGTATGCGTGGAATTGGCCGGGGCTGATGGCGATTCTGATAATGTCGATGGTGATTAATGCTGTGCTCACCCCGGCATTCTCGCTGATCCCGCTGCTGGTGAAGCAGCATTTCCTGGGCGGCGCGCCGCAGTTGGCGGTGACCGAGGGCGCCTGGAGCGTGGGCATGCTGCTCGGTGGGTTGACGCTTAGTATCTGGGGTGGGTCCCGCCGCAAGGTCGTGACTTCGCTCAGCGGCCTGGTGCTGATGGGATTAGGGATTGGGACGGTTGGCCTGGTTCCTTCGCATCTGTTCTGGGCAGCGGCGATAGCTTTGTTCATGGGCGGTTTCATGAATCCGATTGTAAACGGGCCGTTCTTTGCGCTTATCCAGGGCGCGGTCGCTCCGGAGATGCAGGGGCGCATCTTTATGCTGCTCAACAGCCTGGGCATCTTGGCGACGCCGTTGGGCCTGGGGGTTGCCGGCCCGCTGGCCGACGGGATCGGTGTGCCGGCGCTGTATGTGATCGGCGGCGCAGTGTGCGTAGCGATGGGAGTCTTCGGGTTCTTTATCCCGGTGGTGATGAAGGTCGAAGAAAACGGGCACCACGGCGCGCCGGCGCGGGCGGCGCTGGCTCAGCCGGTCCCGGTTGATCTGGACTAGGGCGCCGGCTATTCGTGTAGTCATTTCCCCCCAACAAAGAACAAAGAGCAGTGCATGGCCGAAACCATGCGCTGCCCTTTGCATCTTCGTGACAAATGTCACATTCGAGTGTGTGGTTTGCCTTTGCAATTTGCTTTAAAAGCGAATAGAATCCCTCCGCTGGCAAGCCTGAGCGGGCTTGTCCAGAATCTACTTCAACGTTAGGGGGTGTCATGCTCGAAGCCTTTTTCTCGCCGAAGTCGGTAGCCGTCGTCGGCGCTTCGCGGAGCGAAGGCAAGCTCGGCTACGCAGTGTTGGATAACCTTATTCAAGGCGGTTTTGCCGGCGAAGTTTACCCCATCAATCCCCAGGCAGATGAAATTCTCGGCTATAAAGCCTATGAGTCGGTAGTCAGCGTTCCCGATCCCATTGATTTAGCGGTTATCGTGGTGCCGTATAAGTTCGTACCGGACGCTTTACGTGCGTGTGGCGAGAAGAAAATCCCTGCGGTCATTGTTATCAGTGCCGGGTTCCGCGAATCGGGCGTCGAGGGTATGCGGCGTGAGCAGGAATTGCTCGCCATCGCCGAGGAATTCGGAATTCGGTTGGTGGGGCCAAACTGTCTGGGCGTGATCGATACGTTCACGCCGCTTAACGCGACCTTTGCCGCGGGTACGCCGCCAAAAGGGCCGGTCGGTTTCATGAGTCAAAGCGGCGCGTTGGGCACGGCGATCCTCGACTGGTCGCTGGCCGGCCGCATCGGGTTCAGCAAGTTCGTCAGCCTGGGCAACAAGGCCGATGTGGACGAGGTGGACGTGATCCAAAACTGGGTCGATGACCCAGAGACCAAAGTCATTGCCCTGTACAGCGAAGGGCTGAACGATGGGCAGAAGTTCATCCGGGTCGCGCGGGCCGCCTCGAAGCGAAAACCGATTGTGGTCGTTAAAAGCGGCGTGACCCAATCGGGCGCGCGTGCGGTTTCCTCGCACACCGGTTCGCTGGCCGGCGCCGACCAAGCTTACAGCGCCGGCTTCCACCAGGCCGGCGTGCTGCGCGCCGGGGCGCTGCAAGAATTGTTCGATTTCTGCCTGGGCTTTGGCTACCAGCCGCACCTCAAGGGCGACCGGGTGGGCATCGTGACCAACGCCGGCGGTCCCGGCATCCTGGCGACCGATGCACTGGAAAAGGCCGGCCTGAAGATTGCCCGGCTCGATCCTGAGACGACTCGCCGGCTCGACGAGGCGCTCCCTGAAGCGGCGAGCTCGGCCAACCCGGTGGATGTGCTCGGCGACGCCAAAGCCGACCGCTACCGGCTTGCCATCGACCTGGTGGCACACGACCCCAACGTCGATGCGATTATCGTGATTCTCACGCCGCAGGCCATGACCGATATCCCGGAAACTGCGCAGGCGGTCGTCGATATCTCGAGGCAGATCGACAAGCCGGTGCTGGGCTGTTTCATGGGCGAGGCGCGCGTCAGCGCCGGTGTGAAGATTCTCAACGAGAACGGCGTGCCGAACTTTGCGTACCCGTCGAGCGCGGCGCGGACCTTGAGCGCCATGTACCGGTATTACGAGTTCTGCCATCGCCCGCCTTTTGAGATCGAGCGGTTTGAGGTGGATAACGAGGCAGTGCGCGCCGTGATCGACACCGCGCGCGAAGAGGGCCGGCTCGAAATCGGCGATGCGGAGTCGCGCGCGATTCTCAAAGCGTATGGGTTCCGCGTGGCGCGCTCGGAGATTGCGCCCACCGCCGACGCCGCCGTGCGAATCGCTACCGAGATCGGCTACCCGGTCGTGCTTAAAATTGCCTCGCCCGACATTCTGCACAAGACCGATGTCGGCGGCGTCAAGGTCGGCCTGGAAAACGCCGCCGAGGTGCGCGATGCTTTTGAGTTAATGGTCTACCGGGCGAATCGCTATGTGCCGGGTGCGAAAATCTGGGGCTGCCTGGTGCAGGAAATGATGCCGGGCGGCGGCTTCGAGGTGCTGGTTGGCATGAACCGCGACCCGCAGTTCGGCCCGCTGGTGACCTTCGGGATGGGCGGCATCTATGTCGAAGCCCTTAAGGACGTGACTTTCCGTGTCGCGCCTTTTGCCCGCTGGGAGGCCGAAGAGATGCTCGGCGAAATCCGTGCGAAGACTTTGCTCGATGGAGTGCGCGGCGAGCCGCCGAAGGACAGGGCCGCGATTATCGACACGCTGTTGCGCATCAACCAACTGGTGACCGATTTTCCCGAAATTCTCGAACTGGACATCAACCCGCTGACGGTCTATGAGCAGGGGGCGATCCCGCTGGATATGCGCCTGATTCTGGAACCGGCGAGCAAACGCCAGTAGAATACAAGCAAAGCGCGCACGATTTTTAATACGAAGGAGCAGAGCTTCAATGAGACCGCTTTACGTAAGTTCTATTTCGACTTTCTCCGGTAAGACGGCGATTTGCCTGGGCCTGGGGTTGCGCATGCAAGAAAGCGGCTTTAAGGTGGGTTATCTTAAGCCCGTCAGCACGCAGCCCTGGCACCTGGATGGCAAGATTCTAGACCAGGACGCCGACTTTGTGCGCCGTATTCTGAGCCTGGAACAGGAAGCCTGGGAGCTTTCGCCGGTCGTCATTACCGACCAACTGCTTGATCAGCTCATGAAGGGCGAGCTTGACCGCGACTTGATAGGCGATATCCGGGCCGCCTACGACAAGGTTGGTCACAGCAAGGATATCCTCATCATGGAAGGCGGCGCAAACCTGCGCGAAGGCACTGCGCTCGGTGTGCGTTCGGTGGAGGTGGCCCGCGAGTTCGACGCTTCGGTGCTCATGGTTATCCGCTGGGAGAATATGCTGTCCGCCGTGGACGGCGCGCTCAATGCCAAACACCGCTACGCCCAGATGGAAAAGGACCTGATGGTCGGCGTCATCATCAACAATGTGCCTGAGCACTACGAAGCGATTGCGCGCGAGTCGGTTGTGCCCTTCCTTGAATCGAGGGGCGTGCCCGTGTTCGGCGTGATCCCTCAGCGCAAACAGTTGATGGCGATCAGCGTCGGCGAGTTGGTCGAAATCCTCAGCGCAGAGGTGCTGACCCATACCGACAAATCCGACGAACTGGCCGAGAACTTGCTGGTCGGCGCGATGTCGGTTGACCAGGCGCTACCGCGCTTCCGTCGCTACATCAATAAAGCCGTCATTACCGGCGGCGACCGCTCCGATATCCAGCTTGCCGCGCTGGAGACTTCGACGGTGGTACTCATTCTCACCGGCAATCTGCGCCCCAGCCCGGCGGTGGTCGCACAGGCCGAAGATGCCGGCGTCGCGGTGCTGCTGGTTCCTACCGACACAATGACCACGGTCGAGGCCATCGAGGAAGTCTTCGGTAAGACCCGGTTGGGCCAGGCCGAGAAGTTGAATCGCTTCCAGGCGCTGCTGGCCGAACACCTGAATTATGACCGGTTGATCAAGGTGCTGGAGCTTTAAAGCCGGGCGGCGGCTGAACCATCGAAGAGAATATGGCGCATGGACATAGCACACCTCCGGTGTGTTATGCCTGTGTCTGTTAGTTGCTAAGTGCTAATAGTCAGTTTCAGGGGAGTTTCCCATGTTGCGGTGCGACACCACAAGAGGGACGAAAATACCTCACCCCCTCTTATCCCCCTCTCCATTGGATGGAGAGGGGGAAGATGCGCGAAGCGCGGCGGGGGTGAGGTAAAAGCTTATTTTCAAGGGAGGATAAACCATGTCTTATATCGAAGATATCATCGGGCGCGAAGTGCTCGATTCACGCGGTAACCCGACCGTTGAGGTCGAAGTCTATCTGGAAGACGGCAGCGTCGGCAGCGTGATTGTGCCCTCCGGCGCATCGACCGGCGTGCACGAAGCGGTCGAACTGCGCGACGGCGACAAGGCGCGCTACGGCGGCAAGGGCGTCCTTAAGGCGGTGGAGAACGTTAATACGGCCATCGCCGACGCGCTGCTCGGCCTGGACGCGACCGACCAGAAGGGCATCGACGAGATACTGATCGAACTCGACGGCACCGAGAACAAGGGCAATCTCGGCGCCAACGCCATCCTCGGCGCGTCGCTGGCGACCGCGAAGGCCGCCGCCGCCAGCGTGGAACTGCCGCTCTATGCTTACCTGGGCGGCGTGTACGCGCACGTGCTGCCGGCCCCGATGATGAACATTCTCAACGGCGGCAAGCATGCCGCCGACAGCACCGACCTGCAGGAGTTTATGATTATGCCGCTCGGCGCGCCTACCTTCGGTGAAGCGTTGCGCTGGTCCGCCGAGGTTTACCACGCGCTGAAGAAAGTGCTCGCCGACAAGGGGCACCGCACCACGGTCGGCGACGAGGGCGGCTATGCGCCCAGCCTGGGCGCCAACGCGCCCGCCATCGAGGTCATCTTGGAGGCCATCGAGCGCGCCGGCTACAAACCGGGCGAAGAAATCTACATTGCGCTCGACCCCGCCGCCAGCGAAATCTTCGACGCTAAAACGAAGACCTACAATCTCGCCAGCGAAGGCCGTAAGCTCACCGGCGCGGAGATGGTCGATTTCTACGCCGATTGGGTCGGCAAGTATCCGATTGTTTCCATCGAAGATGGCCTCGCCGAGGACGACTGGGATAGCTGGGTGCTGATGGAGCAGAAGCTCGGCGAGAAGATTCAGATTGTGGGCGATGACCTGCTGGTGACCAACGTCAAGCGCGTGCAGAAGGCGATGGAACTGGGCGCCTGCAATTCGCTGCTGTGCAAGGTCAACCAGATCGGCACGCTCACCGAGGCGATTGCCGCCGTGCAGCTTTGCCAGCGCCACGGCTGGACCGCCGTGGTCAGCCACCGGAGCGGCGAGACCGAAGATACCACCATCGCGGACCTGGTGGTGGCGCTCAACTCCGGGCAGCTCAAGACCGGCGCGCCGGCGCGCAGCGACCGCGTCGCCAAGTACAACCAATTGCTCCGCATCGAGGAAAGGCTCGGCGACGCCGCGGCTTACGCCGGCAAGGATGCTTTCGCCAGCCTGGGCGTTTTTAAGTAAATAGGCTGGTCAGTAATCGGGTAGAATAGGGGGCGCGGCGCCGTTTGGAGCCGCGCCCTTTATCGGTTCAGGATGCCGCGCGGGGGGAGCCGTTATGATCCTGGAAAACAAACGCACAAAGATTGTCTGTACCATCGGGCCGGCCTCATGTGACGAGGCGACGCTGCGGGCGATGATTCGCGCCGGGATGAACGTCGCGCGCATCAACTTTTCGCATGGCGCTTACGAGGATCACGCGCACAATATCGCCAACATCCGGCGCATCGCCCAGGAGGAGGGCGCGGTGGTGGCGGTGATGGCCGATTTGCAGGGGCCGAAGCTCCGCACCGGCGAGATCGAGCCGGGGCCGATCACGCTGCGGGTGGGCGATACGGTTACGCTGACCACGCGCCCGGCGACCGGCGCGAATAATGTCGTCAACCTGCCGCACCCAGACTTGATCGAGAGCGTGGGGGCGGGCGACACGCTGCTGCTCGACGACGCGGCGCTTGAGTTTGTCGTGGAGAAGCAGCGGCCCGGCGAACTGGTCTGTAAAGTGATCGTGGGCGGCGAATTGAGTTCGCATAAGGGCGTGTCGGCGCCGGGCAGCACCATGCGCATGTCGGCGATCACCGAGAAAGACCAGAAGGACGCGATCTTTGCGCTGGAGCAGGGTGTCGATTTCCTGGCGCTGTCGTTTGTGCGCAGCGCCAACGATATTCAAGAACTGCGCTGGCTCATCCGGCATATGGCAGGCGCGGATGCGGATGTAGATATCGTGGCGAAGATCGAAAAGCGCGAAGCAATCAGCAACTTCGATGACATTCTCGATGTGGTCGATGCGGTGATGGTGGCGCGCGGCGACCTGGGTGTGGAGCTTTCCGTGCAGGAGGTGCCGCTGTACCAGAAAGAAATCATCCGCAAGTGCAACCTCGCCGCCAAGCCGGTCATCACCGCCACGCAGATGTTGCAATCGATGATCGAGAACCCGCGCCCCACCCGCGCCGAGGCGAGCGATGTTGCGAACGCCATCCTCGACGGCACCGACGCGGTGATGCTCTCCGGCGAGACGGCGGTGGGGAAGTACCCGGTACCGGCGGTTGAGATGATGGCGAAGATCGCGCAGATCGTCGAGGCGAAGATGCCGGGCCAGATCGACAAAGTGAACTTTGGCACGGTCAAGCACCGCCACCCGGTCACCGATGCGATCAGCGTGGCGACGTGCGAGATTGCCGAAGACCTGGATGCTCGCCTGATCGTCTCGTTCAGTTGGAGCGGCTACACGGCGCGCCAGGTGGCAAAGGAGCGCCCCCGGAAGCCCATCGTCGCGCTTTCGCCACACGATGTCACGTGCCGGCGGCTGGCGCTGAGTTGGGGAGTGCTGCCGGTGCTGGTGGGGCAGTACAAGAGCACCGACGAGATGCTGGAGAACATGGAGCATACGGTGCTTGAGTTGGGCCTCGCCGACCCCGGCGATGTGGTGGTGGTCACCGGCGGGATTCCGCTGGGCGGCGGCGGGCGCACCAATTTCATCAAGGTGCATGCGCTGTCGGAGGCGTGAGCCTTACGCCAGCCCGACTCTGGCGAGCCAGTCGCCCGACCGGCACGCCCGGATAAACTCGATTGAACGGTCCAGCCAGCCGTCCATCCAGCCGACGCCGAAGCCGGGCGCGTTCTTGATGACTGCGCCGAACAAAAACATCTGGCGCAGCGCGGCGAAGCCGGGCAGGGCTTGGCGTTCGGCGCCGGTCAGCGGGCGCGCCGATTCGTAGCCCGCCACGAGCGCCCGGAACATCGCAAGTTTCGACCGGTCGAAGTCGATGGTAAACCCGTCGTAGACCTGGCTCCAGATGAACGTCGCAAGGTCGTATACGCGCCAGCCGCAGCCGCAGTAGTCGAAGTCTAGAACCGTCACGCCTGCGTCGTTAAAGAGCGCGTTTCCGCTCATGAAATCGCCGTGGCACAGCCCGTAGTGCGGCGCGGTGTGCGGCAGGCGCTCGGCTTCTTCCCAGAGCGCGCCCGCCGCCGCGTTCAAGAAGTCGAGCTGCCCGGCGCAGCCGGCAAACGGCGGGAATGCGGCGAGCCGCGCTAACGGCTCATCGATGAAGTAGGCGCGGTTGTGCGGCGGGCGCGCGAGCGGCGGCGCGTGCCGGTCGGCGGCGGCGTGGAGGTGGGCGAGCGTCTGGCCGTAGAGCCGGGCCTGCTCCGGGGTCAGTTGGTGGTGAGATTCCCCTTCGACGAAGGCAAAGAGCACCGCACACCGCCGGCCCTCCGGCGCTTCGAGGACGCTCAAGAAAGCTCCATCGCGGCGCGGGACCGGCGCCGGCACCGCGATACCGCTGCTTGCAAGGATTTGAAGAAATTCGATCTCGGCCTCGATTGCCTCTACCACTTGACCGCCCGTTGTGCCGACGCGCAGAATCCATTTATTGCTTGAGGCCGTGACGAGGTAAACGTCATTGATGCCGCGCTGAAACAGTGTGCATGTTATATCTGTACCAAGCGGATATTGAGATAGGACGTGCCGAATCAGCGCGTCGGCGTTGATTACCGAGCGAAAGACCGGGAGCGGTTTTAAAGTCATAGGATGAGTGAGTCTTGTTTGGGCTTTTATGAGCCTGGTGCTTCGGGATGAGCCGAGTGGTTTCTCGCCTCACTGATTGTAACCATAGGACCCGATGTACCACATCCCGCCGCCGCCGGAGCCGGTTGAATAAGAAGTAAATGTTTAAATTTAAAACTATGGGAATCTTCCCTGCATAAGTGCAGTTCGATTTCGTAATGATCTGCAACCTTTTTGGCTCCGGGCTGGAAACCAACTGTTGTAACTATTGTACCATGAACAGTATGCTTCTTGAACTTCTGACCAATGTCGTAGATACGGCCCAAGAAAGCAAGCACATGTTCGACAGTTACTCGTCTTTTCCGACGTTTGCACTCGACCAGTATTAGGTCCTCGTCGTCTCTTATAGATACGTCGATCTGATGCTTGTGACCAGATACTCCCTCAATGTGATTCGTGCGTCCAGACCCAACTTGTTCGGGCTGTAACTCTTTAACTTGTTTGTGAGCCGATTTAACGATACGAGCTACGAATTCTTCGTACTCTTGAGCATTCATTTCAAGTCCTGTACTAGACTCCGCTAAAGTCTTTTGTTTGTTAGAAATCGTCGTCCTCGATGAACTGTACCGCGCTGCCGCGCTGCGGTGCGCGCCGCCGCCGGGGACGCCGGTCGCTGCTGCGCTGAACCGGGGCGGGTGCATCTTCGGGTTTGGCTTCGGGCGCGCTTTCGCCCAGCGGCGTGTACACGTCGTCGGCGTCGAAAGCGTCGTCCGGGTAGAGCGCCGTGTCCTCGCGCGCGGTGCGGGGTTCGCGGCGGGCCGGCGCGGCGTGCGTCTTTTCCGGCGCGGACGCCGGCGGTGCGATGGCGACCGGTTCTGGCTCGCTTGGCCCGGCGTAGCCGATCTGCGCGGTAGCGCAGTGCGGGCAGATGTTCCAGCTCAGGTCGAGCAGCGCGCCGCAGTTGACGCAAACCTTCTTGAGCTTGGTATGGCAGTAAGGGCAAACCTGCCAGTTATCCCGCGCGGTGCGTCCACACCCCGGACAGACGGCCCGGTCCTCGATGCTTTGCAGCAGCGCTTCTTCTTCGAGCGAGCGTTCGTAGGCTTCGGTGAGGGTTTCAGGCGGGCGCAGGATGAGATAAACGATAATGCCGGGCAGGTTCAAAATGGCGACGACCACCGTCGCCAGGATTTGCGCGAAGGGATCGCGCGAGCGGGTGCGGATATCCCGAAACGTCCACAAAGTCAGGCTCAACCACAGCGCAGCACCGAAAGCGCCCAGCGCGGTAATGACGATGAGAGCCAGGTTGCCAATCGCTTCCCAATCGAACATAAGGCGGCTCCTTCGGGGGTCGAGCGCCGGGGGTTCGTTAAGTGCGATTATAGCATGCCCGAATCGGCGGGGCAATTGTGAGAAGCTGGTGTAGAATGAAGTGGTATTTCAGACCAGATGGGGGATTGTCGAATGGCGTTGACGGGCCAGATTTACGACTTGCGCGAGGCGTGCAGCGGACCGGGATGCCCGGTGTGTGTGCTGGTCAACCGCGAGGTGGAGCGCTACTTCGACCGGCTGCTGTATTCGCAGGTGGTCGATATCGATGCGCGCGCCGGCATCCGGTCGGCGTGGGGGTACTGCAACCGGCATGCGTATATGCTGCTGCGCGACCCCGGCGGCGCGGTGGGCATCGCGGTGATTTACGAGGACGTGATGAAGAACCTGGTGCGCGCGCTGGACGCGGCGGAGTGGCAGACCGGGCGATTTACACGCAAGGGCGCGACGCGCCTGGTCGAGAAGCTGGCGCCGAAGCAGGAATGCCCGGCCTGCGCGCACCAGGCGCAGGAAGAGTATTTTTATATGAAGGCGTTGATACAGGGTTTAGAGGAAGGCTCGCTGGTTGAGCCGCTCGCGCAGAGCCGGGGGCTGTGCCTGCGCCATCTGCGGCTGGCGCTGGACGGCAGCCGGGACCGCGCGGTGTTTGAGACGTTGGTCAGGATACAGCGAAAAATCTGGCAGGAACTCGGCGCGCAGCTTACCGAGTTTATCCGCAAGAACGACCATCGCTTCCAGCACGAGCCGATGGGACCGGAAGGCGATAGCTGGTCGCGGGTGGTGCGCCAAGTGTCGGGCGAGCCGGGCGCGCGGGTTGGAGGATGAGTAAATAATGCAACAATGAAGCGGGCCGCCAAGCCCGCTCGAATCGAAATCTTTTTGATGTTAGTTCTGTCCTTACCTGCCAAACAGTCTCTTGATGCCAGCCCAGAGCCGCGCAAAGAACGACGGCGCTTCTTTCTTTGCCGCCGCAGGTTCCCCCGCCGGCCCGGCGCCGGCGGGGGAACCTGCGGCTACTTCCTCGGCGACAGTTTCCATCGCCGCGATCAAATCTTCGGTGGGGATCTCGCGCGCTTCGTTGATCGAATTTGTCCACTCCGACTCGGGATTGCCGTAGTGTTCACCGTCGGGCAGGATGGTCGTTGGGTCCAAAAGACTGCGGCTGAGCGCCGCCGCATCGACGACCGTATCATACAGGTTAGCGCCGCGCAGGTCGGCGCCCCGGAGATTGGCGCGCGTCAGGTCCGCCTCGAAAAGGTCGGCGCCGTTCAAACGAGTATCCTCGCAGTTGGCCTCTTTGAAGTCCCCGCGCCGGACTTGAGCGCCGCTCAAATCGGCGTCTTTGAGATTAGCGCCGCTGAAGTTGGCGCTGGTCAGGTTCAAGCTGTTTAAGTTGGCACCGCCGAGGTCGCTACCGCTAAAGTTTGCGTACCGGGCGTCGCCTTTCCACAAACTGGCGGCGTCCGGCGGTTTCCACTCGCCAGGATCGCGGAGTATTTTGTTTTGCATGCCGCCCGACACCTGCGAGGTGCTTTGCTTCACGCTCAAGTCGGCGTTGCTCAAATCAGGACGCCAGTCTATCCGGTATTCACGCGCACTGTTGAAGCGCAGCATGCTGTGCATTTTGATCGCATCGGCGAGCGCTTGTCCCGTTAAGAATTTGCCCTCCGAGTCGACAAAATGCATTACCTCGTTAGTAGACATGATAACTATCCTTATTTTCCTGCCGCGATACAGCGGTTATACCACAAGATTTCTCTAAAAGACAGTATTTGAGCGACAGAAAGGCCGCACGATGTTATTCTTATGCGCGTGGACCGTTTATGTAAAAAATTGCAGGAGGAAAGATGTCTGAGGAATTGGCGCAGCAGCTCGCGGCAGAGATTCGCGCGGCGACGCCGCTTCTGGACGTGGACTGCGCCTGGAAGAACGAGATAGTGTGGCCGCAATACGGCGGCCTTTCGATCAATAATGTGCCCGCGAGCGTCGCGGCGATGTTCGGCGCGGCGCTCGCGCCCGGCGCCGGCGCGCTGCCGCTGGATGTGCGGCTGGGGCTGCAAGACATACGTGCGTCGCGTGTGATCCAGGTTTTGCTGGACGGGCTGGGCTACAATTTGCTGCAAGACCTGCACGCCGAGCCGGGTTTCGGTTCGACCATCGACGAATTGGTCGGCGATGGGCTGTTGGCGCCGCTGACCTCGGTCTTCCCATCGACCACGGCGGTCGCGCTCAATTCGCTGTGGACCGGCGCATCGCCGGCGGCGCACGGTGTGCTGGGTACGCGCATGTTCTTACGCGAATACGGCGTCTTGATGAGTCCGCTGAGCCTGGCCCTGGTCTTTGGCGGCGGCACGCTGGCGCAGAGCGGCTTTGACCCGGCCCAGATGGTCCCGGTGCCGGGTATGGCCGAGGTTTTCAACAAGGCGGGGATCAAGACGTACCTGCTCACGTTGAAACACCTGGCGGGCAGCGGCCTTTCGCGTATGTTGCACCGGGGTGTACACAACACCAATATTCAAGGCGTGACGACCTTCGAGGATTTGTGGGCGACGCTGGACGAGGTGATGCGGATGACGGAGCGCCAGCGCTGTAATATCTCGGTGTACTGGGGCGGCCTCGATTCGGTGTCGCACCACGCCGGCGCGCGCAGCCGGCGCGCCCTGACCGAGGCGCGCGCGCAGTTGCGGCGCCTGCGTGATTTTGCGCAGCGCTGGCGCGGGCGTGCGGACGGCGCGGTGTTGATGGTGCTTTCCGACCACGGCCACCTTGATACTCATGTCGAGGTTGACACGGCGAACCATGCCGCGCTCTCCGATACTTTTCGGCTGCCTTTCGCCGCCGAGGGCCGCGCGCGCGCCTTGTTCTTGCGCAGCGGGATGCGAGCGCCGGCCGAGGCGTACCTGCGCGAGCGCTTCGCCAATTCGATGGCGCTCATCGACGCGCAGGAGGCGCTTGGCGCCGGGCTGTTCGGCGGCGGACCGGTCCATGCAGAAACACCGGCGCGCATCGGCGACTTGCTGGTGCTGTGCCGGGCCGGGACCGCGCTGTACGACCCGCTCGACCACTACCGCTATAAGAGCCAGCACGGCGGGCTGGACGCCGACGAAATGTTGGTGCCGCTGATCGTGCGAAAGTTGTAAATGTAAATTAAGAGGGAAAATTGATGAGTCCTTATGGGGGTTCAGGTATAGCAAACGCTTCGGCATCGTCTATGTCGATTTTGCGAACGACCAGCACCGCATTGTCAAGGACAGCGCGCGTTTTTACCCAAAAGTAATCTCGGCCAACCTTGTCACCGACTGATTAGAAACGCTTCTCTAACCGGATACTAACCTGAACAGGCATTCTTTCTATAGAAAGGATGCCTGTTTTGTATACGAGTTGATAAATTAGAGCCGGGTTTAAATATGATTACCGTTTTATAATTCATTTTATACCCACCTTGTCGTAAACTGTTATATGATAGCCTCAAAGTTCTTTGCTACTCGAAAAGAGTAGGTATAGGAGAATGGGATGGGTTACTTCCGAATCGGTTCTATCATTTTGCTGATGCTTTTCGGTATTGGGCAATTGGGAGCAAGTTCAGTCCAGGCCGCGCAGACCGTTTACGTGGTGCAGCGCGGTGATACGCTGTATCGCATCGCGCAGTGGTACGGCACCACGATTAACGCCATCGCTGCTACCAACGGTATCGCCAACCCCAACCGCATCTACGTCGGGCAGCAGTTGGTGATTCCGGGTGCGGCCGGCGGCGTCTATACCCCTTACACTGCGGCGGCTAACACGAACACAGTGTCGGCTGATGCGACCGCCAGCCTCCCCGGCAGCAGCGCTAATGCGTCGGCGAACGTGTCGATTCCGGCGAGCGGCGGCAGCACGTATGTCGTGCGTCCGGGCGATACGCTCTATAAGATTGCGCAGCAGTTCGGCACCACGGTCGCGCACCTGGCTGCGGTCAATAACCTCGTCAATCCGAACTGGCTTTATCCGGGGCAGGTGCTTTATGTCAACGGGAGCACTGCCGGGTCGGCGACGCCCGCCGAAGCTTATGCGTACTCGCGCGTCAGCGACGGCGAAGCCGAAGCTTACGCCTACATAAACACGGGCAGCGCTTCGACCTCAAGCTCAAACGGCGATTTCTCGCCGCCGGGCACGACGCCTACTGCTTCCTCGTCGATTACCATCCTCGCGCCGACCTCCGGCAAATGCTACAACAAAGACGTTGCCAGCCTGATCCGGTTCCAGTGGACCGCGCCGGTCGAGGCCGTCTGGTACCAACTGGTGATTTACCGGATCGAAGACGGCGCGGTCCGCTACTACGGGCCGATTGCGCCTTCGTATGACGTGCCGACCTCCGATTTGTTCGGGTTTGGCACCTATAATTTCTACGTCGTGGCGTTCGATCACAGCGACCGGGAGATCGTCCGCTCCAGCACCGGCTCATTCAAAATCAGCACCTGTACATGTAACGGTTGTTAAGGGAGAGGGGGCGGCGCGGAAACGTGAAGCGGGAATGTGATTCTTTACCACAGAGCCACAGAGAGTCCTGGAGAATGTTCTTGAAAATTTCTGTGTCCCCGTGGTGCGATTTCTTTTCGAGTGGGTTGTAGGAGTACGATATGCGTCGTGTTATTATTGTCCTGTTGATATTGTTGTTGTCAAGCGGCGGCGCCGATGCCGATCAGACCCTCTACGTCGTCCAGCGCGGCGACACGCTCTATCGCATCGCTGCTCAATACGGCAGCACGGTCAATGCCATCAGCGCGGCAAACGGTATCGCCAATCCCAACCGCATCTATGTCGGGCAGCGCCTCGTGATTCCAGGCGCGGCTGTCCCGGTAGTTCCGGCTACTGCGCCCGCGCCCGCTGCCGATGTCTATGTTGTGCAGCGCGGTGATACCTTGTTCGGCATTGCGGCGCGCTTTGGGGTGTCTTTGCAAGACCTCGTAACCGCGAACGGCGTCGCCAACCCCAATTTGATCTATGCCGGGCAAGCGCTGGTCATTCGTGGCGCGGCGGTGCCGCCCGCTTCCCCGGTGGATTCGGCGCCGTCGCCCGCATCCCCGGCGAATAGCAAAGGTGCAACCTTCACCGTCAGCGACCTTTACTACAGCGCCGACGGTCGCCAGGCGCATATGCTTATTACGGTGACTAACCACAGCTTGCAACCTGCGGTCGCCAGCGGTAACTGGTATCCCATCCTCAACCCGGACGGTGGACGGCAGTGGGTGACGCTGCTCAAAGCCGACCACCGCGAGACGCCGGTCCCGATGACGTGGGACCCAACCCACGGCCAAGCGCCGCTGTGGGAGATTCGTGTGACGACCGATGATGGTCTGGTTTTCCCGGCGTATCCCGGCTGCGAATACTACGACACCATCGTCGGGCAGGGCTTCGAGCCGACCGCCCAGGGTGGTTTCAACTGGACGCAGGTCCTTGAAGGCGGCTGGTTCCGCTGTGGGCGCGATTACAGCGGCGCGCCGAAGCCTGACTATGACCTGCTGCCCGGCCAGAGTGCGCAGGTACCGTTAAGTGTCTGGTTGGTGCACCCTAATCTCCCGGCAGACCAGGCGCCCCGGCGGCGTATCGTCCGGCTCGATTTCATCCCTTACGCCCCAGATGGGACTTCGTTCGGCGTTCAAGACAGCCTGGTTTTGCCTTAGTACATGTTCGAAAACAAGTTCCCGAACTTGCATTTTTTTACCTCACCCTCTAAGTCTCCCTCTCCACCTGTGGAGAGGGAGACTTTCGGACCATCGCGCGCGATCTGGCTCCCCTCTCCACACGTGGAGAGGGGCCGGGGGTGAGGTGTGGCTGGAATTTCTTCCGACAGTCGAAGCCGCTCAAAGTGGGATGTTAACTTTGCACACCTCCTTAGTGTAGGTGCATCAGGCCCGGTTACTGATGTGACGCGCGCTTGCATTACAATGAGGTCGAACTTATACTAAACAAAACAGGTGACACCCGTAGGAGGGAAATGATGCGTCGCTTGACCACTATCTTGTTGTTAATAGTTCTTTGGGTGACATTGCTTCCCGGCGCAGTCTTGGCCCAGGATGACACTTATACTTATTACACGGTTCAGCGCGGCGACAACCTCTTTCGCATCGCGCTGCGCTTTGGTACGACCATACAGGCTATCGCCAGCGCCAACGGCATCGTTAATCCAAGTCTGATCTATACCGGCTCGGTTCTTAAAATCCCTGGTCCTACGGGCGGCCCGACGACTCCGACCACGCCCACCACACCGGCCCAGGGCGTCTATGTCGTGGTGCGCGGCGATACCCTGTTTAGGATCGCGTTGCGCTTCGGCACGACCGTCGCCAGGCTGGTCGCCGATAACGGCATCGCCAACCCCAATTTGATTTATGTCGGGCAGCAGTTGCGCGTTGATGGTGTGCCTGCCGACACTACACCCGGCGATACCACGCCCGGCACAATGCCGGACAACCAGGCGCCGACCTTTGCTTTCGATTATGGCATCCAGGTGCACCTGCCGGGCACCGACATGAACGCGGTTGCGGCGCAGGCGAAAGATCTGGGCGCACACTGGGTTAAGCAGCAAATCGAGTGGAAATGGTACGAAGGCTCGCGCGGGAGCATCGACTTCACCGTACTTGACCAGATGGTAGCGGCCCTGGAAGCGCAGGGCTTGAAGATTCTCTTCAGCGTGGTCAAAGCGCCGGATTGGGCGCGCAGCACCGACCAAGAAAACGGCCCGCCGGTTGACTTCAACGATTATGCCCGCTTCGTCGGCGCACTGGCGCAGCGCTATAAGGATCGCGTCCACGCTTACGAAATCTGGAACGAGCAGAACCTCCGCCGCG
Source organism: Anaerolineae bacterium (assembly GCA_016927535.1). Lineage (GTDB taxonomy): Bacteria > Chloroflexota > Anaerolineae > Aggregatilineales > JAFGMM01 > JAFGMM01. The sequence continues at coordinate 26,468 of JAFGMM010000334.1, forward strand.
AGTGGAACGGCTTGCCGTTGAGCGCGTCCAGCTATGTTCAGTTGCTCAAGGTGGCGTATACGGCTATCAAGACCGCCGACCCCAAAGCGATTATTGTCAGCGGCGCGCTGGCGCCCACCGGCATTAACAACGGCGTGGACGCCATCGACGACCGCACCTATTTGCAGCAGATGTACGCTGCCGGCCTTGCCAACTACATGGACGCGCTCGGTGCGCACCCCAACGGTTGGGCAAACCCGCCGAACAGCGTATGCTGCGACAATATCGACGGGTTGACGCACGACGATCATCGCAGCTTTTTCTTCCGCCATACGCTGCAAGATTACCGCCAGATCATGCTCAATAACGGCGACGCCAACACCTTTATCTGGGCGACCGAGTTTGGTTGGGGCACCAACGCCGATCTGGGTTTGGCGCCGGTCCCCGGCTATGAATTCGTCCAGTTCACCGATCTGAACGAACAGGCGACCTATATCGTCGAAGGGTTTGCACTGGGCAAGCAGTTCAACTATGTCGGGCCGATGTTCCTCTGGAACCTGAACTTTTGCCGGGTCGCGCCTGAGGGCGAACAGTGCTACTGGGGTCTGGTTAACCCCAACGGCGATCCGCGCCCGGCCTATAACGCTGTTAAGAGCATTCCTAAATAGCCTCTGTCTCTTTTCTCTGACCGCTGTTGCTGTGTGGCGCTCTTCAATTCGGAGAGCGCCGCTTTTCTTGTCCTGCCTTTTGCGGTCACTGTTGACAATTGTTAATGAATTGTTAGGCTCTTCCGGGATATAATGTGTTATATTCTTGTGGGTTCTTAATACTTTTTTCCGCAAAAAGCTTTATACTATAAAGTATGATATTTAAGTTGGTGTGTAAACCTATCATAAAGGTAACGTAAATGGTGATGGAGAGGGTGAGCTTCATCCAAAACACCGTGATAAGCCGTATTAAGGGGGGCCAGGAGATGCAATATGAGTGCGATACAGGAGTTAACCGGTAGGCTCATCGAGAAAATACGCAGCCGGGATAATGCAGAGGCGTTAGAAGCGATCAATGCACTACGTTCGTTTGACGGGTTGGCGGTGCTGCGCGGCGAAACCTTGATCCGGGCCAATCTACAGGGGGCCGACCTGGCGCATGTCGATTTACGCGAGACGGTGTTGATCTGGGCGAATTTGCGCGGGGCGATTTTGACTGGCTGCGATTTACGGGGCGCGGTGTTGTTTCGAGCCGATTTGCAGAGCGCGGTGTTGACCGGCTGCGACCTGCGGCAGGCCTATTTGTTGAAGACCAATCTGGAAGGCGTGCGGTTGGAAGGTGTTATTTGGGGGTCCGGCACGACCCTGCCCGATGGCGGTCTTTGGGCCGAGAGCGTTGATTTGAGGCGCTTTACCGACCCTCGTCACCCTCACTTTTGGCGCGACGACGATCCAACTTCGCCGGCACACCAAGAAGTCGGGAGCCGGGCGAGGGCGTCTTTGCACAACAGTCGATTAATCCACTGAGTTTAAAGTTTGGGTAGCGCTACAGAATACCGTGGTGTTGGTTTCTTGCACGAATTTGCACCCATATATAGGGTTAGTCGATAGGCTCGCCGCCATATGTAGAGGCGGGTTTCAAACCCGCCCCATGCACATCAACTTAAGCGCCTGCTCCCCCTCACCCCCGTCCCCTCTCCCTCAAGGGGCGAGGGGA
>JAFGMM010000335.1 GCA_016927535.1 Anaerolineae bacterium
GCCCCTCGCCCCTCGTGGGAGAGGGGTTTGGGGAGAGGGGGAGCAGATGTACAAACGGTCAAAATCCTTAAGTTGATGCATATGGGCGGGTTTCAAACCTGCCCATACGTGGACTCCGTGATTATTTCCGGCGGGTGTGGGCGGATGACTCGCCTTTCCGGTGCGCATTGCGCTTTTCAAGAAAGGCCCACCATGTTTTCTTTCTGAGTGTATCGTCAAGTTTTTTCGTGGAGGCAGCTCATGCGAGACCTGAAAATCCTTAGTTGGAATCTTGGCGGAGCAAAGTTTTTGCGGTTGGTCGGAAGCGAGCGGTGCGAATTCAAGCAGCAGTTAAACTTCCAGTTGCAGCGGCTCGCCGAAGCTTACCAACCGGACTTTATGGTGTTTCAAGAGATCGTCCAATACCGTGAAAATCCCAGGTCGATACCTTCGCGCCCCCAGAATTTGGTCGAGGCGCCGCCGGGATATTACTATAAACCTTCGATTGCGATTAGCACTGACCAGCACAAACATCCCGGAAAGTGGGAAAAGTACCGTCTGGACGGCGGGTGGCCTACGGATGCCTATTTGGCGCAGGGGTGCGGTCTGCTGTGGCGCGAGGATATCACACACTGTTCGATCTGGGATTTAGACCGGTGCGGCACCGGGCCGGACATCCAGCTTGAGTGGGTTCACCTCGACACCGGTCTTTATACGGGTGACCGTGACACCGAGCCACGGTTGGCGGTCGTCGCACACTTTGTCTGCCAAGCCAGTGAAGGGCCGTTAGATGTGTTCATTGTCAACTTGCATTTGACTACGTTGAAAGGCGAGCGCGAGGGGCTGCCGGAGCGAGACAAGCTCGGCATACGGACTCGAATGGCCCAGATCGACACGGTTTTGTATGGTATTGTTTCGCGCTATAACGATTGGCGCCGGCAAAAGCTGACTTTGAGGGATGAGACACGCGCGCCGGCCGTGTGGATTCTTGCGGGAGATTTCAACTGTGTCCCCGATTCGGCTGAGATCAGAACCTTGCAGGCGATGAACTTTCTCGACCTCCATCCACACAAAGGCGCCGGGACAAAAGGGGTCGGTCTGGCGCCGTCCGAAGCTACGATCACCGTCGATTATATTTTTGCCGGTCCCAAGTACGTTGCATTGAATCCATTTATCGCCGAGCAGTGCGTTCAGGCTAACCCGAAACCGCTGTCTAATATCGCCGTTTCAGACCATTTTCCGCTCATTGCCCAGCTTCCGATTGAGACCGATTTGTAGCGCGGGCAGCGCGTTCCCGAATCGGGCGGCAGTATCGACCTGATGTGGTGTATAATCGACGCCGGCAGGACTGCCGGCGTTTTGGGGTTCGGTATATAGGGAGAAAGCCATGATACCCGCAGCCGATTGGATCGCTTTCCACGCTTTCCGCACGCCTGACCGCCTCGCACTTATCGATCAAACGACGAACCGCAGGTTTACTTACGGCGAACTCAACGACCGCAGCGGGCGTCTCGCGACCTACCTGCGCAACGTCTGGAAGGTGAATCCGGGCGACCGTGTGGCGATACTGGGCAAAAACTCCACCGAGTATTTCGAGTTTCAGTTCGCCTGCTGGAAGCTGGGCGCGATGATGCTCCCGCTCAACTGGCGGCTGGCCGAGCCGGAACTGTTGTATATCCTCAACGACGCCGAGCCGAAAGCGCTGCTCTATGACGACGAATTTGGCGAGCGCATCCCGCCGCTGATAGCCGGCGCCGGCATCAAGTATGGGCTGCGCATCGACTTCGGCGCGCAGATGCGCGCGCAGACGGCTAAGGCCGAGAAGGGATCAACCGGCCCCGGCATGCAAACCTGGAAGCAGGGCACCGTCAAGGCCGGCGAGCATCTGCTGTACGAGGATGCGGCTACGGTTCTCTCCGCCGATGTCGAGATGTCGCCGCGGTTCAACCACGATACGCCGGCCGCGATCATGTACACCGCCGGGACCACCGGACGGCCCAAAGGCGCGGTCATCACGCACGGGATGATCTTGTGGAACGTGATGAATACCAGCATCGCCGCTGGTTTGAGCGGCGACAGCGTGCAGTACGGGGTGCTGCCGACCTTCCACACCGACGGCCTCAATCTCTACGCCAACCCGATTTTGTATTGGGGCGGCGTGGCGGTCGTCGCGCGCGACTTCGACGCCGGTAAGACGCTGGCGACGCTGGCCCGGCACAACCCGCCCATTACGCACTTTTTCGGCGCGCCGGCCATTTACCAGGCGATGAGCCAGCACGCGGGCTTTGCCCAGGTGGATTTGAAAAAGGTCCGGTCTTGGGGGAGCAGCGGCGCACCGCTCCCGACACGGGTGTCTGAGCAGTACCGCGAGCGCGGCGTCATCATCCAACCGGGCTTTGGTATGACCGAGACCGGCCCGATCGTTTTCTTCAGCGACAAGCGCCGTGCGGTCGAGAAGCCGGCTTCGGTCGGGACGGCGGTGCCCCATACACGCGTCCGTATCGTGAACGATAAGTTTAAAGATGTGCCGGCCGGCGAGATCGGCGAACTGGTCATCGGCGGGCCGAACGTCACGCCCGGCTATTGGAAGCGCCCCGACGCCGAAGCCGAGAGCTTTGCTTTCGATGCGGACGGCGTGCGCTGGCTGCGCTCCGGCGATGCGGCGAAGATGGACGAGGAGGGCTGCGCCTATATCGTGGATCGCTACAAGGATATGTACCGCAGCGGCGGCGAGAACGTTTACCCTGCCGAAGTGGAGCAGGTGATTGCACAGATGCCGCAAGTGGCGGAGGCGGCGGTGATCGGCGTGCCGGACAAGAAACAGGGCGAGGTGGGCCTGGCGGTGGTGGTGGTCAAGACCGGCGAGGTGCTGTTTGACGAGGCGCTCGTCGAATACTGCGAGGTGAACCTGACGAAGCGCAAAGCGCCAAAGTCGGTCGTGTTTGTGGACAGGCTGCCGCGCAACGCGGCGGGCCAGGTTTTGAAGCGCGAGCTTAAAGAGAAGTACGGCGCAGGACGTTAGGACGACAAGATGGAGTTATATATCATACGGCACGGGCAGTCTGAGAACAACGTCGCCTCTGAGGGCGACCCGCACGTGCCGGACTGCCCGCTGACCGACCTGGGGCACCGGCAGGCGCAACGGGTCGCGGAGTACTTGACCGGGGAGGGCATCACGCATTTGTATTGCAGCCCGATGGTCCGCGCGCTGCAAACCACGCAGCCGATTGCGGAGGCTTTGGGGCTGGCGCCGGCGGTCTGGGTGGATACGCACGAGCGCGGCGGCGCGGTGTGGCGGCAGGGCGAGGATCACTGGGTCAATCTGCCGGGGCTGGCGCGCGCCGAGATGGAAGCGCAGTTCCCCGGCTACGCGCTGCCGGAGGAGGTGACCGGTGCGGGTTGGTGGCGCCACTACGATGGCTTCGAACCGCGCGAGGCGCTCTATATGCGCGGGCAGAGGGTCGCGGCGGCGCTGGCGCGGCGCGCCGAAACCCGTTTTGCCGATGTCGTAGCGCTGGTGACGCACGGCGGCTTTGCCGATGCGCTCATCCGGGGGGTGCTCCACCTGCCCACCGACGAGTCGAGTTTCTTCTTGCACAACAACACCGGCATCACCAAGATCAACTATCCCGACCCGGCGAAGGGCTGGGATAAGACGGTGATGTTCTATCACAACCGGGTCGATCACCTGCCGCCGGAGATGGTGAGTTGAAAAAGACGCATTAGCTGTAATATCTTATGACACAACCGAGTGCCGTTGCAGACGAATTTGTAGAGATTGTACGGAATCTCATTGCATATTTTGTTGAGCGCCAGCGCTTTGTCGCGCTGGCAATGCTTGATCTCCATCCCCGTGCATTGGCGATGGGCGACAAGACCTGTCTTGGTGTTCGTCTGCACCCTTACCTCAAAGCCGATGACGAGAGACGAGATAACGGGACCTATGCTCAGTTGGGTGTGTGGAAGAACGATTGGAAGCATTGGGTACATGGTCTGGGGTGCAGACTCACGAATATTCACACGGGCGAACCCATAGAGTGGGATGCGCCTGACCTGCGCACTTTTACTTTGGACTGGTTTTGGGAGCATTTAAAGTGGCGATGGGAGCATGATACTGAAGACCCTTATGTTCGAGAAAGTCTCCGGTGGATACACGATAGCTACCAGGGTGCGGGTGCTGTAGAGGCTGCAATTGATTGTTTGGTCGATAGACAGAATTTGATTATCAAGCACGATTACAAATTCTTGTTTGTGACAGGTGATCGACCTCAACAAAAAGCGACTTTAACTCCGAATGCCATTATCGATGTTTTCCTGGACTTGATTTCAATCTGTGAGCAGCGCAAGGGTCCCCTCGTCGAGGCTTTTATGAATGAGACGCCGGTTGAGCGCTCGCAACGGAAAGGAATATGGCGGCAGGTGTGGGATTTTAAGTTCTGGCCTGCCGGATGGTGCCAACTGGTCCACAGGCATACCGGCGAAAGCTTCGAGTGGACTGTTTCTGATCCTGCGGCAATTGACCTGGGAAACTTTAAGACGCATTTGAAGTGGCGCATGGTACACGAGAGCGAAGACCGACTCGTAAAGGCATTCCTTGACTGGTCTGGTTTGTGGCTGAGAGAGAAGTTTGGAGAGTTTGGAGAAGAATATTATTACACTGCGATAGCCGGAGTGTTTGACGACCTGATCGATAAACGTATTATTCTCTTGAAGCGAAACGCCTCCAGGCTTGTGATTGAAATTAGTCACCGAGCGAAATAAATATGGACTCGCAAGAATCACCTTACATCGCCGGGCCGGCCTTTCTAAAGGCGTGGTCCTTATGGCCTGGAGGAGCCGGGGGTCTTGCTATTTCACATCGATAGACCGGTAAGAAGGCGTTAATCGAAGTGCACGGTGCAGGCTGATGAGCAGAGACGGGTGGATACGAGCGGACGTGCGCACGGCGGATGCCGGTCGTCCGTGTGAGTGCGAGAGTTCTAAGCAGCGCGAAGCGCGAAGCTGGAACCGCACGATCTTTGTTCCCGACGGCATGCAGCCGCTCGGCTTGATCACAGAATGCACGCATGGGCTGCCCCTTCCGCCGTTCCACGCCGGGCAAACCGGCGTCAACAAATTCGATGTCGAGTGCATCGCTTCGGCTATGCTAGATCCCGACTTGCGGTGGCTCCACATGTACTATTTCGTGATCGCGCCTTACGATGGGCCGGCTGCTTTTGGCGATGAATACGGCATCGAACTCGGCGAGATGGTGCTTGTCACCGGGCACCACCGTTTCCTGGCGTGGCTGCTCGCCGGCGTGCCTCCGTCGGATACGACGCCGCTCCAGGTGCAGACCGCGCCGCTGTCCGTCGCGGTGTTTCCCTGGTCAGCAGTTGAATGGGGAGCGTGAAAATGCAAATCGAGTGGATTGAACCCGGCGCTCTCGCCGCCGCCGGTATCCCGCTTGGCCCGGACGACCTGCGCTCGCTGCACGCGCAGGGCATCCGCGCCATCGTCACGCTCACCGAGCGACCGCTCACCGCGCGGCTCAGCATTCCGCAAGCGCTGCTCGACGAGATGGGTTTTGTCTGCCTTCACGCGCCGGTTGTTGACCAGGAGCCGCCGGATGATGAGGCGCTGGTGTGGCAGGTGGCGCGCTTCGTCGACCGGATGAGGGCGGAGCACAAGCCGGTGCTCTTGCACTGCGCGGCGGGCATCGGGCGCACCGGGACGATGCTGCACGCTTATTACATTGCGGAAGGGATGAGTCTGGACGACGCAAAGGCAAAGGTGCGCGCGGCGAAGCCCACCAGCCAGTTTTTCATGCTCTCCGACGCACAGAAAGCTTTTATCGAGAATTTCGCCTTATCGCGGATGGGCTGATCGTGTCACAGGAAAGAGGACTATGAAGACGGCAAAGCTGCTGTTGGCGCTGATTGTGCTGCTCGTGCCGCTCCGAGCGGCGCTGGCTCAGCCGGAACCGCCGGCTCTTATCGCGCTGGTCAACGGGACGCTGATCGCCGGCGCCGGCGCCGGCCCGGTGCCGGGCGCTGCGCTGGTCATCGAAGATGGGAGGATTGCGGCGGTCGGCCTGCGCGATGCGGTGGATATCCCGCTGGGCGCGCAGATTATCGACGTGGGCGGTGCGGCGATTTTGCCCGGCTTCATCAATGCGCACGTGCACAACGCCTACAGGCCGGCCAATCTGCTCGCTTGGGCGCAGGCCGGCGTGACCACCGTCCGCGATATGAGGGCGTTTATGTCGGACGAGTGGGTCAATGCCGGCGTGCCGTATCTGTTTTCGCGCTTGGTCGTTTTCCAGCCCCAGTACGCGCGGGTGGTCTCGACCGGGCCGATGCTCACGGCGCCCGGCGGCTACGGCTCGCTGGGACTGGCATCGCCGGAGGATGCGCGCGCGACGGTGAACCGGCTCATCGACCGGGGCGCGCGGGTGATTAAGGTGGCGATTGAGTCGGGGCGGATGCTGCCCCAGCCGTTCCCGGTGCTCGCGCCGGAGGAGGCCGCCGCGATTGTGGCGGCGGCGCACGCGCGGGGCATAAAGGTTTCGATTCACGTGACCGCTTCGGAGGACCTGGCGCGCGCGCTCGACGCCGGCGCGGATGACATCGCGCATATGGTCGTCGATAACCTGCCCGATGATCTCATTGCGCGCGCGGTCGAGCACGGGGTGTACTGGACGCCGACGCTCGAACTCTGGCACGGCGTGAGCGAAATGTACCATAACCGCTACGAGCCGTTGGCGGTCGAGAACCTGCGCCGCTTCGTTGAGGCGGGCGGCCAAGTGGCGCTCGGCACCGATTACGACGGCTACTACTTCGAGTTTGAGCTGGGCATGCCGATGACCGAGATCACGTTGATGCAGGAGGCCGGCATGACGCCGATGCAGATCATCGTCGCCGGCACCCGGAACGCGGCGCACGTCTGCAACCTGGATGATGAGATCGGGACGCTGGAGGTGGGCAAGGCGGCGGACGTGCTGGTCGTCGATGGCGACCCGCTCCAGGATATTCACGCCCTGGTGAATGTGCGGTTGGTGATTCACAGGGGCCAGGTCATCCGCGACGCGAACAAGTGAGTTTACCCGTGGGGGTTCTATTAGGAGGGTCAACCCATGCGTTTATCCATCCAGGACGTTTTACTGCCCGGCAAGAGTTTACAAGAGAAATTCGAGAACGCGGCGCGCTACGGCTTCGACGGCGTGGAGGTAGTCGCGGGGCCGGGGCTGGCGCTGTGCGAGCGTGCGCCGGAGATTGAACGGGCAAGCAAAGCAGGCGGCGTGCCGGTCGCGGCAATCTGCCCGCACCCCACACACGACCCGCTTATGCCCGACCCGGACGAGCGCGGGCGGCGCTTCGAGCAGCTGCGCGAACTGCTGGCGTGCGTCGATGCGCTGGGCGCGGCGGGGATCATATGCGTGCCGGTGCGCCTGCCGCACCGCTTCGAGGTCGATGATTGGGCGAAGCGATACGAGGTCATCGGCGATATCGCGGTGGGAGCGTTCCGGGCGTGGGCCGAGGGGCTGCCCGGCGGCAAGGCGCGCATTTTCTTAGAGCCGCTGAACCGCTACGAGGCATATTTCCTCAACCGGCTCGAACAGGCGGTCGCGCTGTGCCGGCGCATCGACCACCCGCGCGTGCAGATGCTCGGCGATTTGTTCCACATGAACATTGAAGAGATCGACCTGGGCGAGCCGTTCCGGGCGGCAGGGGCGTACCTGGGACACGTTCACATCGCCGACAACAACCGCTACCCGCCGGGATACGGCATGATGGACTATCACCCGGCGTTTGCGGCGCTGAAGGCGATTGGCTATCCGGGCTACGTGAGTGTGGAATGCTGGCCGCCGGACGGCGCGGCGAACATCGGCGCCCCGGAGGCGGTGTGGCCGGCCACGGTGCGCTTCTTGCGCGAGGTTTGGGAGAATGCTTAACCACGAACAGACGCCAACCGAAAGGATATTTCGCATGCTGTTCGGAAAGTTTTTGTCGGTCATCGGTTGGCCGGCTTCGCTCGCGGCGGCGCTGTTCGCTGCGGCGACCGGCGAAGACCGGGAGTCGAAGCCCGGCGAGCCGTGGGTTGTCTACTATACCGTCGGCACCGGCGCCGGCTTGGACGCCGGCCCGATGCAGTCGAAGCTGGATGAGAAGGGCTATCCCGTGCCCGAAGCGCCGCTGAGGAGCGTGTACAACGGCGGGGGCGGCTACGGGCTGCGCAAAGGCGGCCCGCTCTTGATCGGCGGGGAGGGCGGCGGCCACGGCAACCAGTATGTCGGCGAGCGGTACTCGACCTTCCCCGGCGGCGGCGAAGGGTTTCTATTCTTCGGGTACGTGTTCAACTGGCTGGAGCGGCTGCGAGTGTACCCGCTGCTCGGAGTCGGCGGGGGCGGGGTGGGCATCACGGTCGCGGAGACCGATTCTAAGCACGGCCCTCCCAGGGACAAAGATAAGCGCGTGGCGTGGGGTGAGGGCAGCATGCTGGTCAACCTCGGCGCGGGGGCAGAGGTGACGCTGGGCGGCAAGTACGGCCTGGTATTGGGCGTGCGCGTGGGTTATATCTTCAACCCGCTGGGGATGTTCGGGAAGACGGTCAATATGAGCCGGCCCTATGTGCGGTTTGTGCTCGGCGGCGGGAGACTCGAATAAGCGGCGCGTCTACGCCGGCCCGAATCAGCCGGCGTAGAGAGTCGCCGGCTTATATCGCCGACCGGTCCCAGTATATGCCGGGCGTGCTGCTTTCCGCCGCCCGGCTCTATTTTGCAGCACTGCCTCCGCGTGCCCCGTGGTGAATATCAGTATTTGCCAAACTCGTGCACCGCTTCGTACATCGCCATGATGTTTTGAGGCGGTACATCGGCCTGGATGTTGTGCACCTGCACAAAGACGAACCCGCCGCCCGGCGCGAAGTCGTCGAGCCGGCGGCGCACCTCCGCGCGGACTTCGTCCGGTGTGCCGTGCGGCAGCGTGTTTTGAGTCTCGCAGCCGCCGCCCCAGAAGGTCAGCGCGTCGCCGAAGTCGCGCTTGAGCTGCGCCGAGTCCATATCGCGCGCCGTGACCTGCACCGGGTTGAGGATGTCTACGCCGGCGTCGATCAAATCGGGCAGCAGCGCGTACACCGAGCCGCAGCTATGCAGGAACAGGTAAACGCCGCTTTTTTTGATATGCTGGAAGATTTTTGTGTGATAGGGCTTGACCCGCGCACGGTACATCGCCGGGCTGAGCTGCGGGCCGTTCTGCGTGCCCAGGTCGTCGCTGAGGTGCACGATATCGAGGTATGGGCCAAGCGCCGCGATGTAGCGGTCGAAGCGCGCCATGTGCGCCTCCGCCAGCCGGTCGAGGATCGCTTCGGCCAGCGCGGGGTTAAGCGCCAGGTCCATCATGAACTGCTCGTAGCCGCGCAGGTCTTGCGCCGCCGCATAGGTCCGCCCGACGAAGTTCCCCAGGATTGCTACATCGCCCCGCGCGCGGAGCGCCTGCGCACGCGCTGCCATCGCATCGTATGCCAGGTCGGCATAGGCGGGCTGCCCTACCGCGTCGAAGAGATCTTGGTACGAGTCTAGCTCCGCGACGCTCTCGACCGCCGCGAGCGGCGCGTGGACGATATCGAAGTACAGGCCGCCGGGCGGCCGGCGCTGTGTGATCGTGCCGTCCGCATCGCGGATGATGTCGGTGCCGTCCGGCCGGCGCTCGTAGCTCCACTGCTCCGGCACCAGGCACGGGCTGCCGTCGGGCAGGGTATCTGTGCGCCAGTCGCGCGGCTCGAAGCGCACGCCGCGCGCATCGACGCCGATGTGTTCGAGTACGTCGTCATCGACAATTGCCAGGCCCAACGACGGCACGAAGATGCGCGGCCGGCCGCGCGCCATACCCAGGTATTCGCGCAGGTTGCCGTAGGCGATGCCGGTGATGCTGGTGGCGTCCATGCCGCACAGGTCGATGGGCACGCGGTCGGGTTCTTGGTGGCGTAGCGTTGTGAGGATGCGTTCTCTACCGTTCATGGCGAAGCTCCGGTTGGCTGCTAGTTGCTAGCGATTGGCAGTTAGCTGTTAGCGTTTAGCAATTGGCCGTTAGCATTTAGCGATTGGCGCTAGCTGCCAGCGATTGATGATTAGCTTTTGGCTGCCAGTGTATCATGAAACGGCGTTTCATGAAATGGGGTCGTGCGCGGTGAAGCGCCCCTTATCGCGCGTTTCTATTTTCTGTATCACCCGCTCAAAGCTGGCCTGCAAATCGACGCCGGTCTGGTTCGCCAGGCAGACGAGCGTAAAGAACAGGTCGGCGATTTCTTCGCCAAGCTCCTGCTCTTTCTCGGATGCCTTCTTAGGTTTGTCGCCGTACAGATGATTGACCAGGCGCGCGGTTTCACCCAGTTCTTCCATCAGGCGCGCGGTCTGTGCGAGCGGGTGCCAGTAGCCGCCGTTGTGCATCACCCACGCATCGACGCGGGTTTGGATTTCGTGCAGGGTTTGGTCGGGCATTGGGTTTTTCCTTTGGGCTTTCTATCAAGCGCCCCTTTTATACCGCGCGGTGCTTGATGGCGAAATAGGGTTACTTTATCCGTGGATTGTCATGGGAACAGATTTTAACCACGAATAACACGAATAATCACGAACCGGCTCCGCGTCTTGACCGATGCACTTTGCTGCAACTCGACTCCCTGCTAAGCTAGAGGAGCGCCCGGTTTTGAAACGGAGAGACAGCAATGCAGATCACGATTATGGCGATTGGCTCGCGCGGCGACGTGCAGCCGCTCGTCGCGTTGGGGTTGGGATTGCAGCGCGCCGGACATGAAGTACGTCTTGTGGCCGGCGACGAGTTCGAGTCGTTGGCGGTCCAGTACGGCCTGCCGTTCGTCCGGCTTGGAGTCAATATACGCGAGGCGATGCAGGCCACCAGGGATATCTTTCGTTTTATGCGCGGCATAACGGGCAATGTCTTAAGCGCGTGCCGGGACGGCGACGGGGATGCGATCATGGCGACGGCGCTGGGCGAGCGCATCCGTGCGGAGGACGGTGTGGGCGCGGCGGTGAAGGCGATCGGTCGTTACCTGGCATGAGCGCCCCGGACTTCGACGATTTCTGCGCCGGCGTTGGACAGATTGAGCGCGAAGGGGATATCACCCGCCTGGCGCTCATCGACGCCGGGACCGACCGGTACAGCGACGCCCAACTCAACGGCGGCTCTTGGCGTCCGCCGCTCCGCATGACGGTGCGCGCGTGCTTCTCGCACCCGGCGGGCGAATTGAAGGGCACGGCGGGCTTTGGCTTCTGGAACAACCCGCTGGGCGGCGCGCTGCCGAGGCTGCCGCGCGCGGTGTGGTTCTTTTACAGCGCGCCGCCATCGAATATGGCGCTTGCGCTAGATATGCCGGGGCCGGGCTGGAAGGCTGCGACCTTCGACGCGGCGCGCCCGCTGTTCTATGCGCTGCTGCCGCTGGCGCTGCCCGGCTTTGTGCTGATGCGCATCCCGGCGCTGTACCGGCGGCTGTGGCCGCTCGGGCAGCGCGCGCTGGGCGTGAGTGAGGCTTTGCTGCCGGTCGAGATGACCGGGTGGCACACTTATATGCTGGAGTGGCGCGCGGCGGGCGTGGACTTTTACGTGGACGACGCGCACGTTCACCGCTCGCCTTACGCGCCAAAGGGACCGCTGGGCTTCGTGGCGTGGCTGGATAACCAGTGCGCGGTCGTCACGCCGCAGGGTGTGTTCGGCTACGGGCGCGTGGCGATGCCGGGCGCGCGCTGGCTGGCGCTGGAGCCGGTGCAGATTGAGGCGTTGTAAGCATAGGCGCTACGGCTCTTCTCGACCGGGGTCTGTGGCTTCGGCGCGCAGCCTCTCGATGAACTGCCGGTCTTGCTCGGTAAGGTTGGTTTTCGTTCTCTTCAATAGATCGGGCCGCCGCTCGAAGGTGCGCCTTAGCGCCTGTTCGCGGTGCCAGCGCTCGATGCGCGCGTGGTCGCCGGAGAGCAAGGTCTCCGGCACCGCCAGGTCGCGGAAGACGGGCGGGCGCGTGTAGTGCGGCCCCTCCAGCAGGCCGGTCGCGTGCGAGTCGTCCTCCGGCGCCCAGCGCGCCCCCAACACGCCGGGGATGAGCCGCGTCACGGCGTCGATGAGCACCAGCGCGGGCAGTTCGCCGCCGGTGAGCACGTAGTCGCCGATGCTGATCTCGTCGGTGACGACCAGCTCGCGCACCCGTTCGTCGATGCCTTCGTAGCGCCCGCAGATCAGCGCCAGCCGCGCGTGCTGCGCCAGTTCTTCGGCGATGCGCTGGTCGAAGACGCGGCCCTGCGGCGTGAGCAGGATCACCGGGACCGCCCCGCGCGCATCGCCGAGCACGCTTTCTACCGCGTCTACCACCGGCTGTACTTTCATCACCATGCCGCCGCCGCCGCCGTAGGGCGGTTCGTCGGTGATGCGGTGCTTGCCTTCGGCCCAGTCGCGGATGTTGTGGCACGCGACCGAGAGATAGCCGAGTTCTTGCGCGCGGCCCAGGATGCTGGCGTCCAGCGCGCCGCCGAACATTTCCGGGAAGAGGGTAAAGATATCGAAGTGTATATGCATGGGCGTTCTTATCTATTTTAAACACGATTCTTGTGAAGTTTGTTTGATTGTATCGCTAAAATCTCAGCAAGGTGGGATAGCGGCACGGATTGTTTTATAATTAGAGCGTCCCTTAACTTAACGGAGAAGACGATGCAAAATGGTGGATCGGAACCGCCGGAAAGAAACTCTTTTCAGAGACCGGGTGGTGATGACGAGAAAAAAGACGATGAAGAGCGCCGGCGCGCCATGCAGCAGCAGATCGGCTGCTGGGTGTTCTATGTGTTGATGGCGTTGATCGGAGTCTGGCTGTTCCAAGATTTCATTCTCAGGCCGCTGGCGGTGAACGCGACCGAGATTCCCTACAGCGAATTCAAGGCTTACTTGGACAAAGGCCAGGTCCGCGAAGTGTTGGTCGGCCCGGATACGATTAGCGGCATCCTGGTCAACGAATCGAGCGACCAAGCGCCTTTTACCGCCGGGCGTGTGGAAGACCCCGACTTGGTGAAGCAGTTGCAAGACAAAGACGTGATGTTTACCGGGCAGCCGCCGGACAGCGGCCTCGGCGCGTTCATCCTCTCGTGGATTCTGCCGCTCGCGCTGATCGGCGCGATGTGGTACTTCCTGTTCTACCGGAGGATGGGCAGCCTGGGCGCCGGTGGGCCGGGCGGCATCTTCAATGTGGGGCGCAGCCGCGCCAGGCAGGTCGAGCCGGAGTCGGTCAACGTCACTTATAAGGACGTGGGCGGCGCGGACGAGGCTATCGAGGAGCTGCGGGAGATCGTCCAGTTCCTCAAGGAGCCGGAGCGCTTCCAGGGGTTGGGCGGCCAGATTCCGAAGGGCGTGATGTTGGTCGGGCCGCCGGGCACCGGCAAGACCTTGATCGCAAAGGCTACGGCGGGCGAGGCCAACGTGCCTTTCTTCGAGACGAGCGGCTCGGAGTTCGTCGAGATGTTCGTAGGCGTGGGCGCGGCGCGGGTGCGCGATACCTTCGAGCAGGCGCGCAAGGTGGCCCCGGCGATCATCTTTATCGACGAGATCGACGCGATTGGCCGCAGCCGGGCCGGCGTGGTGGTCGGCGGCGCCAACGACGAGCGCGAACAGACGCTCAACCAACTGCTCGCCGAGATCGACGGCTTCGACACCTCCAAGCATAAGCCGGTGATTATCGTGGCGGCGACCAACCGCCCTGAAGTGCTCGACCCGGCGCTGCTGCGCGCCGGCCGCTTTGACCGGCAGATCGTCATCAACCGGCCCGACCTGGTGGGGCGCGAGCAGATTTTGCGCATCCACGCGAAGGATATCACGCTTGCCGGGGATTTTGACTTCAACAAGGCGGCGCGTATTACGCCGGGCTTCTCCGGCGCCGACCTGGAGAACGTGATGAACCAGGCTGCGCTCATCGCCGCACGGCGCCAGGCCAACGCGGTCGAGATGCGCGACTTCGAGGAGGCGATGGAGCGCGAGGTCGCCGGGCTGGAGCGGCGCACGACTGTGATAAATGAACAGGAGCGGCGCGTCATCGCTTACCACGAAGCCGGGCATGCGCTGGTCGCGGAGACTGTGCCCACCGGCGATCCGGTCGCTAAGGTGAGCATCATCCCGCGCGGCAGGGGGGCGCTGGGCTATACGCTGCAAATGCCGACCGAAGACCGCTACCTGCTGAACCAGGACGAACTGCTCGACCGGCTCGCGGTGATGATGGGCGGGCGCGCGGCAGAACAGCTTGTCTTTGGCGTGGTGAGCACCGGCGCGGCGAACGATATCGAAAAGGCGACCGAACTGGCGCGCCGGATGGTCACCGAGTTCGGCATGAGCGAGAAGCTGGGCCTGGTGCGCTACGTCGCCAACCCCAGTATGGGGCAGTACCTCCCCGGCTTGGTGGAACAGGACGGGTGGATCAGCCCGGCCACCAAGCATCTCATTGACGAGGAGGTGCGCCGCATCGTGGACGAGCAGTTCCGGCGCGCGCAAGATATCCTGAACAACTGCCGCGATGTGCTGGACCGGGTCGCCGCGACGCTGCTGGAGCGCGAGGTGATTAACGCCGAGGCGATCCACGAATTGTTTGAAAACCGGACATGCCCGGAGCCGCAAACGACCTAAACCGGCGGGTTCAGTTCTTGGGCGCTGCGCCGTTAAGGTAGCGCGTGGCGATGAGCTGGGCGAAGTCGGCGAAGTCGCCCAGGTCTTTTTGTAAGCTGTGATAGATGACCGCGCTGTCGATGGGCAGGTTGTGCGCCAGGGCGTCGTGCAGACGCGCCCACCCGACCATGCGGTTCGCCAGGTCCGGCGGGATGAGGTTTTCCTGTCCCAGGACTAAGAACACTTGCACCTGGTTTTCCGGGATGTGCAATCCCTTGCGGAGGATCAGGTAGTTGGCGATGTCGGTGCAGGCTTGTATACAGAGTTGGAGCCAGCGCTCAAGGGTGATGCGGAGGTTGACGTCGGTCCGGTAAGTTTCAAAGGGCGTGGGCCGGACGGTGTGCAGATAGGTCAGCGAGGTGTTCAACCGGTATAAGCGTGTTTTAATGACCTCGATATCCAGAGTCAATGTCTTGCTCCTTGCCGGCTGGATACGTAGGCTGCGAGAATTGACGGCTCTGCGGGAATTCGCGGGGTATTGGGGGGCAGGTCTCAGACCTGCTTCCTACGAATTGCGGCGGTGGCGCAGGGGCGGCTGCGGAGCGTCAAACCCGCCCAGGGAATCGCGCATAAAATGCGAACTCTGCGCAGGTTATCTATCCGCTCCGCGAATTCCTGGAGAGCCGAATTTACCAGATGCTATAGAATTTTAGCATGGATTCTCGAGGTTTTGTATTACTCTATGGTTACATTTCGAGGTCGAGCTATGCAGTGTTGCACAGCTCTGTGGTGACGCCCGGCACGCCCGCGCCGCCGCCTCTGCGCTATCGTCTGGGGACGGTCCATGTGCGGCGGCGGGCGAAATTCATTATGATTGGGATAGCACTGTTTGACAAACTGCCCGGCTCGCCCTTATGAATCGTCCCGCCGGGACGCCCAAGATATGAGGTCGAGCTTTCGTTCGCTCTACGAATTCCTGAAGGCCCTTTTTATTCACAAGCACAGAGAAGGAGTACATGGATCTTATGGCTAAAGAACACGACGTACTGGTGATCGGCGCGGGTCCTGGCGGCTACGTGGCGGCGATTCGCGCGGCGCAGCTTGGTCGCAGCGTCGGCATTGTCGAGAAAGAGTGGTGGGGCGGTGTGTGCCTCAACGTGGGCTGCATCCCCTCTAAGGCGCTGCTGCGCAACGCGGAGCTTGCGCATATCGTGAGCAAGCGCGCCAAAGAATTCGGCTTCAAATTCGACGGCCTGGAACTGGACTACGGCGCGGCGTTCAAACGCAGCCGCCAGGTCTCGAACCGGCTGGTCAAAGGCGTCGGCTTCCTGATGAAGAAGAACAACATCGCCGCCTACGAGGGCTGGGCGACCTTCAAGGATGCGAAGACGGTCGAGGTCGATTTGAACGACGGCGGCAAAGAGACGCTGACCGCGAAGGATATCATTATCGCCGCCGGCACGACTAACCGCCTGCTGCCCGGCACCGAAACCAGCACGAACGTCATCACCTACCTCGAAGCGATTCTCTCGGATACGCTGCCGGAGAGCATTATCATCGCGGGGGCCGGCCCGATCGGGCTGGAGTTCGCGTATGTGATGCACAACTACGGCGTGGACGTGACCGTCCTGGAATATCTGCCGCACCTGGCCCCGCTGGAAGACGAGGAGATCTCGGAGGAGTTGGAGCGCCAGTACAAGCGCGCCGGCATCAAGTTCGTGACTAACGCGCGGGTTGATAAGATCGAAGACCTGGGCGACCGGGCGCGTGTGACCTACACCGACATGACCGCCGGCAAACCGGCGACGCTCGAGGCGGCGAAGGTGCTGCAAGCCATCGGTTTTGCGCCGCGCATCACGGGCTACGGCCTGGAAAACACCGGCGTCGAACTGACCGAGCGCGGCGCGATCAAGGTCGATGAGCGCATGGCGACCAGCGTGCCGGGTGTCTGGGCGGTCGGCGACGTAAACGGCAAGGTGCCGCTGGCGCACGTCGGCTCGGCGGAGGGGATGATCTGCGCGGAGAGCATCGCCGGGCACGCGACCATCGCACTGGATTACCCGATGATGCCGCGCTGCGTCTACTGCCAGCCGCAGATCGCCAGCTTTGGCTACACCGAGAAGCAGGCGCGCGAGGCCGGCTATGATGAGATCAACGTCGCCAAGTTCCCCTTCCAGGCGAACGGCAAGGCGCTGGGCCTGGGCGAGAGCGGCGGCTTCGTCAAGCTGATCGCCGACGCCCGGTACGGCGAAATCCTCGGCGGGCATCTCATCGGCCCGGAGGTGACCGAACTGCTGCCCGAACTGACGCTCGCGCACTTCGCCGAACTGACGCCCGAAGAACTGGCGCGCAACGTCCATGCACACCCCACGCTCTCGGAGGCGCTGATGGAGGCTGCGCACGGCCTGGAGGGCGCCGCGATTCATATTTAAGAGACTGCCCGGCGCGGCCTGCACCCGGCGTGCAAGCCGCGCGACTCATCCCTGATGTGAGAAAGCCCCTAATGAAACTCTAACTTGACTTCGCCCCCGGCTTGTCGTTTAATAAAGTTACAGAACCTTAACAAATGGCGTGTAAATCTATACTTAGGGAATGGAGTTGAACATGGCTGATACACAAGGTCAAGGAAAGTCGGAAGCAGTCGCGCGAGAATCCGTTGCTAGAAAGCGTTCGTCTCGCCCGTTTGGAATAGAGCGTCGGTTCCGGCGGTTTAATGCCGCGCTTCCCTGGCGTTCGACCAAGCGTATTCGGCAATGGCGTGACCAGCGGTCGATCTCGCTCATGCAGGGCCAGCTCATTGCACACCGCCGGATGACCTTTAAGGCTCCTCATAAAAGCCGACAATATCACCATTAAAAACTCAAAAATCTACAATAAAGTATAATCCTTGCGCCCGCTCGGTTCTTAAGCCTTAGCGGGCGCATTCTATAAATAAAGTGTAAAGATGGTTCTGGCACAATGTGGCGTTATCTACATTAAAAACCCGAAATTATGGCCTTTTCTACCGGGCCTCTACACTTCGTCTACACATTCTCTACAGAACCTTTACGCTTTAACTACAAACTTGCGCTATCATTAGATGTGACAAGCGATAAGGAAGTATGAAGATAAAACGAGAAAATGCCATGGTCGGAATCATCTTACAAGTTTTGGCCCTATGGTTTTTGCTCTCGATACCCCTGGGCTTAATCGTGGGGCGGCTTCTCGCCCGCGCCTCGGAGACCACCGAGGCGCAGCCTGTCGCTTTCTCCAACAACGGCGCAAACCCGGCGCAATCCCCCGGCGATTAGGTTGGTTTGTTTTCATTGGTCGAAAAGACGGAGTGTTTTACAAGAAACGCTCCGTTTTTGATTTATAATCACACGGTGATTTCTTCCCGCAGCTTTGTTTTCATAAGGAAACGAAATGGTCTCATTGCCTTCTGATTATCACACGCATACTACCTACTCGTGCGACGCCTTCGATACGATAGACGCCATGTGCCGCCACGCCCTGGCGATTGGCCTGCGCGAAGTCGCGTTCACCGACCACCTCGACCTGCACCCGATGGACAGTTGTACGGCCTTCTACCGCCCGGCGGATTTCCTCGCCGACCTGGAGGTGTGCCGCGCCGCCTTCCCCATGCTGGTCCTGCGCGCTGGGGTCGAGATCGGCGAGCCGCACCGCTACGCCGACCGGGTGGCAGCGATGATCGACGGGCGGCGGTACGACGTGCGCATCGGGTCGCTGCACTGGGTGGGCGACGAAATGGTTTTTGAAGACGGGTACTTTGCGCGGCGCAGCAAAGACCGGGCTGCGCTGGATTACTTCGAGGAGATGCTGTGCATGGTCCGGCACGGCGGCTTTGAGATTTTGGGTCACCTGGATGTCTTCCGGCGCTACGGTGTCATGTATTATGACGACCTGGACCTCGCGCCCTACGAGGAGGCGATCCGCGCCATCCTGCAAACCTGCATCGCGGGCGGCATTGCGGTCGAGATCAACACGGCGGGGCTGCGATACCCCTCCAAGCGGCTCCACCCTGATCTAGAAGTGCTGCGCTGGTACCGTGAGATGGGCGGCGAACGGCTCACCGTTGGATCTGACGCGCACCGGGCCGAGGGGATGGCGCTGGGCTTCGACCTGGCGCGCGAGATGGCGCTGGCGGCGGGCTTTACGCGGCTGTGCCGGTTCGAGAATCGCCAGGTGTGCGGTTGGGCGGCGATTACGTAGGAGACGCCCATGTCCCGGCGGGCGGCGCTGCGCTACTTGATCTCGCCGGAGGTGGTGTCGAGCAGGCTGTCCTCGGTGAACGCCAGCGTCTCATCGTAAGGCTCCTCTATCGCCCGCCCTTCGATGGCTTGGGTAGCGGCCAGCGCTGCGGCGATGAAGATCAGGCGCCTTGCTTCGGGCGTGAGCGTGGCCCAGGTGATCGCGCGCAGGGCGCACATCGCAAACCCGGCGAAGTACTCGTCCCAGGCGTTCGCGTTCGCCAGGCACCGGTGTACGATATCGCGCACCACCGCCAGCCCCTCGAACGCCTGGGTCAGCGCGTCGTTAGGGAAGGACGGCAGCGGCTCCTGTTTATTCAATGCTGCCAGCGCCTTGAGCGCAAGATCAATGTTGTCTTTGACCAGCGGCGCGACCACGTCGGTCAGGATCGACACTTCCAGCACGGCCCAGTCAAATAAGGTATGGCCGTCGCGCGTCCAGGTGAAGTCGATCAGCCACGCGCGCCGGTCGGCGTCGATCAGGATATTGCCCAGGTGAAGGTCGCCGTGGATGGTGGAAAGCGTGCCGTCCCAGGTCGCCCGGAGCAAGGTGTTGTAAGCGACGAGCGGGTTGTGCAGCGCCAGGCCGGGCGTCAAGTCAATGGTCGCGCCGCTCAAATCGACCTCCGGGAAGGTCTGCTTGGCCCGTTCGTACAGGATATCCTTGCGCGTTCTCACCACACGCCCCACCAATTCCGGCAGGCGGTCGCCCTGTGTCGAGAGACTCGACGGCGCATTGCGCACAACGACCCGGTTCGCGCGGTCCTCCGCCAGCGGGCTGGCGCCCGCCACGAGCCGGTATTCCCGGCGGTCGGGGTAGGCGCGGTAGATGGTGAAGTTCTTCAACGTTACCAGGTCGCCCGCCTTGAGCTTGTCCTCCCGGCTCCACTTGCCGCGCGGCTCCAGAACGTGCGTCGTACCCTCGCCATCCCACGCCGGCTCTAGCGCGATTTCCAGGGCGGACGGGAGCACGTGCTCGTACTCCTGCCACAGCGCGAAATTATAGGGCTGGCGCTGGTCCCACCAGCCCCACCCGAACGAAGCAAAGACCCCTTTCTTGATGATCTGCGCCAGGTCTGCCGGGCCGTTAGCCTCCACGTAGTCGTAGAGATTCTGGGTGTGGAAGACATTTTGCTGCCCCACAAATGTATACTTCAGACCGCCGACGTCGGGGTCGTCCAGCACTACCGGCGGGTCGGTGATGCGCGCCGTGACCGGCGGCAGCGTCGATCTTACGTAGCTATCGTAGCGCAGCTTTTCGTATTGGATCACGCGCCCCCGGTCCATTTTAACCACTACATCGGCGTCGGCGCGCCCGTCGGGTTTGGTGGGGCGCACCAGCAGCACCGTCGCATCGCTGAAGCCGTGAAAGGTGCGGATGATGGTCAGGCGCGTGTAGCTGCGAAACAACTGGCTGAGAACGCGCTTGTGCGCGGCGTCGAGGTTGGCGCCGATGACCGGCACCAGCGGATACGTCGCCGTGGGCGGGTCTTCCCAGCCGGCGGCGCGGGCCTTGAGCCGTTCCAGGTCAATGCCCAGCCCGGCCAGTACGCGCACGGCCATGCTTTCGCCTTCTTCTAGGATTGCCAGCAGCAGATCGCGCTCGCCGATGTATCTCTCGCGGCGCGCGCCGGCGCTTTTATGCGCGCGCTCCATGATCGACTCGTAGCGCGGCGTGGGGCGGAAGCCGGGCCAGTGACGCCGGCTGTCGCCGGGGCCGGCGGCGGCGCGAATCGAATGGCGGATGAAGCGCGGCGACAGCCCAAGCTCCTTGAGCGCGTTGGCGGTGATGCCGTTCTCGATGCGGGTGAGCGCCATCATCAGGTGCTCGACGCCCAGGTAATAATGGCCCTGGCGCGCCGACTCGATTTCCATTTGCGGCAGCAAATTTTGCAGATCGGGGGCCAGTTTTTCGTTTAGGATATCCATTATGCTGTTCAAACCCCTTAGTTTTGGGATTATGGACTCGATAGCTTCTGATGGTAGTATAACACTACTTGACTAAATGGGCTTAGCCTCAGCGCTAGCGGATTTTACTCACAAGGATGTGCACGATGGCTACAGGAATCATACCGGGCAAGAAGCCGCGCCGCGCCGGGTTCGTCGTCGCCGGCGCGCTCGTCGTGACGGTTTTGCTTTGGCAGTTGCCCGAATTCTTGCGAATCCCGGAACTGAGCGTACTGGTTTATCCCTTCCGTTTGTTCGTCACCCTGGTTCACGAGCTTGGACACGGCGTCGCCGCGATGCTCACCGGCGGCGAGTTTATGTCGTTGGAGGTCATGGCAAACGGCGCAGGCCTTGCGACCACGCGCGGCGGCGCGCGCTTTGTCATCATCCAGATGGGCTACCTGGGCGCGTCCTTCTTCGGCGCAGCGATGCTGCTCCTGGCGAACAAGCTGAGAAACCCGCGCTGGCTGACCGCGCTGGTCGGGCTGTTCTGCGGCGGCGTCACGGTTTTCTTGGGTGTGAACCTGGCGACCAAGCTCATCGGCGGGGCGGTCTTCGCCCTGGCGATCTTGCTGGCGTTCAAAGGCCCGGAATGGCTCAACCTGTTCGCGCTCAACCTGCTGGCGATGATGGTCGGCCTCAACGCGCTGATGGACATCTGGGGGCTGCTCAGCAACCTGGATACCACCGTATCCGGCACGCCGAACGACGCGCTCGCCATGCAGAAGCTTACGTACCTCCCGGCGGCGCTGTGGGCGGCGCTGTGGGTGGTGATATCGGTGGCGGTGCTGGGTGGGGCGGTGTATGCTGCGTTCATCCGGCCTATGCGCCAGAAGTGATAGGTGATGAAGGGGAATAGATGCGGCAGTCGGTAAAAGAGGCGGTCGATGCGCTGCTCCGGGGCGCGGTCACGCACATCATGGCCGGCGCGGACGGGAGCGCGGCGCTCAACCCCACGGTCGCGCGCGGGAATGGAATCTTGCCGGGGTCGTTCAACCCGCTGCACCGGGGACACTGCGCCATCGCAGATGCGGCGGTCAAGCGCCTGGGCGCGCCGGTGTTCTTCGAGCTGTCGGTGACCAACGTCGATAAGCCGCCGCTGGACGCCGGGACCGTTCTGGCGCGGCTGGCGCAGTTCGCCGGCAAGCCGCGCGCGGTCCTGCTCACGTGCGCGCCGCTCTATCACGAAAAGGCCGCGCTTTTCCCCGGCTGTGTGTTCGTGGTCGGCTATGACACCGCCGAGCGCCTCTTTATGCCGCGCTACTACGGCGGTTCGGATACCGCCGTATACCGCTCGCTGCGCGCGATCATGGCGGCGGAGTGCCGCTTCTTAGTCGCCGGGCGCGCAGATGACGCGGGCGTCTTTCGCACGGCGGCGGACCTGCGCGCGCCGGATGACTTCCGCCCGTACCTCGAAGGCATCCCGGAGGACGAGTTTCGGATGGATATCTCCTCGACGACGCTGCGCACACAGACGCCTTGACGCGCGTCCTCCGGGTGCTATACTCCATGCGCAACGATTTGAGGAGGAGTTTTATGGAAGAAAAACCGCCGATCAGCCCGGAACTTCTGGAGATTTTGCGCTGCCCGGTCGCGGTGCACAGCGAGGGCGAAGACCCCGGACGCCTGGAATTGGTCAAAGGCTGCTGGCTGGTCTCGCACGAGTCGGGCAACAAATACCCGATCCGCGACGGCATCCCGGTGATGCTGGTCGAAGTGGGCGAGAAGTACCAGATGTTGGACATCGAAGATCTGCCGGTGCCGCCGCCGGACACCGACTAGACCGGCTGCGGCGGCTTGTGAGCAGTGTGGGCAAAGGGACCTATGTTCTGGTGCTGGCGCTCGACGAAGCGAAGACGCTTAGGGTCGGCGCGCTGGGCGTCTTTGATTTTGCGCCGGGCATATACGCCTATGTCGGCAGCGCATTCGGGCCGGGCGGGCTGGATGCGCGGCTGAAGCGGCACCGGCGCAGCGATGCGGATAAGCGCCTGCACTGGCACATCGACTACCTGCGGCAGCACACGCGCCTGCTCGAAACCCGGCAGACGCCGGGCGCGACCCGGCTTGAATGTGTGTGGGCGCGCGCGCTCGCGGAAGCGCCCGGCGCAACGATCCCCGCGCCGGGCTTCGGCGCATCGGACTGCACGTGCGCGGCGCACCTGTTCCACTTCACGACCTACGACGCGCTGCATGCGGCGCTTGGCTCGATTGTGGGCATGGCCGGGCTTTTTGTGAATCGACAGCCCACGACTTAAGTCGTGGGAATACTTTTCAAACCGCTTCTGAAAGGCGAAGCCGGCTACCGCACCGCTTCGGCCAGGCGCTCGCGCGCCTTACGCGCTTTATCGCGGGTTTCGTTATCCATCTCGCGCTTGCGAATCCGTAAATTCTTCGGCGTCACTTCGAGCAGTTCGTCCTCCGCCAGGAACTCGATGCAGTCGTCCAGGCTCATCACGCGCGGCGGGCTGAGCCGGATCGCGTCCTCGGCGAAGCTGCGCCGGTGGTTGGTGACGTGCTTCTTTTTGGCGACGTTGACCGCCAGGTCGCCGGGGCGGATGTGCTCGCCGACCACCATCCCCTCGTAGACCTCCACGCCCGGCACGATGAACAGCGTGCCGCGCAACTGCGCGTTATCGAGGCCGTAGGAGGTGGCAACGCCGTCCTCGTAGGCGACCAGGCTGCCGAACTGCCGGCCCGGAATCGACCCGACCGGCGGCGCGTAGCCGTGAAAGAGCCGGCTTATCTGGCCCAGGCCGCTGGTGGCAGTGAGGAAGCGCGCCCGGAACCCCAGCAGGCCGCGCGTCGGCGCTTTGTACTTGAGGTAGGTCGTGCCGTTCTCGCTGTACAGATCGAGCATCTCGCCGCGCCGCGCGCCCAATAGTTCGATCACCGTGCCGACCATATCGTCGGCGACTTCGATGTAGACTTCTTCGAACGGCTCCAGCAGTTCGCCGGTCGCGGCGTCCTGTCGGTAGATGACTTCGGGCCGCGAGACTTCGAACTCGTAGCCCTCGCGCCGCATGGTCTCGATGAGAATCGCCAGGTGCAGCTCGCCGCGCCCGCTGACTGTGAAACGGTCGGTCTGGTCGGCGTCGGCGACGCGCAGCGCGACGTTATGGCGAATCTCGTCGTAGAGGCGCTGGCGCAGCCGCCGCGATGTGCCCCAGCCGACCTTGCCTTCGCGCCCGGCAAACGGCGACGTGTTGACGCCGAAGACCATGCGCACGGTCGGCGCTTCGATGCGGATCGGCGGCAGCGGCTCGGCGACCTCCAGACCGGCGATGGTGTCGCTGATGTTGATCTCTTCCAGGCCACCGAAGGCGACGATCTCGCCGGCCAGCGCTTCGGCGACTTCCTGGCGCTCCAGGTTGTGATAAGTAAAGAGGTATTCGAGCCGGCCCTCGGTGCGCGCGCCGTCCGGCGTGATGCAGGCGATGGGCTGGCCCCGGCGCAGCTTGCCGCTGAGCAGACGCCCGACGCCGATCTGCCCTTTATAGTTGTCGTAGTCGAGCGTCGTCACCAGCAGGCGGGCCGGCGCGTCCGGCTCGACTTCCGGGCCGGGGACGGCTTCCAGGATCGTTTCAAAGAGCGGCGTCAGGTCGGTGCGCAGTGCGCCCGGCGCGCAGCCGGCGCGCCCGTCCAGCCCGATGGCGTACACCACCGGGAAATCGGCCTGTTCGTCGCGTGCGCCCAACTCGATAAACAGGTCGAAGGTGTCGTTCAGGGCTTCGTCCAGGCGGGCGTTGGTGCGGTCGATTTTGTTAATCACGACGATGATGCGCAGACCCAGCGCCAGCGCCTTACGCAGGACGAAGCGCGTCTGGGGCATCGGCCCTTCGGCGGCGTCGATGAGCAGCAGCGCGCCATCGACCATGTTCAGCACGCGCTCGACCTCGCCGCCGAAATCGGCGTGGCCCGGCGTATCGACGATGTTGATCTTGACGCCGTTCCAGGTGATGGCGGTGTTCTTTGCCAGGATGGTAATCCCGCGCTCGCGTTCGAGGTCGTTGGAATCGAGGATGCGCTCGCCGGCGGTTTCGGCGTTGCGGAAGACTTTAGCCTGTTTTAACATCCCATCGACTAACGTCGTCTTTCCGTGGTCAACGTGTGCGATGATAGCAATATTACGAATGTCGTTGCGTATTTGCGCCACAGTACACCTTTAGCGATCTACACACTAAAAACCCGGCTGAGTTGCCGGGCCATCATCTATCTCTATTATGCTGCGAATAGACGCCGTTTGCCACTTTTGGGGTCGAGGGCTTGTGCGAAGTTCAGAACCTCACCCCCCAGCCCCCTCTCCATTGCATGGAGAGGGGGAGCCAGAGGCGCGCGACGGTCTGAAAGTCCCCCTCGCCAAGTGTGGAGAGGGGGATTTAGGGGGTGAGGTAAACAACCTACCAACTTTGTACAAGCCCTGCTTTTGGAGCGGCCCGCTCAAGTGCGCATGCGAAAGTCCAGGTGCGCGGGCAGCGGGAACTCGCGGCGCACCCGGTCGTAGAGCGCGCCGTCAAGCGGGAGGTTCTCAGCTTCGCTCAAGCGCCGGGCATGGAAGTCGAACCACAGGTCGGAGAGCGACACCTCGCCCTCGCGCAGATCGGCGATGACGACCTGATCGGTGAACAGGCGCTCGGTGCGCGCCAAATCGCCGGCGGCCAGGGCCGCTTGCGCTTCCAACAGACGGATGCGGCCCAATGCGCGGACCGCTTCGGGTAGTTCGTCCACCAGGCGCAGCCATTCGCCGGGCCGCCCGGCTTCGACCAAGCAGCGGCCACACTCGACCGCCAGCGGCGCGAGCGCCGGCATCGCGCGGCACGCCGATGCGAGCCGGCCGGCGGCCTCGTCGAGGCTGCCGGCCTCCCAGTCGAGCATCGCCAGGTTGCGCAGCCCCCACGCCGACTCCGAGATGCGCGCCCACGCCTGCCGGGCGCCGTCACGGTCGCCCGCGTAGCATCGCATCACGCCGAGATGGAACCACGCCGCCCAGTCATCTGCACTTTGCCCGGCGCGCACTGCATCTTCGAGCCGCGCTTTCCACTCCGCCTGCACCATGAAGGCGCGCGGCGCGGCGTCTGGCCCGGCTGCGGGCAGCTTTCCATCTCGCAGCAAGCCGATCCAGGGCGTCTGCGCCTCGTCCAGCGACTCGTCGTCGAATACCAGCCCTTCCGAGCAGAAAGGCGGCGCGCCGTCCGCCGCACGGCGCAGGCGCTCCAGCGCGCCCCAGCCCGAACCGCGCTGCACAATCTCGTCCGGCGCGCGGTCGGCGAAGGCGGCGCTGCGTTCGAACTCGGCCTCCAGCGCGGCGCGGGGGATCAGCGCTTCGAGCCGGTCTTCAACGGCCTGCCGGGCGCGCGCCCAATCGCCGCCGTGTACGGCGTCCGGGTCGGCTTCCATCAGGCCGTAAGCTTCGAGCCAGGCCCAGTCGGCGCCGGACGGCATCGGCAGGTGTTCCATCTGGGTACGCGCCAGGCCGGCCTGGATTTCCAGGTAGCCCTGCGCCGCCGCCGGCGCGAGGAACTGCTGCCACTTCCTGCCGCCGGGACCCGCGCCCCACAAAAAGAGTTTTCTACCCTTCAGCCGTGCCGTCGAAACCTGCGCCAACCCCCGGCCCGCGCCGTCCAGCGCGGCAATCCAGGGGCGGGTGCCGTCCGGGATGTGAAAGAAGTAGTCGGCGGCGTGGTCGATGTGGGTGGTGTAGGTGAAGTCGGTCCCTTCGAAGCTGGGGGCCGGGATGAGCTTCAGCCCGGTTTGCTTGTATCCGAAGCGGTACGCCGAATCCGCCGGAACGACGACCCGTTTGTCGGGACTCTCCGGCACGGCGATGTTCGACCACCAGTACATGGGGACCTCGCGCGGGTGCGGGTTGGTGATGCGCACCCGCACAAACAGCACCGGCGAATCGTCCGGCAGGTAGGCGTCGATCTGGTAGGGGACCTGCCGGATGCGCTCCCATTCGTAGAGGCGCAGCGCCGGCGTCCCGTCCGGTCGCTGGACGCGCGCGGCAAAGAGCGGCGCGCAGGTAAAAGGGGTGTGCCCGGTCGTGCCGATGTTCCACTCGACGCCGCCGCAAAACCACGCATTGCGCAGCGCCAGATTCGCCAACTGGAGGACCGGATTCACCGAAAGCAGTTCGCGCCCGGAAGGTTTATGGACGAGCGACCACAGCCGCCCGCCGCACTCTAGCAAGAACGTCGCGCGCAGCGCCGCGTTTTCCAGGACGGCGACGCGAAAGTCTCGCGGACGGAGGTCGCGGGTGTAGCCGTCTTGCATGGCGTAGGGCAGGATGTTCGGGACGTGACCATACGCCATGTTCCGCAGCATTTCGCCGGGGATGCCCGGCGCACCCTCGACCGTGTGCAATTCCCGGTAGGGGCGGAGCGGCGGGAGCGGATTTTCCGGCCCCAGGTCGGCGGCCGGCATCGACCAGGTTTCAATGCGAAGTTCGCTCATTAAGACATACCACCTGTTTATATATTGTCGTAAAGGAAGATTTTTAACCGCGAATAACGCGAATAACGCGAATAATACAGTATTCTGAGGCGTTACCTGTACTAATAGGGACGACTCTTCTTTAATTCGCGTTATTGGCGTTATTCGCGGTTACATTTCTTCTCTAATAGAGCACCCTATCCCTTAAGCGCGCCGACCGTGATGCCTTTCTGGATTCGGCTCTGGAAGATGACGTAGACGACCAGCGTCGGGATCATGATGATCGTCACCGCCGCGAAGAGCGCGCTCCAGTCGTTTTCGTAGTACTGCTGGTGGAGCATGAAAGACAGACCTTGCGGCAGCACGTATTTCTCCCGGTCGGCCATCAGCACCAGCGGCAGAATAAATTGGTTCCACATTCCCAGGAAGTTGAAGATGCCCATCGTAACCAAGCCGGGCTGCGCCAGCGGCAGCATCACCTGGAAGAACACCTGATATTCGTTGGCGCCGTCGATGATGGCCGCTTCGTGCAGTTCTGAGGGCAGAGTCTTGAAGAAGCCGGTCAGGAAGAAGATGGTGAAGGGGAGCGAGTATGCCGTGTAGACGATAATCAGCCCGTGGAAGGTGTTCAGCATCCCCAGGTCTTTGGTCAGGAAGAAGAGCGGCACCAGCGCCAGGAACAGCGGGAACAACATCCCGCTCATAAACAGGTAAAAGATTGCGCGGTTGCCGGGAAACTGGAAACGGGCCAGGATGTAGGCCGCCATGGCCGACAGGATCACCGTCAGCGTCAGGCCCGGCACGACGACGATCATGCTGTTGACGAAGTACTGGCCGATGTGAACGTCTACCCAGGCGCGCTCGAAGTTGTTCCACTGCAATTCCTGCGGCAAGGCCCACGGCGCGAAGAAAATTTCTTGGTCGGTCTTGAACGAACTGTAGACCAGCCAGATCATCGGAAAGATGACGAGCGCAGCCCAGAAGATCAGGCTCACGTTAATCAGGGATTGAATGAGGATTCCACTGAAGCTTCGTTCCTGTGCGCGCTGCGCGCCGGCCAGGGTGGTTTGTGAAGTATCTGCGGTCATCTTAATACTCCAGAGTCTCGCGCTGGGTGACGCGCATGGTGAAGATCGACAGGACAAAGACCATCAGGAACAGCGATACGGCAATGGCGGTCGCGTAGCCGAACTTGCTGCTGATGAATGCGCGCTCGTACAGGTAGGTCGCCAGCACGTCCGAGGCGCGGTTCGGGCCGCCCTCGGTCATGGTCTGCGTGATGGCGAACATGTTGGCAGCGCCGATAGCCAGGAAAACCAGCGCGGTGCGTGTGGTATCCCACAAAAGCGGCAGCGTAATGTTCCAGAACAACTGCCAGCGGTTCGCGCCGTCGATGGTGGCCGCTTCGTAGAACGTGACCGGGATCGACTCCATGCCCGCGATGAACAGCACCATATAGAAGCCCACGGCCTGCCAGACGATCACCGCGCCGATGGCGGGCACCACGGCGTCGGGGTTGCCCAACCAGGCGGGGGGTTCTGCGATGCCGATGGCCTTTAAGATTGAGTTCAAAATACCGATGGTGGGATGGTAGATAAAACTCCACAGGACGCCGATGGCGACGAGCGACATCACCTGGGGGAAGAAGTAGGTTACGCGGTAGAACTTGCTAAAGCGCATCTTGCCTTGTGTGAGCAGAAACGCCAGGTAGAGCGAGATCGTGATGGTAATCAGCGGGACGAAGATCAAGTAGGTAACGTTGTTGCCAAGCGCGTTCCAGAAGTATTTATCTTCGAGCATCCGCTGGAAGTTCTCAAGCCCGATGAATTCCGGGTTAGGGGTCAGACCGCGCCACTTGGTCAGGCTGATGTACATGGCTTGCAGGTAGGGGTAAATGACGAAGACTAAATAAAGCGCGATTGCCGGGAAGAGAAAGGGGATGATGATTTTATATTTGTCTCTGCGCATGGTTTTACCTCGCTTCCGATGTTTGCAGATGTGAAGCGGCGTCGAGCGCCAGCAGCGCCGCGCCCATCACCGGCGGGTGGCGCGGCATGGGAATCGTTTGCAGGCCGAGCAGTTCGCAGAGCCGGCGGCTGAGCGGGTTCGGCGTCGTGAGCAGCCCGCCGGCGAATGCGATGTGTTCGCGGCCCATGTGTGCGCGTTCCATCACGGCCCGGCACGTCAGCGCCAGTTCGCGCGCGCCCTCCTCGACGATTGTGTGGGCGACCGCGTCGCCGGCTGCCGCTGCCTCGAGCGTGAGCGGCGCGAGCCGGGCAATCGCGGCGGGGTCTACGTGGTACGCCCACTGCACCAGGTCGGACGCGCTCGCGGCGTGCGCTGCTGCGAACACTGCCTCGGTTAAGCAGGTCGGCGGGCCGGTCCCATCTATGGCGCGCAGGCTGCGCCGGATTGCCTCTTTGCCCAACCAGTACCCGCTGCCCTCGTCGC
This sequence comes from Anaerolineae bacterium, assembly GCA_016927535.1. Lineage (GTDB taxonomy): Bacteria > Chloroflexota > Anaerolineae > Aggregatilineales > JAFGMM01 > JAFGMM01. The sequence continues at coordinate 29,678 of JAFGMM010000335.1, forward strand.
CCAGGCGGTAGCCGCGCCCGCCGGCGGTGAAGCGTGCGCCGGCGTCGTCGATTGCGCAGGCGACGCTGCCGGTGCCCGCCAGGATCACGACGCCCCGGCGCGCGCCGCGCGCGCCGACCAGCGCAATTTCGGCGTCGCCGATGATGAGCACGCGCGCGCCGGGGAGCACGGCGTGGACGGTGTCCGCCGTCCATGCCGGCAGCCCGCCGGGGATGGCGATACCCACGACGGCGATGTCGGCCGGCTTTAGCCCGGCCTCGTCCAACGCGCGGCGTATCACCGCCTGCACACGCTGCGCGGCCGGCTGAACGCCCACGACCAGCGGATTCACCCCGGCGTCTTGCGCCTGGCTGTAGATGACATGGCCGGGGTCGGTAATCAGCGCGCGGACCGTGCTGCCGCCCCCGTCGATGCCCATCACGTACACGGCGCTACTTGGCTTTCGGTACGACCGAGACCGGCTTCCCGATTTCGTAGCGCACCATGCGGGGCCGGTAGCGCTCGCGCAGCTTCTCGTTGTGCGCGTCGCCGTGCGGTACGTTGGCGCTGACCAACACCGGCGGCTCGATGCCGCGCTCGGCGAGCAGCGCCGCCGCCTGTACGACGATGGCCTGAATGATCGCCGCGCCGACCACGGTCGAGGTCGCCCCGCTTTTCATGTCGGTGTTCGGCAGGTCAATCGCCGCGTCGCCGGGGATGCCCTTGGTGTCGATCACGATATCGGCGATCTCGTACAGCTTTTTGCCGCTGGAATGACGCGCCGGCACCGATTGGCTGTGCGTCAGAGAAGTCAGCGCGATGACGGTCAGCCCGGCGGCCTGGCTTATCATGGCCGTTTCGAGCGGGCCGGCGTTGATGCCCGAATTCGAGATGACCACCATCACGCTGCCGGCCTCCAGGTTGTAGTGAGAGAGCGTGATGGCCGCCGCGCCTTCGACGCGCTCGGAGGCGCCGCCGGTGACGTCTTTGACGTGGATCGCCGGGGCGAACCCGCCGGCGCGCCAGAAGCCGTCGCCGGCGATGTTGGCCGAGTGCCCGCTGCCGTAGAGCATGAAGTCTTTGTCGTTGGCGAGCGCGTCGGCGACGGCCTCCGCCGCTTTGTAGATGGCATCGCTTTCTTCGGCTAAGACCTTCTGTAACTGTGCGATGGCGGTGGAAAAATAGCGTTCAATGTAGTTTTCCATGAGATCACATCTTTGATACATAAAAAAATAAAAGATTGCACGACGCCCAACATCGCGCGCTTGTGCCGCAACGATGCCGGGCGTCATCATTCACAGAGCTAATCGAAGCGACTCGATACCCGTGTTACACCGCTGCTATTCGCGGGTGTACTTGGGGATATCCGGGTCGGCCTTCACGTCGTCGGCGATGGCCTGGACGGTCTCGCAGAACTGCTCCGGCGTGGAGCGCTTGGTCAGGAGTTCGCCCATGGCGTCGCGCGTGCCGTTAGTGATGTCGGTGTACCAGTCAGAATAGCGGCGGTTGAACACGGCATCGCCGGCCGATTCTACTGCGTCGAACGCGGAGACGAGCGCGTCGCTGAGTTCGACGCCTTCGGCGCCGCCATAGACCGGCATGATCGCGCTGACGTTCTTGGCGAAGAACTTGGCGCTTTCCTTCGAGAGCAGGCAGCGCAGGTATTCCATGCCGCCGACCACGTTAGCAGCCTGCACCGGCACGATGTACGGCTCGCCGGGCCAGGCCAGGATCGCTGCGTAGTCCTCTTCCTCCGGCCCCGGAACCGGCTTCAGCACCATGTTGAAGCCTTCCGGCGTCAGCTCGCGCATTTCGTTTTCGAGCCAGGTGCCGCAGGGGATGAAGGTCGCGTGATTCAACAGCCATTCGGCCTGCGACTCGGTGTGCGTCAAGCCCTCGGTGCCGGGCAGGATGTAATCGTTCTCGGCAAGCTGGTAGACCATCTTGACCGCCTGGAGCACCGGGTCGCTCAGCCATATGCCGTCCACCAGGTTGTCGATGTCGATGACCGTCTGCATGCCGCCGACCTTGTAGATCAGCGGGTCCAACACGCCGAAGACCATGTACTGCGGGTACTTGCCCTGGTAAGTCCACGGGCTGATGCCGTCGGCTTTGATCGTCTCGCACAGGCCAAGCATCTCGTCCCAGGTCTTGGGATATTCCCAGCCCTTCTCCTCAAAGAGCGTCTTGCTGTGCCAGATGCCGGAGACGGTGAAAGCGATGTTGAGGAGAAGCTGCTTGCCGTTGAAGACGCCGGTGTCCTGCGAGCCGACGAACAGAGTCTCGGCGAAGGTCTTGTCCGGCGTATCGAGCGCGGGCGCTTCCATCAGCGGGGCCAGGTCGGCCAGCAGTTCGTCTGCGACCAGTGCGGCGTTATCCAGGTTGCCGGCGCCGCTGTTGTCGATCACGTCGGGCGGGTTGCCGCCGATGAAGCGCGGGCGCAGCACCTCGCCGACGCGCTGGATGCCCTCGACGCTCATTTCGTTTTCGGGGTGCAGCTTCCTGAAGATATCGGCGGCGAAGTCGATGTAGTCACGGCCAAAGCCGCCCTCGAAGAAGACGCCCTCAACCGGGACGCCGGGTTCTAATCCCAGCGGGTTTACGGCGTCGGGCGCGACCTCGAAGGGAAGCTCATCCTGGGCGAGCGCGCCCAGAAGCCGGCTCCCCAGGAGCGCGCCGCCGACTGCGGCAGAACTCTTTAGGAACTGTCGCCTTGACCAATGTCTCTTACCCATGTTTACCTCCTCGTGGGTAATGCGTGCCCAGGGAACCGGGCACATGTGAAGTGAAAAGCGAGAACTCAAAACGAGCCAGAAGCTCTATGGCGGACGTCAACCCCAAATGGGCGCTAGAGAAAACGGACTGTCACTGAAAGATGTATTCCTCATTGTAGAAGCGGTTCTGGTCTGAGGAACTATCCGATGTTTATTTTATCTCAGATGTGCGAAGTTTTCACTCTGAAATTCTGGAAGACGAGCGGCGCGCCGGATAGGTGGAGAAAACGCGCCTATGTCAATGGCGTCAGGTGCTTCGTTGGTCTATCTCCAGTGGGCAATTCCCAATCATGCTATATTAGGCCAAGTTTAGGATGTACTTGCAGGAGACTCGTAAATGGATCCCACGATAGCGATAATTTTTGTCATTATTGCAGTGTTTATCGCGCTTTTTTTGCTCGTGGTCGGGCTGCTGCTCGGCGGCAAATCTCAGAAAGCCAAACCCAAGAAGCGCACTAAGTCCAAGCGGCAGGAGCCGGAGTGGTTGACCGAAGCGCCCCGTGAGGACGACTCGGAGTGGCTTTCGGCGCCGGTGGAGGAAGACGTGTGGGTAAAGCCCCGCCAGCGGCAGGGGATGTCCTGGGCCATGCGCTTGATGCTGCTGACCGTGCCGGTTGCGATAGCCGTCGCCGGGACGGCGGTGTTTGTCGGGACGGTGCTCTGGTTTTTCGAGTATCAGTCCAGCGCCGAATGGCCCACCGTGCAGGGCACCGTCACCACGTCGCGCATCGAGGAGCGCATCACCAGGAATCGCCGGGGCCGGACCGAGCGTGTATATGATGTGCACTTCGAGTACCGCTATATGGTCAACGGCGAGACCTATTACAACCGCGATGTTTTCTTCAAGCACCCGCTTACCGGGCCAATGGTCAGTTACAGTACCAGCTCTGCTGCACAGTCCTTCGTGAGCCGGTATCCACCCGGCGGCAAAGTCACGGTGATTTACAATTCTGCCAACCCCCAGCGCGCCATCATCGAGCGGCGCATCGATGAGGTCTTCGTCGGCATCTCGGTCGCCGGCGGGATAGCGGCGATGATAGTCGGCGGCGGCGCTACTGTGTTTGGGGTCATATCCGGGCTGCGGAGCACGTAGCCGCTTCAGGTCTTGCTGTACTTAATCCCGCCGTGTTCGCCCGGCGCTTTCTCCAGCGGCGGGATATCGGCGTCACGCCACAGCCGGTAGAGTTCTATCGCGCGCGCGAACAGCCAGCGCTGGCGCGGTACCAGCAGCTTGAAGTCGTCCGATTGGATGGTTTGTAAATCGAACCAGCCGGCCGTACTGCCCGCCATGTCGTCGCCGGGGAGCGCTTCGCCGCTTTCGTAAGCTACCAGGTAGGCGACGCTAATCATGCCATGAACTTTAGCATCGTAGTGGTGGGTGTAAACGTGGACAACGCCGAGCGGTCGCGCTTGCAGGTCCGGGCCGGCCTCCTCGCCCAGTTCGCGCAGCGCGCCTTCTAAGACCGTCTCGCCGTGCTCCAGCGCGCCGTTGACGACCTCCCAAGCGCCGTTGGCCTTCGGGTGTGAGAGCATCAGGATTTGCTCTTGCCGGTTGACCACGAAGACCAGTACGCAGGCCGGGAAGCAGGCGAAGCGACGGATGCCGGCGGCGTTGGTGATGGTGGGGGGCGGCTCATTCATTGGCTGTCTGGTAGGCAACGATCCATTCGGCGAGCCTTGCGCGGTCAATTAGTTCGCAGCCAACCGATAGAGCTAGCTGTACTGCGTGTTCGCTGAAGCTACCGTTAGTAACTATCATCGCTGCATCACAGTTTTCGGTATCCTTCTGTCTGCTCACTTGCCGGATCAGAGATTCTGTGATTTTGGTCCCCGGTAGCGAAGACTTTACTTCAACGATGTGCCGGACGCCGTCCTTTTCTACAACCATATTCATGCTAAAGCTCGGTTTTTTCGTCTCTGTCTCATAGCCTTGATGGGCCAGAAGCGTCATAACATATGCTCGAAACTCTGTGCTGCTCATACTACCAATGCCCGCTGCGTTGAGTACCTGATCAAATTCGCCTGCCGGTGTGTTGCTGGCTAATTTTTCGGCTGTTTGCTCTGAAACGAGTCCAGGCCGAGTTGACGAAGACGCTCTCTTTGACCTGGCAGGTTTCCAAGTTTTCATACGGGCGGTTTTTTCTCGTTGCTGGATTTGGCGTCTCTGTTGAAATCTGTATCTTTGGTAAAGGCTTCGCAGCCCCACCACCGCCGCGACCACAATCGCCCCGATGAACGCTGCCGCGCAGATGCCGGAGGTCGTCTGGCGCGTGTCGTAGTGCGACAGGGCTAGGAACAACCCCATAATCGAAAGGATCACGACGATACCCAGGATGATCGGAAGGAATCCTTTGAGTACATCAAAGAACCGGTTCATGTTTCCTCCTCGCAGCAGTATACCATGACCGGGCGAACCCGGTACAATAAACGCCGTAGCGCCAAAGAGGGAGAAGATTTTTACCACGGAGAGCACGAAGATCACGGAGCGCTGCTCTGATTTCTTTCTTCTCCGTGTCCTCTGTACTCTCCGTGGTGACTTTCTGAACGGGTCTCAGACCCGCCCCTACAATCCGATTCGACGCTATTTATCGACGGAGTAATCGATTGAACGACCCGCAGCCTCCAATTCCCTGGACGCGCCGCGATACCGCCGGGCTGCTGCTCGTCTTCGCGGCGGCGCTGGCGCTGCGCTGGGGTTGGCCCGGCGTGATCGACTTCAAGCTCGACGAAGCCTCCAACTCGCGGATTGCGGTCGCGTGGGCGCAGGACGGCGTCTTCCCGCTGACCGGCGTCACCTCCTCCACCGGCGTCCCGACGCCGCCCTTTGCCGCGTGGCTGCTGGCTCTGCCCTACTTCATCGCGCCGGATCCGCTGTTGGCGACCGCGTGGGTGGGCCTGCTCGGCGCGTTGAGCGTGGCGGTTGGCTACTGGCTGGCGCAGCGCTATTTCGGTACGTATGCAGCGCTCGTCGCCGGGCTGCTGCACGCGGCGAGTCCGTTCGCGGTATAC
>JAFGMM010000336.1 GCA_016927535.1 Anaerolineae bacterium
GCCCCTCGCCCCTCGTGGGAGAGGGGTTTGGGGAGAGGGGGAGCAGATGTACAAACGGTCAAAATCCTTAAGTTGATGCATATGGGCAGGTTTCAAACCTGCCCCTACATGTGGCGGCGCGCTTGCCGATCAACCCTGTATCTGGGTGAAAATCCCGCGCAAGAAACCAACGCCACATTATTCGCGCGTGATAAGAAAAACCTTACCGCGCGCCGCGCAAAGCGCGCCCATCGCTGCCGGCGCGCGCCGCCGCCGGTATTTCGGTCAGGACCGGCCGGCCGATTGCGGCGGCGACCTGCTTGACCTGTTCGACCAACTCCTGGAAGCGCTTGGGCTTCAAGCTCTGCCGCCCGTCCGACATCGCCTCCTCTGGGTTGGGATGCACCTCCACGATCAGCCCGTCCGCGCCGGCGGCGACGGCGGCGCGCGCCATCGGCCCCACCAATTCCCAAAGCCCGGTGGCATGGCTGGGGTCGGCGATGACCGGCAGGTGCGTCAGCGTCTTCAGCAGCGCGACCGCGTTCAGGTCGAAGGTGTTGCGCGTGTAGTTCTCGAAGGTGCGGATGCCGCGCTCGCACAGCAGCACCCGGCGGTTACCGTGCGAGAGGATATACTCCGCCGACATCAGCCATTCTTCGACCGTGGACATCATCCCGCGCTTGAGCATGACTGGCTTGTGCGCCTCGCCTACTGCGTGCAGCAGCGCGTAGTTCTGCATGTTGCGCGCGCCGATTTGCAAGATATCGGCGTAGGTCGAAACCAGCTTGACCTGTTCGGGCGCCATCACCTCGGTGACCACCAGCAGCCCGGTCGCTTCGCGCGCCTCTGCCAGGTATCTCAACCCTTCTTCGCCTAGGCCCTGGAAGCTGTAGGGCGAGGTGCGCGGCTTGAACGCCCCGCCGCGCAGCACCACCGCGCCCACCTCTTTGACGGCCCACGCGATCTCCATCACCTGTTCGCGGCTTTCCACCGCGCACGGCCCGGCCATAATCACCACGCCCGCGCCGCCAATCGGCAGCCCGTTGACCTCTACCACGGTATCTTTAGGGTGGAAGTCGCGGCTTGCCACCTTGAACGGGCGCAGGATCGGCACGGTCTTTTCGACGCCGCTCATCAACTCGAAGGCTTCGCGGTCGATGGGGCGACCATCGCCCACCACGCCGATAATCGTGCGCTCTTCGCCCTCCGAGATGTGAACCTGCCGGCCCAGCCCTTCGACCCGGCTCACCACGGCGGCGACGTCGGCCTGCGTCGCGCTTCTCTCCATCACGATAATCATGTTCGACTCTCCCTTTTGGACCTGGACTTCGATTTCGGTTTCAACGTCGGTCACGTTCTAGCTCCTGGAGTATTCCCTGAGACTCTATGCTCTCTGCGTCTCTGTGGTGAAAAATCATCTTAATGGTTGTTGGGCTGCCACGCGGTCGTTGCGGCGGGATAGCTGCCCAGCATCTTGACGAACGACGACTGCCGCAGCAGCCCCAGCAGCGCGGCCTCGCACACCGGGTCTTGCCAGTGCCCCTCGAAGTCCAGGTAAAAAACATACTGCCAGGGCTGGTTACGCCGGGGGCGCGATTCGATCTTCGTCAGGTTGATGTTGCGCTCTGAGAACTCGGCCAGGCACTTATACAGCGCCGCCGGTACATGCCGCGTGGCGAACACCAGCGAGGTCTTGTTCTTGTCGGCGCGCGGCGGGTCTTCGGTGCCCAGCACAAAGAAGCGCGTATAGTTAAACGACAGGTCCTCGATGCCTTCGTCGATCACTTGCAGCCCGTAGATTTCCGCCGCCGATTTATGCGCGATAACCGCCACGCCCGGCTCCGGAGTTTCGGCAAGCTCGCGCGCCGCGCCGGCCGTGTCGAGCGCCTGCACCGGCTCGTAGCCGTGCCGCTGCAAGTAGTTCTCGCACTGCGCCAACGCCTGCGGGTGTGAGCGGACATACTTGATATCGCTCTTCTTGGTGCCCTTTGCCGCCAGCAGCGAATGCCGCACCCGCAGAATCACCTCGCCCCGGATGCGCAGATCGCAGTCCATCAGCAGTTCGTAGGCGCTCGCCACCGACCCCGCCACCGCGTTTTCAATCGGCAGCATGCCGTACTTGGCTTCGCCCTGCTCCACCGCTGCGATCACTTCGCGCAAGACGGCGCACGGCGCCGGCTCGGCGTTGTCGCCGAAAAACTCGCGGATGGCTTCCTCGGAATAGGCGCCGGTCTCGCCCTGGAATGCAACCCGTGGTATTTGTTGGTTCATGGCTTCCCCTCACAAAATATTGAACGAAGAATAAGGATTGATAGCAGGCACCGGTCGGGCTACCCGGCGCTGCGCAGTTCCTCCAGGACCGCGACCACGTCCTCGCGCGCCGCGCCCTCCATCACGAATACGCTGCCCACGTCGCGGATCAGCACGAACCGCGCGCGCCCGGCGCGCCACTTCTTATCCGCGCTCATCGCCTCCCAAAGCGCGCCGGGCGCGAGGTCGCCGCAGCGTGTGGGCAGGCCGTGCGCCGCGACTGCCCGCTCGACCCGGCGCACCAGCGCCGGCGCGCACAGCCCCAGCCGCGCCGAAAGCATCGCCGCCCCCACCAAGCCCACCGCGACCGCGTCGCCGTGCCGCCACGCATAACCCGATGCCGTCTCGATAGCGTGCGCGAAGGTGTGCCCCAGGTTGAGATGCTGGCGGACGCCGGCCTCCCGTTCGTCCGCCGCCACCACGCGCGCCTTGACCGCAATCGCCCGCTCAAGCAGCGCCGCGTCGATACCGGCGGCGTCCCGGACCGGCGCGGCCTCAAGCTGTTCGAACAGGCCGGCGTCGTCGATCAAACCGTGTTTGAGCACTTCCGCCATGCCCGCGCGCAGTTCCGCCGCCGGCAGCGTCTTGAGTACATCGGGATCGACCACCACCAGCGCCGGCTGCCAGAACGCGCCGACCGCGTTCTTGCCGCCCGGCAGATCGACCGCCGTCTTGCCGCCCACGCCGGAATCGACCATCGCCAGCAGGCTGGTCGGCGTCTGCGCCACGCGAATCCCGCGCATGTACGCCGCCGCCGCAAAGCCGGCCACGTCGCCGACCACGCCGCCGCCCACGGCGACGACCACACTGCCCCGGTCCAGGCCCGCCGCCAGCATCGCTTCGCACAGCCGGCCGAACGTTTCCAGCGTCTTGTACTGCTCGCCGTCCGGTATCGTGAGCAGAGCAGCGCCCAGCGCCTCCGCCATAGCTGCGCCGTAGAGCGGGCCGACCGTCGTATTGCTGACGACGGCGATGCGCGACGCCGTCAAGCCGCGCGCCGCCAACAGATCGGGCATCTGCGCGCGCAGTCCCACCCCGATCAAGACATCGTACTCGGCGCTGCCGGCCCGCACCGTGAGCTGCGTTTGGATCATTCCCGTGTCCTCGATTTGAAGTCTCGTTCGAGCTGCTGCTCTTCCACGCGCGCTTGCTTTTGCTGCTGCTTCCAGCGCCGCCAGGTCTCAACGACCCGGTTCGCCGCCTCTGGCACCGAAAGACCGGTCGTGTCCACGTGCGCCGGCAGCGCGTCGTAGTACGGCTTGCGCCAGTCGATCAATGCTTTGATCTGCCGGGCCTGGTCGGGCGTGGCGATGAGCGGGCGGTCGGTGGCGTCTGCCAGGCGCTGCAAAATCGTCTCCAGCGAAGCGGTGAGGCAAATAATCAGCCCGGTCTGGCCCAATACATTCCGGTTGCCCGGATCGAGCAGCGCGCCGCCGCCCGTGGCGATGACCAATCCACGCTCCTTTGCGAGGTCGTGGCAGACCACGCCCTCCATCACGCGGAAGATTTTCTCGCCGCGCTTCTCGAAAATCTCCGGGATGGTCATACCGGCGCGCGCCTCGATGATCGGGTCCATATCGACAAAGCGCATGTTCAACATGTCGGCCACCACCGGCCCGACCGTGCTTTTGCCCGTACCCATAAAGCCCGTGATGATGATGTTCTCGTCCATCTGTCCTCATCCCAACACTTTCGATGCAGGGTAGTGGTGACTCTTTGACTGATAACCTCACCCCCCGGCCCCCTCTCCATGCGATGGAGAGGGGGAGAAGGCCGCGATTCGACGCTTCCGGCGCCCCCTCTCCACCCTGTGGAAAGGGCTGCGGCTTGCCGCGTAGGGGGTGAGGTAAACTACGTCATCAGTCAACATGTCACCACTACCCGATGCAGGGCTATTACGCCACTATGCGGGTCCAGGGCTGCCAAGCCCTGGCGGGGGTGCGGGGGTAGAACCCCCGCTTCCGCGCCCCCTCACCCTTCATACCCAAACCGCCACGGCGCGTCGTCCATCGCCAATTCATCCAGCCGCCCGCGCCGCAGCGCCTCGAAGCGCGGGCGCATCTCCGCAATCGAATCGCCGCCCAACTTCTCCAGCAGTGCATCTGCCAGCACGAACGCTGCCATCGCCTCCCCGACCACCACCGCCGCCGGCACCGCGCAGAAATCGCTGCGCTCGTACTCGGCACCGGCCGGCGCGCCGGCGGCGAGATCCACCGATTGGATCGGCGTCAGCGTCGTCGAGATCGGCTTCATCGCGCCGCGCACGACCAACGGCGCGCCTGTGGTGATGCCGCCCTCCAGCCCACCGGCGCGGTTGCTCGCCCGGTGCAGCGCGGTATCGCCCGTACCGATCACAATCGGGTCGTGTACCTGCGTACCGCGCTGGCGCGCATTCTCGAAGGCCGGGCCGATCTCCGCGCCCTTAACCGCCTGGATGCTGCACAGCGCCCCGACCAGCCGCCCGCCCAGCCGCCGGTCATAGTGCACGTGCGACCCCAGGCCCGGCGGCAGGCCCAGCGCCACGACCTCGAACACGCCGCCCAGCGTATCCTTGTCGATCTTCGCCTGCCGGATCGCGGCGCGCATACGTTCACCCGCCGCCGGGTCGGGGCAGCGCACGTCGCTTTGCTCGGCGGCGGCGAAACGCTCCTCGTAGGGCATGTCGTCGAAGTCGCCATCGACCGCGCCGATAGCGCACACGTAGCCCTGCACCTGGATCCCGAACGCGCCGAGAAGCTGCTTGCAGACCGCGCCGACCGCCACACGCGCCGCCGTCTCGCGCGCGCTGGCCCGCTCCAGCGCAAGCCGCAAATCGCCGTAGCCGTACTTGATCGCGCCGGTCAGGTCGGCGTGACCGGGGCGCGGGACGGTCATCGGCGCGATGTCACGGTCGCGCCATTTGCTCTCCCAGTCCTTGTTTGTGATGTACAGGCTGACCGGCCCGCCGGTCGTCTGGCCGTTCATCACGCCGCCCAGGATGCGCGCCGTGTCCGTCTCGATCTGCATACGCGCGCCGCGCCCGTAGCCGCCCTGCCGCCGCGCCAGGTCCACGCCGATTACATCGGCGGCCAGCGGCAGGCCGGCCGGCATGCCCTCCAGGATGGCGGTAAGGGCGGGGCCGTGGCTCTCGCCTGCGGTCAGAAAACGCAGCCGGTTCATAGATGCTGATGCTCCTTTTCGCCGTTCGCGGCTTCGCTCTCGGTCATCGACGCAGCCGCTTCGCGCGCCGCGCCAGTCATCACGTCGATGGGCGCTTCCTGCCCGGTCCACAACTGGAGCGCTTCCGCGCCCTGGTGCACCAACATACCGATGCCGTCGATGGTGCGCGCGCCGCACGATTCGGCCTGTTCCAGAAAGCGCGTGCGCAGCGGCTTGTACACCAGGTCGTAGACCACCGTTTCCGGCGGAATCTTCAACCCATCGGGCCAGGGGCTTGTACCGGCATCCGGCCACATCCCGACCGATGTCGTGTTGACAATGAGGCCGGGCGCGCGTTCGCCGTCCCGCACGAAGTCGCCAAGCTGCGCCATCGCGTGCGCGGTGAGGACGCCGCCGGGGAATAGACCGGTCAGGTCGGATACCAGGTCGAGCGCGCGCGTGTGCGTCCGGTTGAAGACTGCCACGCGCCCGCCTGCCGCCGTCAGCGCGTACACCACGGCGCGCGCCGCGCCGCCCGCGCCCAACACCAGGCACATTTTGCCTTTCACGTCCACACCGTGCGCGATCAAATCGCGGATGAAGCCGCGCGCGTCGGTGTTGTCGCCGTGCCAGCCGTCAGGGCCGGCGCTCAGGGTATTCACCGCGCCCAGTGTCCGCGCCTCCGGCGAAATGCCGGCCAGGTGAGGGACAACGCGCTGCTTGTGCGGCACCGTCACGTTCACGCCCTGGAACCCCAGCGCTCGCAGGCCGCGCAGCGCAGCGCCGACATCTTCTGTCCTTACCGGCATCGCCACATAGCGCCAGTTCAGCCCCAGCGCGTCGAACGCCGCGTTGTGCATCACCGGCGAGAGACTGTGCGCTACCGGCCACCCGATTACACCAACTAACTTCGTCGCCCCGTCAATTCGTCCCAACGGCTGTCTATCCTTTTGCTTTTGCCCCTCTATCCCCAGCCCTTTCCCCCACAAGGGGGGAAAGGGGGCCGGAATCGCCGGCGGCTCTGATTCCCCCTCGTCCCTTGTGGGAGAGGGGGTTAGGGGGAGAGGGGGAGCAGCAAACCAAGCGAACAGGCGCTTATTTTGGGCCAAATTTAGGCCTGGGAGCTATCTCAGGAGCTATCCCCATTCGCGTCATTCGCGTTATTCGCGGTTAACCATCTTATCTTCTTCCGCTGCTTCCGCGCCCAGTGCGAGCAGCGTCTCGGTGAAGCCGGGGAAGCTGTCCGCGATGCAGCCCGCGCCGCGCACCACCGTCTCGCCCTCCGCTATCAACCCCGCGACAGCCAGGCTCATCGCCAGGCGGTGATCGCCGTGACCGTCCACTTCAGCGCCGCGCAGTTTGCACGGCCCCTCGATAACGAAACCATCAGGCCGCTCCTCGATCTGCGCGCCCAGCTTGCGCAGTTCGCCGGCCAGCGCCGCGATGCGGTCTACCTCTTTGACGCGCAGTTCCGCCGCGTCGCGCACCTCGGTGCGCCCGCGCGCCTGCGTCGCCGCTGCTGCCAGCGCCGGGAACTCGTCGATCATGCGCACCACTTCGTCGCCTTCGATTACCACGCCGGCCAGTTCGCTCCCGGCGACGCGGAGCCGACCCATCGGTTCAGCCGCTTCTTCTCGATAGTCTACGATTGCGATGTCCGCGCCCATCCGCCGCAGCACGTCCAGCAAGCCGGTGCGCGTGGGGTTCAGGTTCACGCCGTCGATCACAATCTCCGCGCCGGCCAGCGCGCCCGCCGCGATGACGAACGCCGCCGACGAGAAATCGCCCGGCACGTCGATATCGAGCGGGCGCAGCGGCGCGCCCGGTCGCAGCGTGACCGCGCCGCCGTCTGCCGACAGGTCCGCGCCCATCGCTTGCAGCATGCGCTCGGTGTGGTCGCGCGCCGGGCCAGGCTCTACGACGACGGTCGCGCCGTCCGCGAACAGGCCGGCCAGCAGCGCCGCGCTTTTCACCTGCGCGCTGGCGACCGGCATCACGTAGCGGACGCCCTTCAGCGGCGCAGGGTTGATGCGCAGCGGCGCGCGCCCGTCCGCGTCGGTTATGTCGGCGCCCATCATGCGCAGCGGCTCGGCGACCCGGCGCATAGGCCGC
>JAFGMM010000337.1 GCA_016927535.1 Anaerolineae bacterium
GCCCCTCGCCCCTCGTGGGAGAGGGGTTTGGGGAGAGGGGGAACAGGTGCACAAACGGTCAAAATTCTTAAGTTGATGTGCATGGGCCGATTTCAAACCGGCCCCTACCATTCGCCAACAAGTATCACCTGTGGAGAGGGCGGCGGCTTGCTGCGTAGGGGGTGAGGTAAACTACGTCACCAGTCAACATGTCACCACTACCTCGATACGAAATGCATGTAAAACTCTTTAAGATCATAGCAAAAAAAGGGCGTGATGGCTTCTCCGGGTAGAGAAGTCACGCCCCTTTTTTGTGGTTATGGCGCTTACATGAGCGTCTGTTTAGGCTTTCTTAACCCATGCCTCTTCGGCGCGCAGCGCTTTGACTTCGACCGGCGCGATCTTGCGGTAGACCTGGGCCGGCGGCGCGGCTTGGCCCTCCACGGCGAGCAGACGCGCCGCCGGGATGCCGAACAACCGCTCGTTTTCTTCCAGGTAAGATTGGATCGTTTCCCAGTCGGGCTGCCGGAGGGGGACGAACTCGCCGCCGTTGAGCTGTTCGGTCGAGACCTTCTTGTACGGGTCGCGGACGTAAATCGCGCCGCCCGACGCCAGCGAGAACAGGTTGCCGCCGGGATAGGGCGTGTCGAGTTCGACGATATCGCCGTCGTCGTTGAAGGCGACGCCGTTGAGGATCACGAAGCCGCCGCCGTTGAGCGGGTCGCCGGCCATGAAGGACTCGGCCAGGTAGTCCAGGCAGGTGCCGTTGATGACGATGCGCGGGCGGCCCACGGCGTTAATCATCGGGCGGCCCGCCGCGTTGCCCAGGATGTATGCCTCGCCGCCCTTCATCGCGTAGCCGAAAGTCTGGCCCACGTCGCCGTAGATGACCAGCTTGCCCTCTTTGGTGATCTGCGCGACCTGGTCCTGGGCGTTGCCGTGGACGTAAATCGCGGCGCCGTCGATGCCCGACCCCAGGTAGTCGCCCGGCGAGCCGTACACGTCGATGCGCACGCCGGCCGAATTCGCGCCGAAGCCGTTGCCGATGAAGCGATGCCCCTGGGCCTGGGCTACGATAAAGCGCTTGAACCCCCGCATGTAGAGCTTCACCAGCGCCATCGCCAGCGAGTCGTAGCCCTGCGGCGGGAAGCCGCGCGCGTCGATAACGGCGATCTGGCGGTCGTGCGCGGGCGCTTCCGGGAGGTCGTCCGGCCCGGCGAAGACGTAAGTATCGTCGGGGGCTTCGCGGATGCGCTTCACGACGGCGCTAAGGCTCTGGTCATACAGCGCCAGCAGGCTGCTCCGGCGCAGTTTGCCGGTGGGATAATGGCGGTCCATCAGCCGGGTGAGCGTCTCGATGGCGTGGGCGCGGTCGTCGCTTGGTTCCAGCGCGGCCAGGCACGCGCGCACCTCGTCGTAGCCCCAACCGGGCAGGCGCTCGACGATCCATTCATAGCGGCCGGACGCCGGCAGGTCGAGCGGCTTGGGCCGGGATGTCTTGCCGTTCGCATAATAAGGCGCGCGCTTGACGTCGGCGGTGATGGCGCGCCCGAACTTGTCGGTGCAGACCATCGAGCCGCCCGGCTGCACGGTGAAGATGAACGCGCCGCCGTCGGTGTGGCTGCCGCCGCGTGCGTTCCAGTAGCGGTCGGCGCGGCCCCAGAAGCGCGAGTCTGCGGCGGCCAGGCTTTGCAGCGCGGCGTCGATGCCCTGCTTCTCGGAGGCGGCGAAGCCAATCGAGACGCCGTTGCCCTGCTGGAGCGCGAAGACCTGCGGGCGTAGCATGCTGGTGTCGGTGATGCCCAGCAGCCGGTGCGCGGCCTCCTGGCCGTCACGCTTGGGCTGCGACTGCGCGATGAGGAAGAACCACGGGCCATCCGGCGAGCCGTGAATGTGGGTTGTTTGGATGGCATGATAGACCTTTTGTTTGTCCAGCGGCAGCAGCGTAAAGTCGCGCTCGGTGGTGGGCGCCAGCGCTTCGATGACGTATTCGAGCGGGTAGCCGTAGGTGCGGTGCAGCAGGTCGAAGACCAGCACCGAGACCTCGGTGTCGGTGAGGAAGAGCGGGTAGATGTCGCGCTGGGCCAGGTATTCGCTCACGCCGGCGTAGTTGGCAAAGTCGCCGTTGTGTACCAGCGCCTCGTGCAGGCCGACGAACGGGTGCGCGCCGCCCGGATGCCATACTCGGCCTTTGGTGGGGTAGCGGTGGTGCCCGATCCAGACGTGAGCGTGTATATCTTCGAGCCGGTAGTAGTACACCACATCGTCGCCGTAGCCGACCATCTTGAGCACGAACATGTTTTTGCCGTGCGAGAGCACGAACGCGCGCGTCTCGCTGGTGGAGGCGTAGAAGGCCCGGTTGAGCCGGAAGGTGTTTTGATACACGATCTCGTCTTCGACCACGGGCTGCGGCAGGTCGGCCATGCCGTGCGCGGCGCGGAAGGCGTCGGTGGCGGATGGCTTGACGCGCACGAAGTACTGGTATACCTCCGGCGGGCGCACCGCCAGGTCGAGCCGGGCGTAGTCGCCCATGCGCTCGACATAGCGCGTGTGGTCGATCTCGAAGGTGGCTTCAATAAAGTCGCGCTCGACCTCGGCGCGGGCGCTCTCGTCCAGGTAAGCAACGGTGAGCAGATAGTCTTCCTCCAGCACGGCGCGGCTGACGCCCATCTCCTCCGGCGCCAGGCCCACCGCTGCGACGCCGCCGCCTTTGCCGTTGCCACGGTTGCGCATCTGGATCAGCGATTGCAGCAGGTGCCGCGCCGGGATCGCCGCGCTGCACGCGATGCCGATGACGCCGCAGCCGCCCTCGGCGGCGTCGGAGCCGGGCTGCACCGGCGGGAGTGGAAGTTTCTGGCGGGATGCGATGATCTTTTCGATAGCGTCCATTCAAGTTTACCTGTCGATTTTAACCGAATCGGATGTTCAAGCGGTTCATGGCCGAGATCAGCCCGCTTTGCAGGTCGCGCAGGGTTTCGATATCGCTCCAGTCGATGCCCAGGTCTACCACGGTTTCGGCCACGGCGTCCGACAGCCCGGTGAGGATGGTATGTGCGCCCTTGAGCCGCACCGCCATGATGGTCTTGTTCAGGTGGTCGGCGACGCCGCTGTCTACGACCGAGACGCCGGTCACGTCCAGGATGGCGACGCGCGCGCGGTGCTGGCTGATGCCCGACAGCAGCGCGCGCGTGACCTGGCGGGCGCGCCCGGTGTCGATGCTGCCGACCAGCGGCATGACGATGATGCCCTCCATCACCGGGATGATGGGCGAGGCCAGTTCGCGGAGCGCTTGTTCCTGCGCTTCGATGATTTGTTCTTGCAGGCGGGCGCTTTCGGTTTCGGCGCGCTTCTGTTCGGTGATGTCGCGCGCCACGCCGACTATCCCAACCGCATTGCCGGCGTCGTCGCGGACCAAGCTCGCGGACATCCACGTGGGGAAGGGCGTGCCGTCTTTCTTGATATGGCCGATTTCGGTTTGATCGGCGCCGTTCTGCATAAGCCGCGCGAAGTGCGGCTCGACGTCGTGCTTGAGTTGCTCTTCGCTGTGATTCAAGCTCAAAGGCTTGCCCAAAAGCTCGTCTGCGCGCTCATAGCCATGCATCTCCAACCAAGCCGGGTTGACAAACCGGAAAAGCCCGTCCATGTCGGCGATGGCAATGCCGTCAACTGCCTGCGTGACGGATGTCTCCAGGTAGTGCATTTCCTCCAACAGCCTTTGGCGCTCGGCCTCGGCCTGCTTTTGCGTGGTGATGTCACGAACGACGAAATAGATTAGATCATTGTCTATGTCTGGGATAGAATTCCAACTCAACCATTTGTAGGAACCATCTTGGCATCTATAGCGGTTCTCAAAAGAAACCGCCGATTTTCCCTTGATGAGGCCGGCCGCCGCTGCATTTGTGGATGCGATATCATCGGGGTGCACAAATTCGATAAAAGGCCTGGCATACAATTCGTCCAACGTATACCCCAGTACTTTGCTCCAGGCCGGGTTGAGCATTTTGAAAAATCCGTTGAAGTCGGCTGTGCCGAACATATCCACTGAGAGATCATAGATGCGCCGGATTTCCGCCGTGCGCTCCTCGACCATCTGCTCCAGGCCCAGCGTCAGGCGGCGGTTTTCGACCACCGGCGCCATCAGCGAGGGCAAAGTGTTGTAAACTGCCTTTTCTTGCTCGCTGAACTGGTGCGGCTCGAGCCAGCTCAAGCAAATCGAGCCGGCCCACCGGCCTCCCGGCGCCAGCGGGATGATGGCCGTGGCCTGGAGGCCCGCCTGCGCGTAAAACGCGCGAGTGTTTTCATCGACCCGTTCATCCTGAGTCATGTCGGCGACGAGAAGCGAGTGATCGGGGTCGGCGAACCACAACTTGCTGAAAGGGTAATCGGGTAAATGAATTCGTGTTCCTAGCGGCGTGAGCGGGTCGCCCTCTGCCTGCCAGACGGCGACGATTTCGGCCCATTCGGGCTGACCGGCCTCGTCGATGTCGATGTCGATGTAGAACAGGCTGGCTAAAAAAACATCGGCTTGGGCGAATGCGGGCATAAGCACGCTCAAGATTTCGCTTTCGCTGCGCGCGGTGGTCAACTGCTGGCTGGTTTGATAAAACTGATCGCTCATCTCGCGGGCCTGCTCCACTGCAAGGTAGGCGCGCCGGCTGTCTACGGCCGGCGCGACCAGCGCGGGCAGAGCGTTGTAAACGGCAAGTTCTTCGGCGCCAAAGCTGCGCGTCTCGTACCAGAAAAAGTCGAGCGCGCCCACCCAGCGACCGGCCTGGGTCAGCGGGATAATCACCAGGGCTTGGTATCCCAGTTGGGTCGTTATGGCCCGGCTGTACGCATCGACATGCTCGTCGGTGGCGAGGTTACCCGCCAGCACGGGCTGCTCCGGGCTGTTTACAAACAGGTTACATATCGGAAAGTCGCTGAACTTGAAGCGCATGCCCGGCGCGCCGGGTTGTGCGTCGCCGGACCGCCGGACCGCCGCGACTTCGAGCCATTCCGGTTCACCGGCCTGGTCCAGGTCGATGTAATATAAGACGATATCCACCTTCCCGGTGCCTTCCACGGTCTGGCTGATCACCTCCAGCATCTCGTCTTCGGTGCGGGCGGCGCTCAGCCCCTGGCTGATTTGGTAAAGGGTCTCGTTGCGCCGGCGCGCCTGCTGCGCATCCAGGTAGGCGCGCCGCCCGGCGACCGCGTCGGCGACTCGGGGCGTCAGGGCGTTCATCAAGGCGCGCAATTCGTCGTCAAAGGTGCGCGGTTCGAACCAATTGACGGCGATCAGCCCGTGCCAGCGCTTGCCTGACTTAATCGGAATTGCTATCGAGGCGGCAATCCGGGCGGTTTGGCTGAATTCTCGAATGCCCGGGTCGCAGCGCGGGTCGGTGGCGATATCTTCAAGGAACGTCGGTCGATCCGGCGCATCGACTATGAGATTAAAAACGGGGAATTCCGCAATTGTAAAGTAGATTTGCGGCAACACATCGAGCGGCACGGGCTGCCCGGCGTGGTCTTGTAGGGCAGCGATTTCGACGGCGTAGGGTTGTCCGCTTTCGTCTACCTCGAAATATTCTAAAACTGCCGTGTCGGGACTATGCTCTGCAACCGACTTGATAATCGTTTCGAGAATTTCTTGTTCATTGTTGGCTAACGAGAGTTTTGCACTGACTTCGGCGATGGCTTCGGTGCGGCGCTGGGCGGCTTCGAGTTCGGCGATGCGTGTCTCTAATTCGGCTTTGCTTGTCATCGTATCATACCTCTCTCATCCACCGATAGGATTTTGTCCGCTTGAGGATTAAAACCGGCTTAATGCCATATTATATGACAATTATTGCCGGACGCAAGGTCTCATGGGTCACGGGTGCACGAACAACTCGTCGGAACGCTCCCCCTCTCTCCCCAGCCCTCTCCCCCACAAGGGGGGAAAGGGGGCCGGAGCGCGCTCCGAAAGTCCCCTCTCCC
>JAFGMM010000338.1 GCA_016927535.1 Anaerolineae bacterium
GATCTCGTTTCTAAGGGTTTCGTTGGCCTGGGCAAGTTCGAGCGTGCGCGCCTGCACGCGCCGCTCTAGTTCGTTGTGCGCTTCAAGAAGCGCGCTCTGCGACTGCTTCAGCGCGATGAGCATGTGGTTGATGGTATGCGCCAAGTGAGCAAGCTCGTCGCCGCCGACGACCGACACCCGCGCGTCAAAGCTGCCGCTCGCACCGATGTAGCCGACCTCCGCATCGAGACGCGCCAGGCGCGCGAGCACCAATCGTTCGAGCAGCATCAAGGTGATGACGCCGAAGACGGCTCCTACGATGACCAGCGACGCGAGGAAATAAGCGATGCTGTTCTGGCCCTGGTACCAGATGTTCCGGGGTAGATCGACCCGCAAGATCAAAATCGGCTGGTCGCTGACGTCTTCGAGTAGCGCGTACCCGGCGATGGTCTGGGCATTTAAAGGCTGGACGGCGACCGATTGACCTTCCGCGAGCGCGGCGCGCGCCTGGACAAAATCGGCGGGCATGTAGGGGTCGTTGAACCGGTACAGCGTAAGCGAGAGCCGGGTGATCTCGCCCAGGCGTTGTAATTCCGCCGTGTTGAGGTAGCGCCCCATGATAAGCGCGCCGTGTGAGGGGCCTTCGCCTTCGCTGGTCAGGATAGGGCGTGACGCCACCAGTAAAGGGTGATCCTCGAGCGGGATGACCCCCATCACCCGGCTGTCCAAACTCGCGTCGTGATCCAGCAAAACTCGGCTCGTCTTAAAATACGCCTCCAGCGCCGGCGGTACGGGGATGGCAGCTTTTTCTTCCAGGTCAAACCCTTGTCCGAACACGATCTTGCCCTCGTTGTTAGCCAGCAGCAGAAAATTGATTTGAAGGCCGGTGAACGTGCTGTCCAGGACGTTCGACTCGATGTACTCAGGGTTGAGGTCTTCGATGAAGGCGTAAGTATCATCCCAGGTCGCCCAATCGTAGACGGTGCTGTCCATAGCCAGGAGCGTATCCGAGAGCGCGCTGAGGGCGCGTTCGACGTTTTGCTGGGTGTCGTAAGTTTCCAGCTCGGAGAAGCTGCCGACCAGAATCGATTGGGAGGCAACGTACAGAATCCCGATCAAGCCGAGCAGCGTTGCGCCGATAATCGCCAGGGTTTTTGTGCGTAACGTCATCCGTGTTCGCTTCCTACCCGATGGCTTTATTGTAGCCGAGTTTCGTTTAATTGCTGCGCCTCGCGCCGGAAGATCCGCCAGGTGACTGATACTGTGGTAGAAATAAAAAACATGGCGACCTTACAGGGTCGCCATTCCAAAAGCCGAGTCGGGGCGCTGGGACTTGAACCCAGGGCCTCTACAACCCCATTGTAGCGCGCTAGCCAAACTGCGCCACGCCCCGAACGTCGCCCATCTTAACGCTTTTGGTATGAGAATGCAAATTCGCGGCGCTGGGATCATCGTAGCCGTCGCTCTGACTTCACCTAATCGCACGCCGCTTCGTGCTCCGCGAAGGTGCGCGAGAAACGGTGCTCGCCGCTGCCGTCGCAGGCGCGGAAGTACAGGTACTCCGACTCGGCGGGGTAGATCACTGCCTCAATGGACGCCAGGCCGGGGTTGGCAATCGGTCCCGGCGGCAGCCCCGGATTGAGATACGTGTTGTACGGCGAGACCGCGCCGGTGTAATCCTCGTAGGTAATCTGCGGCCACCAGTTGCCGGCCTGGCCCATGCCGTACTGGACGGTCGGGTCGGCATCGAGCTTCATGTCATTCGCCAGCCGGTTGAGATACACACCGGCGATCAACGGGCGCTCGTCCGGCAGCGCAGCTTCGCGCTCTACAATAGAAGCCAGCGTCACGATTTCGTAAAGCGTGAAGCCGGTCTTGGCGGCGTCGGCGCGCATCTGCGGCGTGACCAGTGCGCCGAAGTTCGCCAGCATCCGGTCGCGCAGATCAACGGCGGCGGCGTCAGGCGCCAGGCGGTAAGTGTCGGGGAACAAAAACCCCTCCAGCGATGCGCCGGCAGGCGTGCTTGCCAGGAAATCGAACTGCGGCGGTTGCGCTGCGCCCGGCCCCACCAGCGCGCGGAAGTCGGCCCCGGTGAAGGCCAAGCCCGGCGTGGCATCGATAAGATCCGCGATTTCCTCCAGCCGCCGCCCTTCGACCACCTGTACGGTCACGTCCGGGCTAAGCGCCTCGGTGAGCGCCTGCGCAATCTCCGGGATGGTCATCGCCGCGCTGAGTTTGAACTTGCCGGCTTCTAGTTCGTCGTCCAGGCCGGCGTAGCGCACATAGTTTTTAAAGAGGGTTGCGTCGCCGACCAGGCCAAGCCGCACCAGGTCGCCAGCGATGACACCGGCGCTGCTGCCCGGCGCGACCTCGAAGACCATCTCGGCGGCGTTCGGGGCGGCCGGCTGCTGAAGCTCGGCGGCGCGCAGGCCGAGGTAGGTCTCCAGGTAAATCGCTTCAAGGGGATTCAGCCCAGCCGCGCCGCTTCCACTCAGCTTAACCGGGATGCGCACCACCAGCAGCCGCGTCAGCAGGAAGCCGCACGCGCACGATACCAACGCCAACACACCCAGCACAATCGCCAGCCGCGCCATCCAGCTTGCCTTGTGCGGTTGGGTTGGCTGTTCATCTTTGTTCATGCGCGTTATTATACCCACCCCGGCGCGCCGGACGAAATTCGCACTCCGGGCAAACCGGGCTATACTTGGCATAGCATAGTCGTATAATACACCCGAACACCAAAACGTCGAGCGAATCACACGAACGGGCAGGAGAGGTCATGTCAACTGAGATAAAATCCCTAATCCATGCGCAGGTCGGCAAAACCCGCACAGGCGCAACCCAGGGCGACGAGGCCGTTTACACGTTTACCGGCGGGCTGCGCGGCGCCGGGCTGGAATTCGAGTTCAGTCTGTTTGGGTTGGCGCGGGGCGAGCCGGGACGCGGTGCGGAGGCCGACGGTTTCTTGCGCGAGGCAGCGCGCCACTTGCTGCGCGAGATCTATCTTCCCCTGCTACCCTGGGAGACGGTGGACCGGCCCAACCCACATGACACCCTCTCGACGGTCATGAAGTTCGATACGACCCATATCGAAGCTGCAATCTTCGCGGTGATCGTTGACCAGTACGTCCACCTGGCATGGCACGGCGGCGCGCAGGCTTACCACCTCGCCTCGGCGAGCGGCGTCGAGCCGATTGTTTCGGAAGACGAGACCGGCATTACTTCGCTGACTCTGAGCGGAGGCGAGTACTTGCTGCTCTGCGCTACCGGCGTTTGCCAAGAAATCGCCACTGACGATGTTTACCAGGCTGTCTACCAGGCGTCTTCGCTGTTCGATGCATGCGACCGGCTGGCAGCCATCACCAAAAAACCCGACGAGGATGTGGTTCCGCCCGCCATACTGGTTCATCGACCTCACGACGATTGACGCCGCGCGGCACAATGCGCATACACACGATATGCACAAACCGATTCCACTGCTTTAGGGTTGAGGCTTGATGATGCACTCTGAATCCGCCCCGGCTTTTTCTACGCGCCTTGTGCTTTACCTGGCGGCTGCCATATGCGCCGGCGCGCTGCTCACGCTCAGTATGGCATCGCCGGCGCCGCCCGCCGTCGCGCAAGACGCCCCCACGCCCACCTATACGCTTTTCCCCTGGGCGCCGACGCCGGTGCCGGTCGCGCCGCGCGGAGAAGATGATATCGTCAATATCTTGCTGCTGGGCACCGATTTGCGCCAGACCGCCGGTTCGTTCCGCACCGATACGATCATCATTCTCTCGGTTAACCGCACCGTCCAGACCGTCAGCATGCTTTCGATCCCACGCGATACCTGGGTGTGGCTGCCGAGTTGGAACTGGAGCAAGATCAATACGGCGTACCAGCAGGGCGAGCAGATGGACTGGGCGGGCGGCGGGCGCGCGTTTCTGGCTTACACACTCGAATACAATTTCGGGATTCAGATCGACTTCATTGCATCGGTGGACTTTGCCGGCTTTCGTGCCATCATCGATACGTTAGGCGGCGTGGATGTGGCGGTAGATTGTGCGGTGAGCGGATACAAGATCAAAGATTGGAGCCTGGATGAGAGCGACGAGGATAACTATGACTGGGTGGAGGTGCCGATAGGTGTGCACCTGATGGACGGCGACTGGGCGCTGTGGTACGCGCGCTGGCGCTACAGCACCAACGACTGGGAGCGCAACCGCCGCCAGCAGCAGCTTCTCCGCGCCATCTGGAAACAGGCGCGCCAGGTCGATATCATCCCGCGCATCCCGGAGCTATGGGGTGAGATGATGACCTACATCGACACCGACGTCAAGCTGAGCGACGCGCTGAGCTTTGTGCCGGTGGCGCTGGCGATGGATGATATCGCCATCGAAAGCCACTTCTTCGGGCCGGACCAGTTGAAATTCGGCACGTCGTCGAACGGCGGGAGTATTTTGATCCCGCGCAACTATTACGCGATCCTGGAGGTGGTGGAGAATTTTTATTCGCCGCCGACCCGAAATACGCTGGTGCAGGCGCGCCCGCGCATTGAGGTTATCAACGGCACCGAAAACCCAGGTTGGGACCGGGTGGCGGCGGAGCGGCTGGCCTGGGAGGGGCTGCTCGCGGTCTACGGCAAGACGCCGGACAAGACCGACTACCCGCATACGCTGATCTTCGACTACACGGGACAGACCAAAGGGAGCGCACTGGGGGCGCTGCAACAGGCGTTAAACGTGCCCGACGCCCATGTCACGGTGGAGCCGGACCCGAACCGGGAGGTTGATTATCGAATCATCCTGGGGGCGTCGTATAATTCGTGTACGTATAGTCCGGGAAACCCGGTGCCGAAGGAAGAGGAGTAAAAGTCAGATTGTTACAACAGCATATTTCATATCCGCAGTGACAGCGTTCCATGAAATGGTGTGATATCCTTTCCAGAAACACTTTCCCATGCACATCAACTTAAGAATTTTGACCGTTTGTGCACCTGTTCCCCCTCTCCCCAAACCCCTCTCCCACGAGGGGCGAGGGGC
>JAFGMM010000339.1 GCA_016927535.1 Anaerolineae bacterium
CGCCCCTTGAGGGAGAGGGGTCGGGGGAGAGGGGGAAAAAAGCGCTTAAGTTGATGCATATGGGCGGGTTTGAAACCCGCCCCTACACCAAACCGGCGACCACACTATCTTGTGCAGCGCTACCTGTCGTCAGTGTCTCTGTGGTAAGATTTCTTCTTGCTTTTCCGCAGCGAAGAACTATCCACACCGAAAAGGAACCCCATGACCGAACTGATCCAGGTATTCGCCAGCACCATTCTCCCGATCTTCCTCGTCATCGGCCTGGTGGCAGTCGTCGGTAAAATCCATAAGCCCGACCCGCGCCCGGTCTCGACCCTGCTCATCTACCTGTTTAGCCCGGCGCTGGTGCTGCACGGGCTGGCAAACTCCGACCTGAAAGGCGACGAACTAGGCCAGATCATCTTGATGGTCGCCGGCGTCACCTTCGGCGTGTGGCTGGTCGGCTGGCTGATTGCGCGCGGGCTGCGCTTCGACCCGAAGACCACCAGCGCTTTCCTGCTCGTGGCGGTGTTCATCAACTCCGGCAACTACGGCATCCCGCTCAACCGCTTCGCGTTCGGCGAGGCCGGCGCCGAGCGCGCCCTGGTCTACTACGCAGTGTCGGCGGTCATGGCAAATACCATCGGCGTGTATATCGCATCCAGCGGCGCCGGCTCCACCAGACAGGCGTTTTTGAACGTGTTCAAAGTGCCGCTGCCCTACGCCGCCGTGCTGGGCATCTTCCTCAACCTCTCCGGCATCGACATCCTCAAAGCCGGCGGCGCGCTGGAGCCGGCCGGCAAGGCGGTCGAACTATTGGGACAGGCGGCGGTCCCGGCCATGCTGACGCTGCTGGGCTTGCAGCTAATCCGCACCTCGGTTAAAGGGCGGCTCGTCCCGATCTTCCTGGCGGCGGGCACCCGGCTGGTCATCGCCTCGCTGATCGCCTTTGCGCTGGCGGCGTTCCTCGGCCTGGAGGGACTGACGCGCCAGGTCAGCATCGTCGAGTCGAGCATGTCCACCGCCGTCATGAGCATCGCGCTCGCCACCGAGTTCGGCAGCGACACCGAGTTCGTCTCGGCGGGCATCCTGGTCAGCACGCTGGCGAGCATCGTCACCTTGAGCATCCTGCTCACTATCATCTAATGCGAGCCGACCCCTTGTCTACCTCCATCCTGCTTAAAGTTGCTTACGATATCATCCTGCCGCTGTTCCTTGTCATCGGCGTGGCCGTGCTGGTCGGGCGGCGCTTCGATCCGGACGCGCGCCCGGTCTCGACCCTCATTCTCTACCTGTTCAGCCCGGCGCTGGTGCTGGATGGGTTGATCCATTCCGACTTGCAAGCCGGCGAACTGGGCCAGATCGCCGCCCTGGTTGTCGGAATCAGCCTGCTCATGTGGCTGGTCGGCGAGATCATCGCGCGCGCCTTTCGATTCGAGCGCAAGCTCAAAAGCGCCTTTCTGCTCAGCATCGTCATCATGAACTGCGGCAACTTTGGCATCCCGCTCGTGGCGCTCGCCTACGGCGGGGCCGGCGAACAGCGCGCCATCGTGTACACGGTGGTGCTGGCCGTGATTATCAACACGCTGGGCGTATACATCGCCTCCAGCGGCAGCGCCCCGGCGCGCCAGGCGCTCTTAAACGTGTTCAAGCTGCCGCTCGTCTATGCTGCTGTGATCGGTCTGGTCATCAACCTAAGTAGCAGCAACATCTTAACCGAAGGCGGTACGCTGGAACCGCTCGGTAAAGCAGTCGGTGTACTCGCAGCCGCCGCCGTGCCGGCGCAGTTGGCGCTGCTGGGCTTGCAGATTGCGCACACCTCAATTAAAGACACCGGGTACGCGCTGCCGGCTGCGCTGGCGACCTTTACACGCCTGGTCATCGGCGCGGCGCTGGCCGCTCTGCTAGCCGCCCTGTTGGGACTGGAGGGTCTCACACGCCGGGTCAGCATCATCGAGGCGTCAACGCCGGCCGGCGTGTTCGGCGTGGCGCTCGCCACCGAGTTCGGCGGCGACGCCCGGTTCGTCTCGACCGTCGTCCTGGTCAGCACGCTGGCGAGCGTGGTCACCCTCAGCATCCTGCTCGTACTGGTAACGTAAAATGTCCGCCGTTCTCGAAGTTGCTTATCGAGTCATCCTGCCCATCATGCTCATCATCGGAGCCAGCGCGCTTGTCGGGCGGCGCTTCAAGCCCGACCCGCGCGCCATCTCGACCCTCATGATCTACATGCTTAGCCCGATCCTGGTCATCGACAGCCTGGCAAAAGCCAGGCTGGAGGCGGCGGAAGTCGGGCAGAGCGTAGCGCTGGCGCTCATCCTATACGTGTTCATGGCGCTGATCGGGTGGGGACTGGCGCGCGTGTTCCGTTTCGACCGCGCGCTTACCAGCGCCTTCGTGCTCACCGTGGTGCTGCTCAACGCCGGCAACTTCGGCCTGCCGCTCAACCGGCTCGCGTTCGGCGAGGCCGGGCAGCAGCGCGCCGTCATCTTCTACGTCATGTCGGCGGTGGCGGCCAACACCATCGGCGTCTACCTGGCGTCCAGCGGCAGCGTCTCGACGCGCCGGGCGCTCATGAACGTGCTGAAAGTCCCGCTGCCCTACGCGCTGGCGTTGGGCCTCGCCATGAACGCCGGGATCGTTGCGCCGCCCCAACCGGTCACCGACGCCATCGATCTGCTGGCCGACGCCGCCAACCCGATCATGCTGGCGCTGCTGGGCGTCAACATTGCGCATACGTCGATCAAGGGGCGCGCGTTCCCGATCCTGCTGGCGGCGAGCACCCGGCTGGTGGTCGCGCCGCTGCTGGCCTTTCCGCTCTCGGCGCTGCTGGGCATGAGCGGCCTCACCCAGCAGGTCGCCATCATCCAGTCGAGCATGCCTACCGCCGTCATCAGCGTGGTGCTCTCCACCGAGTTTAAGAGCGACCCGGAATTCGCCTCGGCGGTGGTGCTGTTCGGCACGCTGGCGAGCATCGTCACGCTGAGCGTCCTGCTCACCCTCGTGACGTAAGGTAAAATATTCGCGCAATTCGCGTTATTCGCGGTTAACCTGACCCACACTCACTGAGGAGGTTTGAGATGCAGCCCGAATTGATCGCCGATTACCGGTGCATCACCGGCGAAAATCCGCTCTGGCACCCGGACGAAAACGCGGTCTACTGGACCGACATCCCCACCGGGCGCCTGTTCCGCTACGACCCATCGACCGGCGCGCACGCGCAAATCTACGAGGGCGAGCAGGTCGGCGGCTTCACCGTTCAAGAAGACGGCGCGCTGCTGCTCTTCATGGCGCGCGGCGCGGTGAAGGTCTGGCGCGAAGGCGAACTACACACCGTCATCGAAGATATCCCCGACGAGCGCGAATCCCGCTTCAACGACGTGATCGCCGACCCGCGCGGGCGCGTCTTCTGCGGCACCATGCCCACCCCCGACCGATTGGGCCGGCTCTACCGGCTCGACCCCGACGGCGCGCTGACCCGACTCCTGGACGGCATCGGCGTCTCGAACGGCATGGGCTTCACGCCCGACCACAAGCAGATGTACTACACCGACTCGCGCAAGCGCGAAATCTATCTGTTCGACTACGATATAGACACCGGCAGCCTTGCCAACCGGCGCATCTTCGCCACGGTGCCCGACGCCGAAGGCGAGGGCGTGCCCGACGGCATGACGGTCGATGCCGAGGGCTACGTATGGTCGGCGCGCTGGGATGGGCGCTGCTTGGTGCGCTACACGCCGGACGGCGCCGAAGTGCAGCGCGTCGCCTTCCCGGCCAAGAAAGTCTCCAGCTTGATCTTCGGCGGGCCGGACTACACCGATATCTACGTCACCACCGCCGGCGGCGGCAACAAAGCCGAGGAAGGCGAAGGCGCCGGCGCGCTGTTCCGCATCAACCTGGGCATCAAAGGTGTGCCGGAGTTTCGCTCGAACATCTGCCTATAAACGCGGTAAAATCGCCCCGTTAACGTCTACACCAGGAGGAGCATCATACAGATGGAAAAGGTCGAATACAAAGGGTGGCCGAACTGCTACAAGCTCGCCAATGATAAGGTCGAATTGATCGTCACCACCGACGTCGGGCCGCGCATCATCCGCTTTGCGCCGGCCGGCGGCGAGAACATCTTGAAAGAATACGAGGCGACGCTGGGCGTCACCGGCGGCGACGAGTGGAACATCTTCGGCGGGCATCGCCTGTGGCACGCGCCCGAAGCCAAGCCGCGCACCTATTACCCCGATAACGGGCCGGTCGAGATCAAAGCATACGACGGGTTCGTGCGCGTCACCCAGCCCACCGAGCCGACAACCGGCATCCAAAAGGAAATCGATATCGCGCTTTCGCCCGGCGCGGCACACGTCAAGCTCACGCACCGCCTGCACAACACCAGCCTGTGGGCGGTCACGCTCGCGCCGTGGGCGCTGTCGGTGATGGCGCAGGGCGGCACCGCGATTGTCCCCATCCCGCCGCGCGGCTCGCACGAGGATCACCTGCTGCCCACCAATATGCTTACGCTCTGGGCCTATACGAACATGGCCGACCCGCGCTGGACCTGGGGCGAGCAGTATATCCTGCTGCGCCAGGACCCGAATGCCGCCGGCCCGCAGAAGATCGGCGCGATGGTGCCGGACGGCTGGGCGGCATATGTGCGCAGCAGCAGCCTGTTCGTCAAGACGTTCACTTTCACGCCGGGCCTGGAATACCCCGACTTCGGCTGCTCGGTGGAGACCTTCACCAATGCCGACATGCTGGAACTGGAGACGGTTGGGCCGTTCGTGTGCCTGGAGCCGGGCGCGGCGGTCGAGCACGTGGAGGACTGGTACTTGTTCGGCGGCGTGCCCACGCCGGCAAACGACGCCGACGTCAATGCGCACGTGCTGCCGAAGGTCAAAACGATCAAGTAGAAGGCTTGAGGTGTGGGGCGCGGCCCATTTTGCCGCGCCCTTTTACCCCTTCTGGCGACCAAAGTTGCATAATCGGCGACTCAGCGACCTTTAGAATCGGATAACCAGGTAAAGGAGGCGCCGGCCTCGCGCTCGATAAGCCGGCGTATGTCTAAGCATATGCTGCTCGAAAATCCCTGCTTACACTGTGGTGCGTGCTGTGCACATTATCGCGTATCGTTCTACTGGGGCGAAGCCGGCCCGCTCCAGAGCAACGCGGTCCCGCCCGAACTGACCGAAGAGGTGACCGATTTCCGGCGCTGTATGAAGGGCACCAACCAGAAGCAGCCCATGCACATCAACTTAAGAATTTTGACCGTTTGTGCGCCTGTTCCCCCTCTCCCCAAACCCCTCTCCCACGAGGGGCGAGGGGC
>JAFGMM010000340.1 GCA_016927535.1 Anaerolineae bacterium
CCCCTCGTGGGAGAGGGGTTTGGGGAGAGGGGGAGCAGATGTACAAACGGTCAAAATCCTTAAGTTGATGCATATGGGGCGGGTTTGAAACCCGCCCCTACATATGGCGGCGCGCACATCTGCCAATCCTTTATATGGGCATAAATCCGCGCAAGAAACCGTCGCCACGGTATTCTGTAGCGCTACCAAACACAAATAAGCACGAATAAACCCGGACGAATATGGACCGCATCACTCGTCGCTTGCGCGTGCGGCCAGGAAGCGCCGCCATTCCACCTCCAGGCACGCAGCGATACCGTCGGGGATGGCGACGCCGGAGCGCCGGGGCAGCCAGCGCATCCCGGCAAACTGCGGCTGTTCGAGCACTTCGCGCGGCAGCACGCCGCCGGCATGCGGGTCGAGCAGCGTATCGAAGCGCACATCGACGTAAAAGACGATGTTGCTTTTGCCGGCCCGCCAGTTCTCGCCGGGCCGCGCATCCGACGCCGCCCACCCCGACCCGAAGATGCCGCGCGGCTCGACGCCAAGCTGCAGGATGAACATGCGGTCGCCGGTGCGAATCTTCTGGGTGCCGCCGCAGTCCCAGGTCACGAACGATTCGGACCCGGCGCAGCGGATCGCTTCCGAGATGTCTTTCCAAAACCAGATTTTGGGGTTATAGGTGAGCAAATACGTCGCCATCTTCGCGGCCCTTACGATAACCGGACGATAGGACTGAAGGCGTAGGCCGGCACCTTGACGCCGGCGAAATTCTCGAAGGTCAGGTCTCTAAAGACCAGGTTCAGGTGAATCTTCACGTACTCGAACAGGGTCGCATAGCTATCGGTGAAGCGCTCGTTGCCGTCGAGGCCGAGCCGGACAATGACTGCCTCGATGGCGTCGGGCCGGCCCTCGACCTCGACGAACGGGCCGAACGGCATTTCGTCGAGCACGACCTCGGTCCCCAAGATCTCGTAGGTGGTGCGGTACTTCTCGTAGGCCATTGCCACGTGATAGCCCATGCGCTGCAAGATCAAGTCCATCGTCTTGAAGTCGGCGACCTCGGTCTCGGCCTCGAACATTGCTTTTTGGCCCGGCCTGGCCGGCTGTTCTTTGGACAGTGGGGCTTTATAGGTCAGGCGCACCCGCGCCGCGCCGCCGTAGAGCGGGCGGTCACGCCGGAGCCGCAGGACAATCCCGGCTGGGTCGAGACTGTGAGCGGCGTCTTCATAGCGGATATTGTATTCGTGCAGGCGCGGCACCGTGCAGGTGGCTTCCGGGTCGGCGTTGAGCCGGGTACGCATCTCGTCTAGGTCAGGCACCCGTAGTTTGGCTTCGACTTCCAGGTGTTGGTGGCCTGCTGTCATCGGCGTTGTTCTCCTATCCTTCGATCGCAGTAAATGTCGGTTTGGCTGCGCTAACTGATGATGATCATGACGGTGTTTTGATCGACGCTATCGCCGGCGTTTACGCTGATATGGCTAACCGTGCCGGCGCGCGGCGCTTTGATCTCGTTGCCCATCTTCATCGATTCCAGGATGAGCAGCGTATCGCCCGGCTCGACCGCCTGGCCCGGTTCGACCTTGATCTCCAGGATCAGGCCGGGCATCGGCGCGGCGATGGGCAGGTCGCCGCTGGGCGGGACGAACGTCGCGCGCCCCAAGTGCTGCTCGCGTTCGTCCGCGACGTGCACCGTGTACAGGTTGCCGTGCATGAGGACCTGGTAATTATCCTGCCGCCGCTCGACCAGCGCTTCGTAGGAGCGGTTGTCGATGAGCAGCGAGCGCAGCACCCCGTCGTCGAAGGTGCTGAAATCCACCGTGCGCGGCACCCCATCGACGATGACCTCGCCGCTGCGGTTGATCTCGACGACGAATTTGTGGTTATTGACCGTGGCAACATACTTCATAACGTGTTCTCCGCCTTAAAGCAGCATCCCGTGCCCGCGCTCGCGGTACGACCACTTCCAGTTTGAATGCGGGTCGCGGTTCATCTGCTGCGCGATCTGGGCTTCCTGGTGGTCGCGGTGCGCGACGATGGTCGCAAGGATGGCGGCGATGCCCGGCTCCAGCTCGTTTTGATCCTGTTCGATGGCGAAGCGCTCTTCGACGAAGGTCGTGTCGAAGCTGCCGGACATAAAGCGGATGCTGTCGAGCAAATTTTGGTGGAAGGGGATGTTGGTTTGCAGGCCCATGATGCGGTACTCCTCCAGCGCGCGCCGCATGCGCAGCAGCGCCGCCGGGCGCGTATCGCCGTAGCAGATCAGCTTTGCCAGCAGCGAGTCGTAGTAGGGCGTCACCTTGTAGCCGGCATACACGCCGTGATCGACGCGCACGCCGGGGCCGCTGGGCGTGAAGTAGGAGGTGATGGCGCCCGCCGACGGGAGGAAGTGGTTAAACGGGTCTTCGGCATTGATGCGGCACTCAATCGCCCAACCCTTCATCGTGATGTCATTTTGGGTGTGGCTCATGCGCCGCCCGCGCGCGATGCGAATCTGGTCCTTGACGATATCGACGCCGGTCACCCACTCGGTCACCGGGTGCTCGACCTGGATGCGCGTGTTCATCTCCAAAAAGTAGAAGTTCTTTTGCTTATCGACCAGGCATTCAATCGTGCCGGCGTTCACGTAATCCACCATCTTTGCCACCGCGATAGCTGCCTCGGTCATGCGCCGGCGCAGGTCGTCATCGACGAACATCGACGGCGATTCTTCCACCAGCTTTTGGTGCCGGCGCTGAAGCGAGCACTCGCGCTCGCCCAGGTGGATGACGCTGCCGTGCGTGTCGGCGAGAATCTGGATTTCGATATGGCGCGCGCCCTCGATGATCTTTTCCAAGTAGATCGTGCCATCGCCGAAAGCGTTGAGCGCCTCGCGGTGCGCGATGCCGAGCGCGGCGGGCAGGTCCTCGGCGCGGCGGACGGCGCGCATCCCTTTGCCGCCGCCGCCGGCCGCCGCCTTGACCATGAGCGGGTAGCCGATCTTCTTGGCGGCTTCGATGAGCTTACCATTGCCGCCGCCGGGTTCGGTGCCGGGGATGACCGGCATCCCGACGGACTTGGCGATCTCGCGCGCGCGGAGCTTATCGCCCATCGCGCGGATGGCGTCCGGGCGCGGCCCGATGAAGGCGATGCCCGCATCGATGCAGGCCTGCGCAAAATCGGCGCGCTCGGAGAGGAAGCCGTAGCCGGGATGGATGGCCTCGACCCCGGCGCGCTTGGCGACATCGAGCAGCTTGTCGATGCACAGGTAGCTTTCGCTGGGCGGCGGCGCGCCGATGTGATAGGCTTCGTCGGCGTAGCGCACATGGAGCGCTTCGCGGTCCACATCGGAGTACACCGCCACGGTGTCGAGGCCCAGCTCGCGGCACGCGCGGATAACGCGCACGGCAATCTCGCCGCGATTGGCGACGAGGATTTTGTTAAAGTTGGTGGGGACTTCGGTCATTTAATTTACTCTCCGGCGGTTAGCCGATAGCAATTAGCGGTTAGTCAAACCGCCAGACGCTAATAGCCAAATGCTAACCGCCAGCCGCCAAATGCTAACCGCCAATCGCTAAATGCTAATCGCTATCAGCTACTTCGCTTCCAATTCGGCGATGCGCGCGTCGATCTCGGCGGTCGAGAGGTCCATCGCCTGCAACTGCTTCTTTACCGCGTGGAGCTTCTTTAACTCGGTCGCCGCGAGGCGCGCATCGATCTCGGCGGTCGAAAGATTCATCTCCTGCAACTGCTTTTTCATCGCGTGGAGCTTTTCCATCTCGGCGTCGATATCGGCAGTGTCTATGGCGGGTACGGCCGGCGCTTTTTTCTCCGGCGGCGTCGCACGGACCGGAGCCGGCGCGGGCGCCGGCTTGCGCCACGCCGGCGTAAAAGCTTCCGGCGCCGGGCTGCGCGCCGCGACTTCGCTCAGGTTTTCGAGCGACCTCTTGAAAGCTCGCCTCCACGAGCCGGGGCCGCCGATATCGATCCAGCGTCCGAGGCCGGCCTTGGCGTAATTCACCCCCAGCGTGACATTGACGCCGCCTTCCGGCGCTTCGACGACCCGGACCGAGATGGTCAACTCTTTGTAGGTCCGGCTGAACTTGCCCGAACTATCGCGCACGACGCGGTACGCCACGTAATTAGGCGCGGCGGCGTCGAAGAATTCTTCTTCGTACCACGAGCCGTCGGTGCACTCGATGCGGCGCGCGCTGCCTTTCAGCACGCCGGCGTCGCGGGTCACGGTCGATTGGGTAACCTTGCCGGCCGGGACGACCTGCCATTCGGCGTAGCGCGGGATATCGCAGAGAAGACGCCACAGGGTTTCTTGATCGATGTCGATCTTTTTGGTTTCGACAACACTAGCCATCGTGCAGTTCCTTTGGTGTTAGCTGTTAGCGATTAGCTGTTAGCGATTAGCTGTTAGCTATTAAGAATCGGTTCTGAGTTTTTGGATGAATGCGTTAAGCATTCGTTTGATTTCGATGAGCATTTTGTCAAGCTGTTCGTATTCGGTATCGTTTAGATAACTCAGATCACGAGCCAGTATTAGATGATACTCTGGTGGTGGTGACATATTGACTGATGACTTGGTTTACCTCACCCCCTAGCCCCCTCTCCATGACATGGAGAGGGGGAACCGGAGCCGC
>JAFGMM010000341.1 GCA_016927535.1 Anaerolineae bacterium
AAGGGGCGAGGGGAGTCAGACTCGTGCTAGCCCATATACCACAAAAAGCAGCGAGTCTGTGCGCCGGTAAGCCCCTCGCCCCTCGTGAGAGAGGGGTTTGGGGAGAGGGGGAACAGGCGCACAAACGGTCAAAATTCTTAAGTTGATGTGCATGGGGCGGGTTTCAAAACCCGCCCCCACTCAAACGCGCTGCACCCAGATCACCGTTGCATCGTCCAGGAAGCGCCTCTCCTTGTCCGACCACACATTCAGCTTGCGCTGTACGGCGCGCGGATGGACAAGGCCGCGCAGATCGCCGAACAGCTCCACGTCGAAACCATCGGAGGCCAGGCCCAGGTCTTGCAGGCCGGCAGGATCAAACGCGATGGTCTCGAATCCGGAAGAAGCCCCGCCGGCTGCCAGCAGATGATACGCCGGGTAGGGCGGGCGGTTGTCATAGTCGAACCTGCACACCGCGCCGTCGATAGACGCCAGCCCATCGCCGGCCACGAACACCACACCCGCATCCCGGTTCAGCACAAAACCGACCACCGTAAAGAGCAGATAATCACGCACGAAGCGCTGCCGCGCGTCCACGGAGACGAGCCGCTGCAAGTCGAGCAGCCCGCCCAGGTATTCGACGAGCGCCGGGTACAGCGCGCCGGGCAGGTCGGCAGGGGCAGCGCCGCCCTCACCCAACATCCGCGCCGCCTCCTGCGCAAGATAGCGCGCCGCCAGCATCGCGCCCACCTCCGAAGCCGCGCCTTCGCCGCAGCCGTCGCACAGCACCCCAGCCGCGTAACCCGGCGCAACCGCCAGGGCATGAGCGTCCTGGCGGTTGGTCTGGCGGATGGCGTGCGTCCGTCCGATGATCGTCCCGGCGGATACGCTAAAGCCCTCCACAGCCGTCACGACCCCGTAAAGAAAGCATTGCCGGCGCCGACGACCCCGCTCTGGCTGGCGCGGATCACGCTCTGCGAAACGATGCCCATCGAGCGGCGGATATCGGCGGGGGTGTGCGCGGCGGTGAGGATGGCCCGGAAGCCCATCTCCTGCGCCACCCGCCGGAAGGTCGCCTCATCGCCGTAGCCGACGAACACCGGCGCGTAAATCTCCTGCGCGATCAGGTCTTCGGTCACCTGCCGCACCTCGCCCACCCGGTGCTTAGACGAGTTATCCTCGCCGTCCGAGAACACCGCGATAATCGCCTGGGTGCGAATGCCGCTGTCACGCAAATCCTGCCCGTAAGCCACGATGCCCGTGTAAGCGTTGAGCACGGCGTCGTAGAGCGCGGTGCCGCCGGAAGGCACGTACTCACTCCGGGTGATATCGGCGGCGTAAGTGACCGGCGTGTAGCCGTGCAGCAGGCGCGGCGCGTTGCTAAAGGTCCAGGTCGAGACCAGGATGCTATCGGCCAGGCGCGAGTCGCGCAGGGTTTGCAGCATCACGTTATAGCCGTCGATCACCGCGTCGCGCACGCCGTCCATCGAACCGCTCATGTCCAACACGATCACCAACAGAGTCACGTCGTCGGTGTTGAGATCGTCCACCTGCGCACCCACACATCCCAGCGCCACCTGCGCATCGAGATTGTGCACCATCACCTCGACCGACTGCTGGCTGAGGCCGCCGGCCTGCGCGGAACTGAACAAAGCCTGTAAATCGTCGCTCATCCCATCGTCTCCTGTAAGCTAACCACGAATAACACGAATAACGCAGATTACACGAGTCAGCCGATGCGATCTTTCGACGTGACCATGTGCATGCCCTGCTTCTCGAACTCGGCAAGCGCCTGGTTCGCCAGCGCCTCAAAGTCGACCGCCGGGTGCTGCACCGAAGACGTGCAATCCATCATGAAGCGCAGCCGGTCGATGACATCGGGCTGGTCCTTGAAATAACTCATGATCGAGGTCACGGTCTCAAGCACACAGTGGCTCTTAGCCTGGCCCGCCACGTAGATCAGGTCGTAGGTGGCGAGCATGTCGAGAAACGCGGTGTTGAGGCCGCCCATCGGGTGATCCGGCACCTTCACCTCCGGCTCAAGGATCGAATAGTTTTCGGTTTTGGCGATGGAGCCTTTGGTGAGGAAAGTGGGCTGGGCGCGGCGCGCCGCCGAATGGTAAGCGATGGCCTCGTACAACGCGGGTACAATCGCCTGGCCGGGCGTGCCGATCATCGTGTGGTAGGGCCAGATCATCAGGGTCTTGCGCGCCTGCTTCTCCAGCTTGTGCACGTAGTCGATGGACCAGCGCGGCTCGATGACCGGCTTCCAGCGCCCCTTCGCCACGTCCTCCGCCGAAATGGAGGTAAACGGCGCGGGGTGGTTGCCCTGCTCGTCGGTCCACCAAGTAGCGTAGAAGATTTGCATGGGCGTGTGGCTGTCGAGCGAGGCGGCAATCGCGGTCACCTCCTCGGCATTGCGGTAAATCCATTCGATGGTACGCTGCGTGTCATCCACTGCGCCGGGCACGCTGAGCGCGCCTTTGGTGTGGATGAAATCCACCTGCGGATCGACCAGCAGGAGGATCACACGGCGGCTGTCACGGGCGGCGGGCTTGAGATTGGCGCGCAGCCCTTCCTCGACGGCGGTCTGTGTATCCGGGGCGTAAAGCTGGTCGATTTTGTGTGGGTCGTAAAAACGGGGCGTGGTCATGTCGTTATCTCCTTATTGTACAAAGTACACTATGTCAAGCGGTCAAAGGCTACGTTAATACATTTAGTGTATTGAGTACACTATATCACGATATCGAGATAGTGTCAAGAGTACACTAAGGAGTACTCTGGGACTATTTGACGCCATGTGATCCCGTCACCACCGACCCGTTTTATGAAAACTTGACGCAAACCAATCTCGCACTGATAATCTTTAGCGCAGAACGAAAACGAGTTGCGGGGGAGAAAAATGTCTGTTCGGCGTCCTTTATTACTCACCGTGCTTGCCTGGTTATTCTTGATCCTGCTCGCTATCCCCACCGTGCTTTTAACCGCACAACCGGATGATGAAACCTGTCCGGCAATTGTGAATACTGCGCTCCAAGCCGTCGGCGATTCTTGCGGCTTTTTAAACCCAGATGAAGCGTGTTACGGCCACGTCGATATAGACGCGACCTTCTGGGATCCAAACGCTAACTTGGTCTTTGAGGCCCCGGCAGACCGGGTGGACCTGCCCAGCCTGCGCACCGTCGTAACTTCCCCACTGGACGAGGAAACCGGCGCCTGGGGTGTGGCGGTGATGAACCTGCAAGCCAACCTGCCGGAGGTCGCGCCCGGCCAGTCGGTGACCTTCTTGATGATGGGCGACGTCGAGCTAGAGAACCGCATCACGCCGGAGCAAGCCGGGCAGTTTGGGCAGCGCGCGCCGGCGTCGGTCCAGGGCGACGGCACGCTGTACCGCTGCCCGACGCGCGAAGGCGTCACAGTCGATGAACTGCCGGCCGGGAGCGAACTGGACCTCATCGGGCGCGACGAGGCGGGCGAGTGGTACGAAGTGCTGCTCCCATCCGGGCGCCAGGCGTGGATTCCGACCGCCGAGGTTGCAGCCGATGCCGGCGCGGCGGCTCTGCCAGTGACCTACGGGATGGATATCCCGCCGCGCTGCGGCGCTATGCAAGCCTTCTATTTCACGATGGGGCTGGGTGTGCCGGAGTGCCAGGAAGCGCCTAACGCGATGGTCGTACAGACGCCGCGCGGCGTGGAGGTCGCGTTTAACGTCAACGGCCTGGACATCACGACCGGCTCCTCGGTGGCGCTGGTCATGGCCGAGATGCCCAGCCGCACCGGTGAAGGCACCGAGCGGGTCCTGGTCGCCACCCTGCTTGAAGGCGAGCTAACCGCCGAGTTCGAGCAGCCCCAGAGCGCACGCGGCCCGCTTGGCGATCCTAACGCGCTGGATTGCACCTGTGTGACCGTCGTGCAGGCCGCGCGCCCCGGCACGGCCTTCGCCATTGCCTTGAACGACGACGGCACCGTTGATCTCAACTCGCGCCTGGTCGAGTTCACCGGCGACCCGGAGCTTCTGCGTATGCTGGTGCAGAACGCCTGCCGGAACGCCAACGAAGCGGGCGCGTTCGCCCGGACGATGGCCTGCGACTTTGACATCTCGCTCCATATTCCCTGCACGGCGACCGCCGCAAATGCCGATGTCAACCAGCGCCCGGCGCCCAGCACCGGCGCGCCGGCCCAGGGCGTGCTGCCCTATGGCGCCGCCGCCGAAGTCCGGGGGTGGGCGATTGGCGCAGACGGCCTCGAGTGGTGGCAGTTGGTGGGCGAACAGGTGCTATGTTCGTGGGTGCGCGGCGATGTCGTGAACCTATCCGGCGCCTGCGAGAATATCCCGCACGTCGATGTAAACCCGGCGAATGTCCCGCCGCCCGCCCCGCAGCAAGGCCCGCTCAATGTGCCGCCGGAGGGCCGGGTCGAGACCTGGGACGTATTCGACTGCAAGCACGTAGGAGGCAACGTCTTCGAGTGGTACAAGGCCGAAGTGGTCTTCGTCGGCGATGTCGTCCAGGATTTCCGCATCACCGATGGCCCGTTCAGCGGCGGCTGGCAGCCGGGCTGCCCGCCCGGCCTGTTCTGCGGCGACGGCGCGTGTACGAAGATGGGCGAATACATCGAGACGCAGGATAACTGCCCGCAGGACTGCGCCCCGCCGGCGCCGGCGCGCCCGGCGACCGGCCCGGCAGTCTGCGGCGATGGCTACTGCGACGGCGTCGCCGAAGCGTCTTCGTGCTCCGCCGACTGCGGCTGTGATTATGACGGCGTCTGCGAGTTCTTCCGTGGCGAATCATACCCGTTTTGCAGCGACTGCGACATTCTTTTCTGCAATTTCAACGGTATCTGTGAAGGGCCAAGCGAGACCAGTTCCGGCTGTTCCGATTGCAGCACTTCGTGTAACTACAATGGCGTCTGCGAGCCGGCCGCCGAGTCGCCGTATGACTGCCCTGACTGCTATACCTGCAACAACGACGGCGTCTGCCAACTTCAGCACGGCGAATCGCCCGCCGGCTGCCCTGCCGACTGCGGCCTCTAGCGGCAGGAGCGGGG
Organism: Anaerolineae bacterium; assembly: GCA_016927535.1. Lineage (GTDB taxonomy): Bacteria > Chloroflexota > Anaerolineae > Aggregatilineales > JAFGMM01 > JAFGMM01. The sequence goes on from JAFGMM010000341.1 coordinate 5,026, forward strand.
CTATCCGGCGGACCAGAAAGAAGGGGGCGGGCTATTGGCCGCCCGCCCCCACCCGCCACTCCCACGCATTGACGATAAACGGCTCCAGGCGGTAAATCGCCGCGATTTCTGCCGCGATGCGCGCCGGGACGTCGTCGCCCGTGCGGGATCGCAGCAGGTAAAGCCGGTGTATCCGGGCCTGGGTATTGTCCGGCGCGCAAGTCGTCGTGACCTCAAAGGCGATATCCGCCGCGCGCCATGCCGCCGCGTCCCCCCGGAAGTTATTTGCCGTGTGATGCGCGAACGCTCCCATGTAGCGCAGCGCATACACCGCCCCGCCGATAAGCAGGAACAGCGCGAGTATCGCCGCTGCCCGCCGGGTTATGCGCCGGACACCGGCTTGCAAGAACACGGCAGCCGCGCCGACGCCGATCCCACCCAGCGCGAGCAGGAAGCCCAGCCCGTACAGCGCCGCCGCATCTACGCTGCCGGGCGCGAGCGTGCGCGCCGCGACCGCGTTGGTGATTTGCTTTACCGCGATAAAGACCGCCCAAACTAAGACAATCTGCGACGCGCGCCGCCAGTCGGTCGGGCGCGCACCGGCAGGCCGGTCAAAGCGCGCGCCGAGCAATCCCACGATCCAGATCAGCGGCAGCAGACTCACGAGCGCCGCCGGCAGCAGCATACCGCCGGGTACGTTCACCTGAGTCTGTTCCATGCCGTGAACGACGAACAATCCCATCACCAACGCACCCCAATACCACCCGGCTCCTTTATGATGATGAGAATCTCTCCACGGTCTCCCTGTCTCTGCGGTGAGACGACTCAGCCGGCCCAGCAGAATCCACCAGAGCGCCTGGGGCGCGGTGGTAGCAAACCCGAACTGGTTATCGACCCACTGCGCGGCGACCACGCACACAATCCCGACGACGGTCCAATCGCACCGGCCCGGCGCACTGCCGCCCGGCGCAAACGCCCGGCCCCCAATCCAGAGCAGCGTGCCGGCCGCCGCGCCCAGCGCCGCGCCGGGCGGCGACGCGGCGGCCAAGCCGGGCAGCGCGCCGGCAATCTGCGCGGCCGGCAGCGTCCACCACCGGCCCGATATCAGGCCGAGCCGGCGCAGTCCCATGTAGAGCGCCGCTTCGTAGACCGCCAGCGTCGCCGCCAGCCCCAGCCATCCCGTCGTCGCGCGGGCGTCGAATACCAGGTTGTGCAGCCGATCTACGATGTCCAACGCGCCCGACTCCTGCGTGAACACCGCCTCAAGCGTAGGGCTGTAGACAACGAGGCGGCTGTGAGTCTGGTCGATGGTATCCGGGCCGTATCCAACGAACGGGCGCAGCGCAGCCAACCGGTCGGGCGCGCCATTCGCATCGTAGAGCGGGTCGGCCTGGTGCGCCAGCATCCCCGCCGCGCCGGACCACAGCGCCGCCCGGTACTCGTCGTAAGGCCGGAGCAGGCGCGCGATTCCTGACGCCCCATCGTCCCCGGCGCTGCGGCTCAGCAGCAGGTAGCCCGCACCCATGATGGCGACCGACACGGCGATCACAAGCAGCGCACGCCGCGCGCGCCGGCGCGCCGCAACGATGACCGCGCCGGTCAGCGCGCCCACGCCTAGGCTCAGCACCGCGCCCCGGCTGCCCAGCATCGCCAGCGTGCCGAGCATGAGCGCGCACACTGCGCCCAACAGCGCAGCCGATTTCGTCACACGCCGCGCATGCACGACCTGCCCGCCCAGGTGCGGCACGATGTACAGCAGCGCCATCACCAGCCACGCGGCGAGAAAGTTGGGGTGCCCGGTGGTCGAACCGGGCCGCGTGGGGCGCAGAAAATCAGGGCCGATGGCGTAGGCCTGGAGCAGCGCAAAGACACAGAGCGGCACGGCGGCCATCACGAGGAAAGGCAACAGCATAGCCGGCGCCCGCCCACGCATCCGCGCCGCCCCCCAGAACAGCGCCATGTACGCCAGGAAAGTCGCCAGGCCCTGCGAGCGGTACGCCGCCCCCCACAGACTCCGCGTGACGCTGAGCGAAAGCAGCGTCGAAATCACCGTCGCAGCCAGCAGCGCCCCAACCGCAAAGCGCAGCGGATTCCCGCGCGGGCCTATGCGCGCGCGCCGCTCCGTTATGGCAGCGCCGACCACCACCGCAGCCAACAGCATCAACAGCCCGGCCTTCTCCGCCTCGAACGGCTCGAAACGCAGCGGACGGAATGCCAGGACGGTCCCAAGTGTGGTAAGCAGTGCGGCGTCAGCCGGTCGAATTTTCTGCATCGTCTCTTTCACGGGTAGCACCGCAAAATAGTGTGGTCGCCGGTTGAGCGTAGGGGCGGGTTTACAAACCCGCCCCATATGCATCAACTTAAGGATTTTGACCGTTTGTACATTTGCTCCCCCTCTCCCCAAACCCCTCTCCCACGAGGGG
>JAFGMM010000342.1 GCA_016927535.1 Anaerolineae bacterium
CCCCTCGTGGGAGAGGGGTTTGGGGAGAGGGGGAACAGGTGCACAAACGGTCAAAATTCTTAAGTTGATGTGCATGGGGCGGGTTTGCAAACCCGCCCCTACTTACAATTCGCCGGATGTTACGCCGCAACGCGGCGAACCAGCGCTAGTTGTTCAACTCGAAGTACAGGGCGAGCAGCACACGCAGGAACTTGTGATCGTCGCCGATGACTTCGGCGTCGCCGTCGAGCGCGTGCCGGGCCAGGAAGATGCCCTCTTCGTAGCCGCGCGCCTGCCAGGCGTTGAGCGCCTCTTGCAGATGTCCCTGCGCTTTCTCCTCATTGCCCAGACCGCGCTCGACCAGGCCGTACACGTAGTCGAGCATCGCCGCCGCGCTGCCCATCGAGGCCACGGTCAGGCCGGCGTCATAGGCCGTGTACTCGGCGGCGGCCTCGTAGGCGCCGCGCCGCCACAGCAGCCACGCCAACCCGGCTTGCAGCCACGGGCGGACCGGCGCGGCGGTGTCGGCAATGGTCAGCGCGCGCGTGAGCGATATCGCGGCGACGATGGGATCGGAGGCCAGCGTGACGAGCGCCTGCCGGCACAGCGCCGAAAGGTAAGCTTCGTACATGGCGCGGACCGCCGGCTCGTAAGCGCCGGTCGCCTCGCCGTAGTAGCCCTGCCCGGCGTAGAGGTCGCCCAGGGTCTCGGCGGCGGTCTGGTACGTGTGCGTCAACTCCGGGACGCCGCGCGCGTGTTCGAGAAGCTGCTTGCCGAAGGCGATAGCCTGCTCGTTTGCGCCGTGCAGGCGCGCCCGGTCGCGCGCCAGGGTGAGCGCATCAACCGCCTTAAACGGGTCGTCACAGCGGGCGTGGTGATAGGCGCGCTCGGCAAGCTGCATCAGCGAGGGATTGTCGAACTCGGCCCAATAGTTACCGGCGCGCAGGTGAAGCTCGCGCCGCCGCGAGTTGGGCAGGCTGTTATAGGCGACGACCTGCGTCAGGTGATCCACAAAGTGATACTGGTCTTTGACCAGCCGGTTCTGGACCATCACCCCTTCCCGGCAGAGCGCCTGCACGTCGCTGAGGTCGTCGTCCTCGTGGATGCTTATCAACTCCTGAATCTTGAACTTCTCGCCCAGCACCGACGCCGCCAGCAACGCCTCGCGCGGCGCGACCGGCAGGCGGTCGATGCGGCTGAGCACCAGCGCGCGCGTGGTAGACGGCAGGGTATCGGCCCCGGCGGTCTTGACGAGCCGGGCCTGCCGGCGCTTGGGCGTGACGCGCAGCCCGTCGGTTGCGCGCAGGTGTTCGACCAACACCTCGATAAACAGAGGCCGGTTTTGCGTCTGCCGCGTGATAAGCTTCTCCAATTCGGGGTCGATGGTATCCGCTTGCAGCAGCGCCTTCGCCATCTCCAGCGCTTCGGCGTCGCCGAGGTCGTTCAGCGCAATGACGGTGTGGGCCAACTCTTCGATCTGGCCGTCGAACAAATCCGGCTGCACGGCGACCAGCGCCAACAGCGGGGCCGACCCGGCAGTCTCGTACAGCCGGCGCATCACCGCCCGCGACGCCGGGTCGGCGTGGTGCAGGTCGTCGATGACCAGCACGAGCGGCGCTTTAGCCTTTAGTAAATCAATGAGCGCACCGGCAACGTCGAGACCTTCCGCATCGCACGGCGGCGCGCCCGGCAGCACGAGCACGGCGGCAAGCGCCGGGAGATGGTCCTCCAGGCCCAGCGCTTCCAGTCCGGCCTCGAGATGGGCCGGCTGCGCCGCCGCCTCGACCGCATCCAGGCCCAAGAGCCGGCGGCAGATATGCGTCCAGGGGTGATAAATGCTCGTGTGCGCCACGCACGCCACCTCGACCCACGCGACCGGCAGGGTCTTGAGGTGTTCGATTGCCTCGTGCAGCAGGCGGCTCTTGCCCACGCCGATGCTGCCGCTCACCGCGATGACCTGGCCGCACGCGGGCGCTTCGTGATTTGCCGCCGTGATATCGACCGGGAAGCCGTCGAGCGCGGCGCGGATGGTGTTCATCGGCGCCCGGCGCCCGATGAGGGGCGCGCGGATATCGAGCGGCGGGACGAGGGTCGCCTTGGCACCGGTGACCCCGTATATGGCGATGGCGTCCTTCTTGCCCTTTACCTTAACCGGCTCCAGCGCCTGCCCCTCAAAGCGATAATTCACATCCCGCCAGATTTTGTCGTTGACCAGCGTCGTACCCATCGCGGCTTTACTCATCAGGCGCGCCGCCAGGTTTACGTCGTCGCCCATCACCGTATACTCGCGGCGGGTGCCGCGCCCGGTCTGGCCGACGCCGACCTCGGTGCCCAACACGTCGCCCTGCGTGACGCCGATCCGGTGCTTGACGAAAGCCTCCGGGTCGGGCGCAGTTTCGAGCAGGCCGGCGGGGCATGCCGCGCGCAGTTCCGCATTGAGCCGGGCCAGCGCGGCGTGCATCTCCAGCGCCGCCAGCACCGCGCGCTCCGAGTCGTCGTAGTGCTTAATCGGCGCGCCGAAGGTCGCCAGGAGCTTATCGCCGGCCTGGTAAGGGTCGGTGCGGGCCAGGGAGCCGCCGTAGCGTGCGATGGCGCTCTGCATGGCGTTATAGTAGCGGTCCAGCATCCCGGCCACGCGGGGCAGCTCATCTTCGCCCCACGCGGCGAGCAGTTCCGCGAAGCCGGTCACGTGGCAGAAGATCACGGCGGTTTTAGGGCGGTTCAGGCTGCCGATGGCGCGCTTCTCGCCGCTCTCGACCAGCAGGCTCAGCAGGTCTTTAGGAAGGAAGGCGGCGATGGTTTCGACCTGCCCGGTGATGGTCTTCAGGTCTTCGATCAGGTTACTGTCGATGGTAGTGTAGCGCGAACCGCGCCGGCGGGTGGGCTGGCTCGACTCGAAGTCGCCCAGATCGTCGCCCAGGTCATCGATCACGCGGTACATACCCGGCGCCGCTTCGACGGTGCGGAACTGGCCGGCGACCCGTTCGTAAGCCGCCCGGTCGATGATGACCTCGCCCGATGCGCCCACCGCCTCGGTGTCCATCGCCTGGCCGGTCAGGTCGCCCAGGATCATATAATCGCGCTGGGCGTCGGTGCCGACGTGCGCGGCGAACAACTTGCCGCTGCTGATGCCGACGCTCATCGTCAGCGAGCCGGGGCCGACGCGCGTCTCGAAGTGCTCGAAAGCGCCCATCTCGCGCTGCATACGGAGCGCAGCGCGCACCGCCCAGCCCACATCCTCGGCGGCGGCGACTTCGGGCGCATCGTCGCCGCCCAGCAGCCGGGCGAGCGGGTTACGCGACTTGGGTTCCGGGCGCGGGAAGAAGGCGAGCAGCGCATCGCCGGCGAACTTCATCAAGATGCCGTTGGAGCGCGAGAGCACATCCAGCATCGTGAAGAAGTATTCGTTCATTTTGTCGGTCAGCAGTTCGGCGCCCTCGTCGCCGAGCACGCTGAGCTTTTCAAAAAGATTGGTAAAGCCGGATACGTCGGCAAAGAGAAAGCTGCCGGGCCAGAGCCGCCCGCCCTGGTAAGCCGTATCAGGGTCGCGCAGGTGCTCCGGGAGATAGGAGCCGATGGTGTGATAGAGCGACTCGAGGTGCTGGGTGGCGTCTTTGAGCGCTTTAACCGGCGGCGGGGCAGCGGCGATGCGCTCCTGGATATCCGAAGGAAGGAACCGGTCCAGCCGCGCCAAGAGCGTGCCGTCGAGCGCACCGTCCAATTTAGCGGTATCGCCGCCCCGGCGAGCCGGCGTCAAAAGATCAAGTTTGTCCATCTTTCAACTTCTCACAGACCAGAACCCGTTGCGATCAAGTCTTATCCTCAAGCAGCGTCCAAAACCCATGCGCCAGCTCGTTGCCGCCTTTGCTTCGCCCCAGGTTGACACGGTAGGTGATGCGCCCGGTGTCTTCCCCAAGCGTGACCAGCCAACCCTCTTTAGCCAGTTCTCGAATGGTCTCGGCGATGGCTTCTTTGCTCGGCGCATCGACGAGCAGCGAGGGTTCTTGCTGCACCACCTTGACGATATCGACCAGGCTGAGCGCTTTGTTTTGGCGCAGCAGCAGGATCATCACACGGCGCGGCAAGGGAGGCATATCGGTAACATCCATAATGGTAATGCCAGAGTCGTCTTGGTCGTCGAGTTCTTTACTTAAGCGGTTAAACATGGTTCATTCCTCAGTGACTAATAGATCTCCGGCATTTCGATAGGCTCAGCCTGGGGCTTGCAAATGCCGCACCATATCGTATCGGCAATGACCACGAGCTTAGGCGTCCGGTTGTTGCCAACGTAAACAGCCGCGATATAGGGCATCTTGGAGACGTGATCTTTACACAGCGCGCGCCCGCAGAATTTACAGATCGCCTGCGCAGGTTCCTCGCACACCCAGCATTTCACCGTTAAACTCCTTTATCCGCAATTGTAAGCGATTTTAGGTAAGGTTCCTAGTTTTAGTCATAAACCATGCAAAATAGTGGGACCAAACCCCGTTTCCGATGACGTTGGCGAAAGCGTCGAATCGGGTCATCGGGGCAAGTGTGCCGCCCGCCCCGACAGTGCGCCAACAACATCATCTTCTAAAAGCTTATAATAAACCCCAAATTGGCGCAGATGCAATAATTACGTATGATCTAGAGTGTTTAGCTTACGCAACCGTCGGCCCGGCCTACCCATGTCCAGACGCTTGCATTGTATTCGGCGCACCGACGGCTTTTTAAGACTTTTCTGCCTGGTGTATGAGTAGATGATATGATCGATGTACCGTCATTTAAAAAGGCGTATGAGTTTATTATGTCGAAACTGGCCGCCAGCAACGGCCTGAACCTGTACTATCATGGCATCCACCATACCCGCGACGACGTACTGCCGGCGGCGGAACGCCTGGGCCAGATGGCGCATCTTTCGGATAACAAGCTTTTAACGTTGTGCACCGGCGCGCTGTATCATGACGTGGGCTGCCTGACCGATATCGCCAACCATGAAGCAATCAGCGTTGCGCTCGCCAGGCAAACCCTGCCCGGCTTTGGCTACACGCCGGAGCAGATCGAAGCCATCGCCGGTATCATCATGGCGACCCGGCTTCCGCAAGAGCCGCACAGCTTTCTCGAAGAACTGATGTGCGACGCCGACCTGGATTCGCTCGGGCGCGAGGATTTTTTCATCAGGTCGCACCAACTGCGGCTGGAGCTAAAGATGCGCGGGCAGTGTTTCTCGATTCGTGATTGGTACCAGGGCCAACTGGTCTTCTTAGAAAACCATTCCTACTTCACCGACGCCGCGCACAATTTACGCGACGCCGGCAAGTGCGAAAACATCCGCGAGCTTAAAGAAGTGCTGTGCTGGGCCGAGGCTATCTGAAGATGATCTGAATGATCGTGCGGATGATGATGCGCAGGTCGAGCCAGATCGACCAGTTTTCAATGTACCACAGATCGTACTTGGTGCGTTCTACAATCGACGTGTCGCCGCGCAAGCCGTTGACCTGCGCCCAGCCGGTCATGCCGGCCTTCTCGCGGTGGCGTTCCATGTAGCGCGGGATGCTCTGCTGGAAGCGCTCGACGTAGACGGGGCGCTCCGGGCGCGGCCCGACCAGGCTCATATCGCCGAGCAGCACGTTAATCAACTGGAGGATTTCGTCCCAATCCTTGGCGCGCATCCACGCGCCCAGCCGGGTAATGCGCGGGTCGTTTTCGACCGTCCAACCCGGCCCCTCGACCTCGGCATCCTGGCGCATCGACCGGAACTTAACCATGTAGAAGCGCCGCCCGTCCAGGCCCATACGCTCCTGGCAGATGAACACCGGCCCCGGCGACGAAAGCCTGACCAGGAGCGCCGTCAACAGCATGAACGGCGAGAGCAGCACCAGCCCGGCGACGGCGCCGAAGACATCCAGCCCGCGCTTAAGGCTGAGCTTCCAGCCGTGCAGCGCCACGTCGCGCACGTCGAGCAGCGGCAGCCCGCCCAGGTCGTCGATGGTGACGCCGCCCGCCATGATCTGGAACAGGTCCGGGTATACCTTGATGCTTACCCGGCCCCGCTGCGCCGCCGAGGTAAGCTGCAAGAGCTTGAGACTGCTCGCCTCCGGCAGCGCGATAATCACTTCGTCAACTTCGTATTCATCGACCGCCTCGCTCAGCCGGCTTTCGTCTCCCACCACCGGCACACCCAGCAACTCGCGCCGGTCGGCGTCGTGGATAATACCGACCACCCGGTAGCCCAGGTCGGGCGCGAGTTGAATCTTCTGGACGATGGCGCGTGCAATCTCACCGGAGCCGACGATCAACACCCGGTCGCAGGCGACGCCGCGCCGCCGGAACCTCATCACCAGCCGCCGGTGCATCTCGCGCCCCAGGATGACCAGCAGGATCGTCGTCAGCCAGGCATAGATCAGGATACCGCGCGGGTAATCGGCAAAGAGCGTGTTCTTGAGCAGCAGTTCGACGACGGCGACCTGTAGAAGCGTGCCGATGGAGACGGCGGCGGCGATGGTGTAGGCCTGGTCGACGCGCGAACTGGCGCGCCGCATGTGGTAGAGGCGGTACAAATAGAACGCGACGAGCACCGAGACGACATAGACGAACCACACCGGCGTATAGGCGGATAGGGGGACAAAGCTCTCCGGCTGCGCCGGCAAGGGGATGGTGGCGCGCAGCCAGTAGCCCAGCGCAAACCCCAGCGTGACCAAAAGCGCGTCGGTGAGCAGCAGCGAAACCGAAAGCAGCGCTTTGGCCTGCTTGTTACTCATCCTGCTCTGCCCCCCTCCCGCAGCATCTCGATAATCGGCCGGCCGCCTTTGAGAATCAAACCGAGCAAGATCAGGTTGTGCAGCAGCCACGAGGTCCGGGCCTGGTAGTGCTTGCGGTAGAAAATCAGCATGGCCCGGTAAAACTCAATCGGCGCGCGCCGGCTCTGCTTGCTGGCGGCGCGCTTGTAGTGCCGCACCACCACCGCCGGGTGATAATAGATTTTCCAGCCGGCCGCCTTGATGCGGTAAGCCCAATCCAGGTCTTCGCCGTACATGAAGAACGCCTCGTCGAGCAGGCCGACTTTTTCGACCGCTTCGCGCCGCACCATCATAAACGCGCCCGTCACCGAGTCGACTTCGGCGCCCTGGTCGGGATCGAGGTAGGTCATATTGTAGCGGGCGAAGCGCCGGCTCTTGGGAAACACTTTCGCCAGGCCGCTCATATGGTAGACCGACACCATCGGCGCCGGGAACCCGCGCCGGCACGCCCGGTCCAGCGAGCCGTCGGCAAGCACCAATTTAGGCCCTGCCGCGCCGTACTCCGGGTGCTCGTCCATGAAGCGCGCCATATCGCGCAGGGCAGCCGGGGGAAGTTCGGTGTCGGGGTTGAGCAGCAGCGCATAGCGCGGCAGGGGAGCGCCGGGCTGCGTCGTTTCGTCGCCGCCGTCGAAGCCCAGCCGCCGCAGCCCGATGTTATTGCCGTAAGGATAGCCGCCGTTGACCGGGCTGGCGATCAATTCGGCCTGCGGAAACTCGGCACGCACCATCGCCGCGCTGTCGTCCGACGAGGCGTTATCGACCGCCACGACACGGTAGCTCACGCCTTCGCTGGCGAACACCGACGCCAGGCAGTCGCGCAAATAATTGCGCGTGTTCCAGTTGACGATGACAATGCCGATATCGACCGTCTCTTGCATACACCGGATTCTAACGTGGGGCTGCCGGGGCGTCAACGCAAACACACAAGCCATCAGGGCTGAATGGTTCTAATGTTGTTTTACCTCACCCCCACGCGCTGCGCGCTTCCCCCTCTCCACGGCGTGGAGAGGGGGACCGAGGGGGTGAGGTTATCTTAGAGAAACATCAGCATGAATCGGCCCTTCGCAAGCCCTGGATTAACCGCGCGCAAAGTTGGGGAATTGCGCCAAAACCTGCTATGATGTCACGTAATTTGCTCACGGATAATGTCGAGGAGAAGGTGAGATGACCAACGGCATTGGCCGCGAGTTCATGCACAAGACCCAGTATCAATTCTTAGGAACATCCGACCAGCACCAGGGCAAACCCCAGCCGCCTCTCGAACTGGCTTACGAGGGCGACGCCATCCCCATTACATTGCCCGCCCCTGAAAGCATAGAAATCGGCAAGATCGACCTGACCGACGCCATCCGGGCGCGCCGGAGTGTGCGCCGCTACGCCGATGCGCCGCTCGCGCTCGGCGAGCTATCGTACCTGCTGTGGGCCACGCAGGGCGTCCGGGAGCTTGGCGAACACACGACGCTGCGCACCGTCCCCTCGGCGGGCGCGCGCCACGCCTTCGAGACCTATTTGCTGGTCAACAATGTCGAAGGGCTGGCGCCCGGCCTCTACCGCTACCTGGCGCTCGACCACGAGATCGTCCGCATGGACGCCGGCGCCGACATCGCCGAACAGGTGACCGCCGCCGCGCTGGGCCAGCAGTTCGTCAAAAACGACGCAGCGACGTTCATCTGGACGGCGGTGCCTTACCGCATGGCGTGGCGCTACGGCGAGCGCGGCTATCGCTACCTGCATCTCGACGCCGGCCACGTCTGCCAGAACCTTTACCTTGCGGTCCAGGCGGTGGGCTGCGGGGCGTGCGCCATCGCCGCCTTCGACGACGCGGCCCTAAACGCTGTGCTCGGCATCGACGGCGCGACCCAGTTTGCCATCTATATGGCGACGGTGGGCAAGAAGCGCGAATAACGCCGACGCACGAGACAATGAGATGGGAGGTCGGCGATGCGGCTTGTGCAAAGTTCGAAGATCAAGAAGAATTTCACCGCAGAGACGCAGAGAGCGCAGAGGTAAGAGAGAAATAAGGAAAAACTCTGCGATACTCCGTGTTCTCTGCGCCTCTGCGGTGGAAATTCTGTTGCATATTTTGAGCAAGTGCGACTTTGCACAGGCCCTGAATGGGAGATGAAAGCGCTTATTTGACCTGCTTAAAGATGCGGTATAATGCCCCAGATGTAGCATCATAAGGAAATAAATTGATGTCCCAGCCGGTCACCAAAATTCAACTCGACAACGGCCTGACGGTTGTCCTCAAAGAAATGCACCATGCCCCGGTCATCAGTTGGTGGGTATTTTACCGCGTCGGCAGCCGCAACGAGATCCCCGGCGGCACCGGCCTTTCGCACTGGTGCGAACACATGATGTTCAAAGGCACGCCGACCTTCCCGGCCGGCGAACTCGACCGCATCATCTCGCGCGACGGCGGCATCTGGAACGCCTTCACCGGCACCGACTACACCGCCTACTACGAAACCCTGCCCGCCGACCGCATCGATATCGCGCTCCGGCTGGAAGCCGACCGCATGGTCAACACGCTGTTTGACCCCGAAGCCGTTGAAGTGGAGCGCACCGTCATCATGTCGGAGCGCGAGGGCGCCGAGAACCAGCCCGGCTTCCGGCTGCGCGAGGCGATGCGCGGGATGTGCTTCCGTGTCCACTCCTACCGTCACGAGGTGCTCGGCGATATGGACGACCTGGCGACCATCTCGCGCGATGCCCTGTACGACCATTACCGCCGCCACTACCGGCCCAACAACGCGGTCGCGGTGGCCGTAGGGCACTTCGAGACCGGCGCGCTGCTGGCACGCATCCGCGAACTGTACGAGCCGATCCCGGCCGGCGCTCCCACACCGCCGGTCACACGCACCGAGCCGGAGCAGCACGGCGCGCGCCGCTTCACCGTCGAGCGGCCCGGCACCACCGCCTTTGTGTTGATCGCCGTGCCCGCGCCCACCGCCGCCGCCGCCGATTACTTCCGGCTGGATATCCTCGACAGCATCCTGGCCGGGTCGGGCGGCGCCAGCACCAACAAAACCTCCCGGCTCTACCGCGCGCTGGTCAACACGCAGCTTGCCGCCACCGTCAGCACTAACCTCTCATCGACCATCGACCCGTATATTTACACTCTCAGCGCCACGGTCAACGAGGGACGCACGCCCGCCGAGGTCGAAGCCGCGCTGGTGGCGGAAATCGACCGGCTGTTGCAATCGCCGGTAAGCGAGGCCGAGCTTGAAAAGGCCAAGAAACAGGCCAAAGCCTATTTTGCCTACGAAAGCGAGCGCATCACCGACCAGGCGTACTGGGTCGGCGATAGCCTCATGGTCGTTGGCGATATTACCTGGTTCGATCACTACCTGGACCGCCTGCTCGACGTCACCGCCGACGAAGTGCTCGACGTCGCGCAACGCTACTTCAAGCCGGCGCGCCGCAACTTCGGCTGGTTTGTGCCCACACCCTGATGCAGGGCCAGAAAAAGAAAAGATATGATATAAAATGAGCCAACCTAACGCGCTACCCGGTCCCGATAACATTACCCGACGAGTTTTACCGAACGGCATCACCGTCTTGGTCCGCGAGAACCACACCAGCCCGTCAATTGTGATTAACGCCATGCTGCGCGTCGGCTCGGTGTTTGAAACGCGCGCGGTCGCCGGGCTGGCCCAGCTTACCGCGTCGGCGCTCATGCGCGGCACCGCCACCCGCAGCTTTAACGACATTTACGAACCCATCGAATCCATCGGCGCCAGCTTGGGGATCTACAGCGCCGGGCACGGGACCTTTGCCCACGCCAAGAGCCTGGCTGAAGACCTGCCGCTGATGTTGGAACTGCTCGCCGATGTGCTGCGCGCGCCGAGCTTCCCGGAGGATCAACTCGCCCAGTTGCGCGCACAGATCACCACCGAACTGCAATATCGCGCCCAAGACACGCGCCAGCAGGCCGCGCTGCACTTCTACGAGCTTGCCTACCCGCCCGAACATCCTTATCACTTCAGCCAGCGCGGCTATCCGGATACCGTCCCTGAGCTGACCCGCGAACGGGTGCAGGATTTCCACCAAAAATATTACGGCCCGCGCGGTATGGTCGTCGCCATCGTCGGCGCAGTCCGGGCGCCGGCTGCCGTCGCGCAGGTCGAAGCCGCGCTCGGCGGCTGGGAAAACCCCGCGCAGCCCGGCCTCCCGGCCCTGCCCGACATTCCCCCGCTGGCCCAGGCGGTGCGGCGCAACGTATACATACCCGATAAATCGCAGGCCGATATCGTGCTGGGCGCGGCGGGGCCGTCGCGCGCTGCGCCGGATTGGTGGCCGGCCTACCTGGCAAACAACATCCTGGGCGTGTTCGGGATGTACGGGCGGCTGGGCGATATCGTCCGGGAAAAGCAGGGCCTGGCCTACTACTCGTACAGCACGATCTCCGGCGGGGAGGGGCGCGGTTCGTGGCGGGTCATCGCCGGCGTGAATCCGAAAAACGTCGAGCGCGCGCTCGACAGCATCGTCGGCGAGATCGCGCGCATGACCGCCGAGTTCGTGAGCGAAGCGGAACTGGAAGACGTAAAGAGCAACATCACCGGTCTCTTACCGCTCCGGCTCGAATCGAACGAAGGCGTCGCCGGCAGCCTGCTGTCCATCGAGCGCTACCAACTCGGCCTCGATTACCTCCGGCGCTACGCCGAGATCGTGCGCGCCGTCACCCGCGAGGAGGTGCTGGCGGCTGCCCGGCACTACCTGGACCCGCAAGCTTACGCCGCTGCCGTGGCCGGCCCGGTCGAAGCGCCGTGATCGTTTCTTAAAGACGATCAGGGTTAATCTGTGCTATAATAGGTTGAACTTGCGCTTTAGCCTAAAAGCGCCTACACTTACCGGCAGCGTCTGCAAAAGACATTGCATTGTAAGCGTTCCACGCAACAAAACATACATTTTTCACCAACCTTCCTCATAAAAATAATTTTATATTCATAACTTAAGTGTTTTCGCACGCCATAAAAGAAGTTCTAGGTTCTAAAACCACATTGACTACTATCACAGAGTAGGTTATAATCAACATAAGCCTGATATAAATCTGAGTGACGCTAAGGTAAGGTAAATGAGCGAAATATATCAATCTGCCATTACTCTCCAACTTAATAGGGAGCGGACCAAGCGCGCGAAGTTGGTGATGATTCATCCCCACACAAAACGCCGGGGCCTGCTTACTTCCATGTTTGTCGATAAATTCGACAAATCACTCTTTTATTATACTGCCAAAGACGGCCAGGACGAACTGACTACTTATCTGCGCGGCATGGTCGGACAGTTCGCCGAAGCGATTGAGGGGTTTGGTGGAAAAACTCGCGCCGCGCTCGATGCTTCAAACCACGACCCGGCTGCGCTGGCGCATGCGCTGGCAGAAGACTTGACCGCCGCCGGCGAGCACTATGGTCTATGGTTCGATGAACTCGACCGGATGCGCATTGGCGAAGACAACATTACCTTCTTCCAGAATCTCGCCGCCGCGCTGCCCGATGGTTCCCAACTGATCCTTTGCACCCGCCAACTCCCCCAGCGCCCCTGGCGCGATCTGCTGGTCGCCGAAAGCACCGTGATCTTGAACGATTACGACGTGCCGATTGAATCCGAAGAAGGCAAGCCATTGCTGGAAGTCTACGCGCTCGGCGCCGGCAACGCGCTAATCAACGGCGAGGCGATCACCTCCTGGGATGGCGCGCTGCCCCGCAACCTGTTTTTCTTCTTCGTAGACCGCCCGCTCGTCACCCGCGACGAGGTTTTCGCCACCTTCTGGCCTGATCTCTCGGTGAAGGAGGCGACCAACGTCTTCCACGTGACCAAGCGCAAGATCAGCGAGCGCCTCGACCACGAACTAACCAGCTATAACAGCGGCTTCTACATCCCGTCCGGCCAGATGGACGTACACTACGATGCAGTCGAATTCCTGGAGGCCATCGAGCAGGCGTCTACGCTCAGCGACGAGGAAGCCTTCAAGAACTACCGCCATGCCCTCAACCTCTACCGGGGCGACTTCCTCTCCGGCCTGGATATGGATTGGGCCGTTGAGCGCCGCCAGGCATTGAAGACTTCTTACGCCCAGGCGCTCATCGCGCTGGGCCGCATCTGCAAACGGCAGGACCGGAACGAAGAAGCGCTGGGCTACTTCCTGCGCGCCCTGCACGAGACGCCGGAGCGCGAGGATATCCACCGCGAGGTGATGGCGCTCTACGTCAAACTGGGGCGCCCGACTGACGCGAAGGCGCAGTACCGGCGCCTCGCCGCCGAATTGCAGGCCGACCTGGGCATCTCGCCCTCGCGCGAGAGCCGCGAGCTATACGAGAGCATCCAATAAGTTACGCTTTACAGCGTCCACCACAATCAGGCAACAATGAGGAGCAGGCTATACGACCTGCTCCTTTTTACTGGGGCAGTGCACGCATTTGCGATAACATATCTTGAAGCCCAGCCAAGGAGCCGGTCATTTTGCGCGATTAGCAATATTCGCGGTTAAAATCTTATTCTTCGTAGGAAGGGAGACCCGCACGATGACAACGGTTGATCCTAACGTGTTTCGGAAATACGATATTCGCGGCGTCGCCACCGGCGACGACCCGCAGATTACGCCGGCGCTGGCCCTGCTGGTCGGCAAGGCATACGGGACGTACATGCGGCGGCACTTCGGCACGACCAAAGCCTACGTCGGCGGCGACAACCGCCCCACCACGCCCGCGCTCAAAGCGGCCATGTGCAAAGGCATCGCCGCCGTCGGCATCCAGGTTATCGATATCGGCGAAGTGCTCACGCCCACGGTCTACTATGCCGCCTCGACGCTGGGTGAGAGCGGCGGCGGCGTGATGATTACCGGCAGCCATCTGGAGCAGCAGTACAATGGCATCAAGATGTCGAAGGGCAGCCAATGCCTGGCCGGCCCGGAGATTCAAGACCTGCTGCGCATGATCCAGGCGGATGATTTCGACGGCGGCGCGACCGTCACCGAAGACCGGAGCATCGTCGGCGCACACTTCGAGAAGATCAAGAGCATGGTTAAGATGGGCAAGCGCAAGATCAAGCTGGTGCTGGATGCCGGCAATGCGCTGGCCGGCGTCTACATGCCGGACGTTTACCGCGCGCTCGGCTTCGAAGTGGTCTGCCTTTACTGCGATCCCGACCCCGCCTTCCCCAACCACCTACCCAACCCGGAGCAGCCCGAACTGGTCGAAGACCTGCGCAAAGCGGTGCTGGCGCACCGGGCGGATATCGGCATCGGCTTCGACGGCGACTCGGACCGCTGCGGCATCATCGACAACAAGGGCACGCACATCAGTTCAGACCGGACGACCGCGCTGTTGGCGCTGGACCTGCTAAAGCGGCACCCCGGCGCCAAGATCGTCTTCGACGTAAAAAGCTCGCAGGCGGTGGTCGATGCGGTCAACGCGGCGGGCGGCCAGGCGAGTTTCTGGCGGACCGGGCATTCGATCATGAAAGCGCGCATCAAAGAAATCGGCGCGATCCTGGGCGGCGAGGTGTCCGGGCATATCTTCCTGGGCGAAAACTACTACGGCTTCGACGATGCGCCGCTGGTCTCGCTCAAAATCCTGGAGATTCTCTCGAACTCCGATAAGACGCTGGCCGAACTATTCGAGGCGGTCCCCAAACTGCCCGCCACGCCCGAAATCATCATGCACGCGCCCGACGACAAGAAAGCCGCCATCATCGAGTCGGTGAGCAAGAAGCTCGCAGCGCAGTACCAGGT
The DNA here is from genome assembly GCA_016927535.1 of Anaerolineae bacterium. Classification (GTDB taxonomy): domain Bacteria; phylum Chloroflexota; class Anaerolineae; order Aggregatilineales; family JAFGMM01; genus JAFGMM01. The sequence continues at coordinate 14,494 of JAFGMM010000342.1, forward strand.
CATCGATATCGACGGCGCGCGCGCGATCTTCGAGCACGGCTGGGGGCTGGTGCGCATGTCCAACACCCACCCCGCTATCACCATGCGCTTTGAAGCCGATACGCACGAGCTTTTGTTGGACTATATGAATATCATCAAGGGTTTCTTGAACGCCTACCCGGAGATCGACCAGAGCGAGTTTGAAACGGCCATCCAGCGCGTCAAGGCCGAGATGAAGGGCTGACCAAGAGGATTTTAACCACGAATAACACGAACAATCACGAATGAGATTATTAAAGCGCTCTTCTCTTTATTCGTGTCCATTCGTGTCTATTCGTGGTTCAATTCTTCTCCTAACCGGGGTAGCACCACAAAATACCGTGGTGTCGATTTCTTGACAGTTTTACATCCAGATACGGGATTGGTCGGCGGGTGCACCGCCATATGTAGGGGCGGGTTTGAAACCCGCCCCATATGCATCAACTTAAGCGCTTTTTTCCCCCTCTCCCCCGACCCCTCTCCC
>JAFGMM010000343.1 GCA_016927535.1 Anaerolineae bacterium
CCCCTCGTGGGAGAGGGGTTTGGGGAGAGGGGGAACAGGCGCACAAACGGTCAAAATTCTTAAGTTGATGTGCATGGGGCGTCCCGGCGGGACGCCCAAGATACGGCGTCGAACTTGCGTTCGCCCTGCGAATTCCTGGAGAGCCGTATGATCTGCTACGAGAACGAGGGTATGAACCGCGCTTATCCCTCTGCGCGCGCGCGCGGATTACTCACCTCGTCGAAGCCGAGATGGATGAGGTACAGCGAGAAGAAAAGAAGAATCAGGGTAACAACCGGCGTCAGCCACCACCACCACAAGTCGAGAAGCATAGCCTGATAGTTGTTGGACCAGTAAATCATCATGCCGAGGGTCATCTCGTTCTGCGGCCCCAACCCCAAGATCGAGAGACCCGACTCGGCAAGGATCGCGGCGATAAAGGCATTGACAAAATTAGCGCCGAGCCAGGGCAGCATGTGAGGCATCAATTCGAAGAACACGATTTCGAGGCCGGACATCCCCGACAGGCGGGCAATCTCGACAAAACCGCGCTCCTTCAAGCTGAGCACCTGGGCGCGCACCTGGCGGGCCGGCCAGGCCCAGGCAAATATGCCGATAATCAGCGCCATGCTCGGAACGCGCACACCTCGAACCAGGGCCGCGATCAAAACCAGGAAGAGCAGCGAGGGCACGGATAGGAAAACGTCGATCAAAACCCGCAACGACGCATCGACGACACCGCCGAAATAGCCGCTCACAAAGCCGATGACGGCTCCGAACAAAGTGCCGATCGTCGCAGCGATCAACCCCACTTGCAGCGAGTTCGGCACCGCTTCGGTCATCTGTACATAAATGCTTTGGCCTAAAGCTTCGGTGCCCAACGGCACTTCAGCGCTGGGCGGCTGGCGCGCGGGGAAAGCGCCTGTCCGGCGCACGGCAGGATCAACCGCGGCGCCCGCAAGCACCGGCATCAAGGCCACGACCCAAAAGATCGAAAGCCCGATCACGAAATTTCGGCTCCGCAGGAGCAGCCGGACAAACCCCCGCCGCTCTGGAGTCTGCATTTCGTCTGCCGCCGCCTGATCCTGACCCGTAACGACCGTCATTGCCTGCTTCCTTAAGCCTATTCCCCGCCCGCCTTCTGGTAACGAATCCGTGGATCGATCAGGGGGTACAAGATATCAATGATGAAATTAGCGATTGCCACCGAGATAATAATCAGCAAGACCCCGCCTTGAATCACCGGGAAATCCAGGCCCCTAATCGCGGTGAAGATCACCCACCCGAGGCCGGGGTAGGCAAAGATTGTCTCGGTAATAATCGCTCCGCCGACAATGTGACCGAGTGAGATGGCGAGACCGGTGGTCTGAGGCAGGAGCGCGTTACGGAAGGCATAGCCCCACAGGATGCGCCGTCCCTTAAGCCCCTTGGCCTCCGCGTTCAAGATATAATCCTCGCCTTTTTGCGAAGTAATCAGGCTGCGCATACTCAAGAACCACCACCCCAGGGAGACGAGAACAATACTCAGCGCCGGCAGCGCGCCATGCCAGATCACATCCAGGATGAACTGGAGCGACAGTTCAGGCACGGTTCCATGCGCGTAAGCCCCGGAAAGCGGGAAAATATCCAGTTGAAACGCAAAGATAAAGATCAGGATAAGCGCCAAGATATAATAGGGTGTGGTGTAAAGGAGCAGCGCCGCCATGACAAGTGGCCGGGACAGCCGGGATTGGCTTCCGCGCCAACCGACGACCGCGCCGATTACCGACCCCAACACCCAACTGACGATCGTCGTGAGAGACAGCAGGCCAATCGTCCAGGGCAGCGCGTAGCGGATAATGTCGGTCACATACGACGGAAAGCTGCTGATCGAGTAGCCGAGATTGCCTTGCAACAACTCGCGCCAAAAACTGATGTACTGCTCCCAGATGCTTCTATCCAGCCCAAAGATTCGCCTGTATTCTTCGATAAGCTCCGGGGCGCCTGCGCTGCCGCCCATTTGAGATAATTTGAGAAACACGGCGCCAAGCGGGTCCCCAGGGACCAGGCGCGGCACGAAGAAAACGACCGTAATCGAAATAAATACGGTCACGAGCAGAAGCGCGAACCGGTTCAAAATGTAACGCAGGTATGCAGACATGTGTCTATCCCGACGCCGTGCATACGGACGCGGCGATCAAGTCGAAGCGATTCAAGGCTGCGCAAGGGAGAAAGCGGCCCCCATTAGGAGGCCGCCTCCCGCTGCTTACTTAGGTGAGCTGACGGACTAACCGCCGGCCGGCTGGATGCCGCCGACCCACTCGCCCGTCTCCGGATCAGGATATCCGATGATGACGGTGTTGAAGGTCGCCCACCAGCTTACCGGCATGTTCCACGGATTCTCCGCCGAGGGCCACCCGGTCCAATAGGTGCTGCTGAAAGGCACAAGCGCCGGAGCCTGCACCATCGGAACCGTGGGCATATCCTGGAAGAGGATCTCGACCGCCTGGCGGAACAGTTCGACGTTCTTCTCGACATCGTCGGGCGGTGTGACGCCCATCTCGTCCACGATGGCGTCGAACGCAGGGTTGTTGTAGCGGAACGAGTTCCGCTCGTACCAGGGCGCCGGCTCGCCCAGCGGCACATAGAATTTGCCGTGGTACAGCAACAGGTTGTCGTAGATGTAGCCGGGGCAGAACGAGTGCAGCTTGATCGTGTAGTCGCCGCGCAGGAGCATATCCGAGAGCACACTGCCGGTGAGGGTCTGCTCCTCCACGTCGAACCCGGCGGCCTTCAGTTGGTCGGCAACGACCTTCCCGACGCGGGTTTCTTCGGTCGAGCTGGCGTCGACAACGTAGTTGACATGCACCAGCGCGCCGTCGGCGGAAGCCCAGAGACCGTCGGCGTTCTTCGCGTAGCCGAGCGCGGTCATGATCTCGTCGCCGGCTGCCGGGTCATACTCGCCCATGCGGTCCTGCGTAATCAAGTCCTGAATCGCGTCGAAGTAGGGATCCAAGCCATCGTAGAAGGGCCAGACGCCCCAACTCGGTACGGTGGTGCCTTCATAGGCGAGATCGACGACCGCCTGGCGGTCGATGTAGAACGAGAGCGCGCGGCGCATCTCAGGATCGTCAAAGGGCGGGGTGGCGTTCTGCACCATGAGCGGGCGCGGGCACGGGTCGAGCCAGGCATAGGGCGGTTCGCTGGTCCACGCCGAAACGTTGGGGTTCCGAGCCGCCACCGCCAGGTATGGCCCAAGCGACAGAATGCCGATGAAGGGCGTGTCGATTTCGTCGGCGGCGAGGGCGAAGGCGACGTTGGTCGGGTCGCCCAGGTACTGGAAGCTCACGGCGCGCGGCGCCGGCAGAACGCCAAAGACATCCTTGCCCCACCAGTCGTCGTTGCGCTCGTAAACCATCGTCGTCTGTGAAGCGCTCGCCAGGGTGTAAGCGCCGGTGCCGATAGGATCGGAGCTTTTGAAGGTCAGTGGGTCCTGCCCTTCCCAGATGTGCTTGGGCAAGATCGTGATGCCGCCCCAGATTCCTACCCCTGGGAACGCTTCGCGGTTCAGGTGGTAGCGGGGATTGGATTCCGTCAAGTTGAACGTGACGGTGAGAGCATCCGCCGCCTCCACCGACGCAACGTTCTTCGTGACTTCCGACGCCCAGGTCATGCCGGGGTTCGCCATCAAGGTCTCGTAGGTGAACACGACATCCTCGGTGGTGAACGGCTCACCGTCGCTCCATTTGACGCCGTCGCGCAGCGTGACGGTGATCGCCGTGAAGTCGTCGTTGTACTCGTAGCTCTCCGCCAGCCACGGGATGTACTCGCCGGTTTGGAGGTTCTGGTAGAAGAAGTACTCGTAGATCATCTGGTGTATACCGGTCCCGGAACGGCTCACGCCGGGCGCGTAGATGTTCAGGTTGGTCGGATCGGCGATCTGACCGGACAAAGCCACGATGAGGGTTTCTTCGCGGGGTACATCTTGCGCTGCCGCCGGCTGCACGGCAAGCACAAGGATCAGGAAGATCAATACCCAAGACTTCCTGAAGAGAACATCTCTAACAGTCATAGCGACCTCCTTATTATATATATCTCCTCGTTGGCTGTCAAAAGACAACCTCACCGGCTTGCTCATCTCATACCCAGAGCAAACCGGTCAGCTTGTCTCTTGGCGACGCCCATGAGCAGGGGTCTGTGCAGATCAGGTAACCGGTTGGATTACCTTTCGCACGAATACTGAGTCCATCTCCTCCACCGAGACTGAATCGTATTGGTCGAACAGATAACAGGCCGTCAATTGGTGCTGCCCGGTCCGGAACAGCGGCGGCGATGCTTCGAGACAGGGACCGAAAGCGTGCGGACAGCGCGGCGCAAACACACAGCCCGCGCCGGGTTTTGCCCCCTTGCCGAGCGCGGACGGCGGCGCTTCCTCCGGCCACTGCCGGTTAGGGTCGGGTAAAGGAATTGAACTAATCAGGAGTTGGGTGTAGGGATGCTGCGGCTGCTTGACGACCGGCTCGATCGCGCCGGCCTCCACCACGGCGCCGGCGTAGAGCACGATAATGTCGTGGCTGATTTGGTAAGCGGTGGTCAGATCATGGGTGATGTAGAGGAGTGAGATACCCAACTCCTCATTAAGCTGCTGGAGCGAGTCGAGCACCGTCGCGCGCAGCGATGCATCAATCATCGATACCGGCTCGTCGGCGACAATCAGCTTGGGGTGCACCAGCAGCGCCCTGGCGACCATGACCCGCTGGCGCTGCCCGCCGCTGAGCTGGTGCGGGTAACGCCCAAGCGTCTCCTGCGGGCGCAGCCCGACGGCCCGGAGCACCTCGTCCATCAGCGCCCGACCGTTTTCGTGTGCCTGAGTCAGGCCAAATTTGGCGATGGGCACTTCTAGCACGTGATCGATCTTGTAAAATGGGTTGAACGAGGCGAAAGGGTCCTGGAAAACCGCCTGCACGTCGGTCAGGAATTGCCGCCGCTTGGCAGAGCCAAGCCGGCGCAAATCTTCGCCCTTATAGAGGACCGCGCCATGCGTGGGTGTCTCTAGGCCGAGCAGCAGACGGGTCATCGTGCTCTTGCCGCTGCCGCTCTCCCCGACCACGGCGGTAATCGAGGGCTGGTCGGTTCCGATGGTCAACGAGAAATCCTTGAGAGCGACCGTTTGTTTTCGCTGAACCAGCCCGCTCCTGAAAATCTTGCTTACACGCTGCGCGCTCAGCAAAGCGGTCATGATGATCCTCGCTGAAGCGCCTTCTGCGGCTCGTCAAGCAAGTGGCAGGCCGCCTGATGTTCTTCACCTGTGATCCTGAACACCGGAACCTCCACCTTGCAGCGCTCCATAACATAGGGACACCGGGGGTGAAACACACAGCCGGCAGGTGGGTTTAGGAGCGACGGCGGCGCACCGGTCACGCCCTGTAGTGCGCCCTTGCTGACCAAAGACGGCAAGCTCTCCATCAATAACTGAGTATAAGGGTGCTGGGGCTTGGCAAAGATCTGCTGCACCGCCCCCTCTTCGAGGAGCTTGCCCGCGTACATAACCCCCACGCGGTCCACAAACTGGGCCATCAACCCCATGTCATGACCGATCAGGATCACGGCGGCGCCCAATTCTTCCTGCACGCTGCGCAGGGTTTCCATTACCCGGCGCTGGACGACCACATCCAGAGCGCTCGTCGGTTCGTCGGCGATGATGACTTTCGGGCGAAGGCTAATCGCAATCGCAATGCAGACCCGCTGCTTCATCCCTCCGCTCAACTGGTGGGGGAACAAGTCGGCGACTTCAGGCTCCAGGCCGACCCGTCTCAACAACCCGGCAATCCGCTCGGTCTGTTCGGTCTCGGTCAACCGGACGCCGTGATCGTAAAAACTGTCAACGATCTGCTTTCGGACGCGCGTTACGGGATTGAGCGAATTCATCGCGCCCTGGCTCACGAGCGCAACCTCGGCCAGGCGCGCCCGCCGGATGTCCTCGTCCGAGAGGTTGATGAGATCGACGCCGTTGAGCATCACCTGTCCCGACTCGATGTACCCCGGAGGCCGGATCAATCGCAAAAGCGAGAGGGCAATGGTCGATTTTCCACACCCCGACTCCCCGATAAGCCCCAACCGCTGACCGGCTTGCAAGTCAAAACTCACGCCATCGACAGCTTTTACCGGTCCGCGCGATGTGTGGTAGTATGTTTTAAGCTCTCTAACTTGGAGGAGTGGCACCATTTTCTCAAATCGCGGTTCGCCTCGTCGCCACATGGGATATTATATTATAATCGACGACCAAACGCCAAAACATGGAGGGTGCACGAACAACCCGTCAGAATTCTCGCCCTCTATCCCCAACCCTTTCTCCCACAAGGGGAGAAAGGGAGCCGGAATCGCTCCGAAAGTCCCCTCGCCCCGGCGTGGGAGAGGGGACGGCGCAGAGCGCCAGGGGTGAGGGGGAGAAAGCGGTCACAAGTCATTCGTGCACCCAAACATGGGAGTAAGAACTGACCCGTGGTGACAGAAAGATATTGGAATAAATCAGCCCTGACATGGGAGCACTTGTGAAAAAACCTCTCGAAATCATCCACAACGGCACGGCTACGACAGATCAGGTTCGCACTTATCTTCATTTACCTTTTGACGTGCCCGAAGGGATCGAACGCATCGATGTCCAATACGAATACAGCGAGGCCATCGGCGCAGAACCGCACCTGACAGGCGGCAACACGGTTGACATTGGTTTGTTCGACCCGCGCGGCGTTGGCTTCATGGCGGAGGGCTTTCGCGGGTGGAGCGGCAGCGAACGGCGCGCGTTTTTCGTCGCGCCAGACGACGCGACGCCCGGTTACCTGCCGGGACCGATCTGGCCCGGTACGTGGCACGTCCACCTGGGGTTTTACAAGGTCGCGGCGGCCGGCTGTGATTACACCGTGACCGTCCGGCTCACGCCTGCGAAGTCGGCGCACGTCGAGGCACGTTTCCCCGCACTGCTTCGCCTGGGCGACCAGGCGAGCCGCCGCCCACTGAAACTCGACGGCTGGTATAAGGGCGAGCTGCACTGTCACAGTCTCCACAGCGACGGCGACTCTAGCCCCTATGAAGTCATTCAGGCGGCGGAGGCGCTTGGGCTGGATTTTATCGCGCTCACCGACCACAACGTCATGAGCCACCAGGCCGCACTAAAGACCCTGGACACCGGCCTGATCCTCATTCCCGGCTACGAGGTGACGACGTACCGGGGGCATTGGAATATCTGGGGCGATCAAGGCTGGATCGACTTCCGCATGATGACGGATGGACAAATGCGCGAAGCTATTCAAGAGGCGAAACGGCGCGGGTATCTTGTCTCATGCAACCATCCCCGCCCGTTTGGGCCGCCCTGGGAATTCGAAGACGTGGAAGCCTACCACTGCATCGAAATCTGGAACGGCCCTTGGCGCCTGATGAACAATGCCGCGCTCGCCTTCTGGGAATCGCGCCTGAAGGCCGGAAAACGCTTTGTCGCCGTCGGGGGCAGCGATGCGCACTTCCTCAAGCGCGAACATCTCCACCGCCTTGGGCATCCGACGACCTACGTCCGGTGCGACGGGCCGCCGTCTGCTAAAGGCCTGCTTGATGGGATACGCGCCGGGCGCGTCTTTGTGACCGAGGCCCCGGACGGCCCTCAACTCTACTTCGGCTCAGGCGACCGGATTATGGGAGAGACGGTAGTCCGCCCCCAGGATGATAAGCTGAGCGTTTGGATTCAGGCGATCAACGCCGCCGGCACGACTCTCGAATTGCACGGCGCGCCGGGCTGTCTGTACCGGTGCGCCATCGACACCGCGTCTCAGCGCCTGGAAGTCCAATTGCCGACCGACCAAACATCCTATGTTCGCGCGCAGCTTGTGACTCGCGAGTCCGATGAATGCATTCTACATGCGGCCGGCAATCCTATTTACTTGCAGGATCAGGCGCGGTAACTTCAGGCCTGCGGGGGTTGACACACCGCGCGCCTCTCGATACAATACGTGTGCGTTGCGAGAGCGTACCTTGCAAAATGTATAAGCTCTGTTAAAGGCTTTGATCGGGAGTAGTAAGCCAACGCGGTAGCGAGCCGGGGACGGTGTGAGCCTGGCAGGGTGCCCGCCGCGTGCACAATGGCCCAACTCGCCTGGGATGCCGCGCCGGTGAGCCTATCTGTAGCCGGCGACGCGGGCGCGCGTTATGCGCTAATGAGCGGGTGAAACTGCTAAACACGGGCCTGTAGCTCAGCTGGGAGAGCGCCACAATGGCATTGTGGAGGCCAAGGGTTCGAGCCCCTTCAGGTCCACTCTAGGACACGTTCAGTAAGATCACCAAGCAGGGTGGTACCACGGAGAACCCCTTCGTCCCTGGATGACGGCGGGGTTTTTTGTTTTTTGTGCATGTATGGCGAGGGAGGTAACAAAAATGAGGCAAGACGTGATGGATGGCGTATATAATCATCGGGCTGTGTGCCGCCTCGCTCTTTCGCTTACGATGCCGGTGTGTTGATATGTGACGCTGCCCACGGACTTTTACCGATCACCCGATGGGGGTGGGCGCCACGCCCACCCCTTTTTTGTGATAACGACAGTTTGATTTTGATGATGATCGCCCCGGCAAAGGGGCGTGGCGAGAGGAGTTATAACGAAATGGCCGATAGATACGACCCCAAAGCGATTGAGCCGAAATGGCAAAAGCGCTGGGAAGAAGACGACCTGTACCGCTCCAAGGTCGATTGGAGCAAACCCAAACACTATGCGCTGACCATGCTGCCCTACCCCAGCGGCGACCTGCACATCGGGCACTGGTTCGCCATGACGCCGTCCGATGCGCGCGCGCGCTTTATGCGCATGAACGGCTGTAATGTGCTGTTCCCGATGGGCTTTGACGCCTTCGGCCTGCCGGCCGAGCAGGCCGCGATCAGCCGCAACATTCACCCGAAAGAATGGACGTACCAGAACATCGCGCGGATGCAGCGCCAACTGCGCAGCATGGGCACCATGTTCGACTGGAAGCGCGAGGCGATTAGCTGCGACCCCAAGTACTACCGCTGGACCGAGTGGTTTTTCAAGCGCTTCTTCGATGCCGACCTGGCTTATCGCGGCGAAGCGCTGGTCAACTGGTCCGATGCGCTGCAAACCGTGCTGGCAAACGAGCAGGTCATCGACGGCAAAGACGAGCGCCTGGGCCAGCCGGTGATTCAAAAGCTGATGGAGCAGTGGTTTTTCCGCATCACCCGCTACGCCGATGAACTGCTGGACTTCAGCAAGATCGACTGGCCCGATCCCGTCCGCACCATGCAGACCAACTGGATCGGGCGCAGCGAAGGCGCACACGTGACCTTCACGACCGAAGCCGGCGCGCCGATCCCGGTTTACACCACGCGGCCCGACACGCTGTGGGGCGCTACCTTTATGGTGCTGGCGCCTGAGCACCGGCTGGTGAAGCAGATCACCACCAGCGCGCAGCGCGCAGCGGTCGAGGCTTACGTAGAACAGGCCGCGCGCACGACCGAGATCGAGCGCAGCGCCGAAGACCGCGAGAAGACCGGCGTCTTCACCGGCGGGTACGCGATCAACCCGGTGAACGGCGCGCGCATCCCCATCTGGATCGCGGACTACGTGCTGCTGAGCTACGGCAGCGGCGCGATCATGGCGGTGCCGGCGCACGACGAGCGCGACTTCGCCTTCGCGCTGAAGTTCGGCCTGCCCATCATCCCGGTCATCGCCCGCAGCGACGGCCAAGCGCGCAGCTTTGCCCTGGCGGACAAGTGGATGACAGAAGGGTTCACGGCGGCGCTGGACGCGGCAGGGATTGCTTACCGGGTCGAAGAAAACCGCGTCTACATCAGCCTGCACACCGGTCAGATTGATGCTTACATCCCCATCGCCCAAAGCTATCTGCGTCCGGGCGGCTGGAACGATATCGTCGGCAGCGGGTGGGTTTTCATCTTTGAAGATGCGATCATCCACCTGGACTCGGCGGAGGCCGACGCCCGGATTCTGGCGCGCTGCAAGGCGCTGGAGCCGGCGGTTGCGGGTGCGCGAACGGTGATGGAGATGCTGCACAACCTGGATTGGTACCGCGAAGTGCTGTACCATGACGAATACGGCGATATGATTCACTCCGGCGCTTTCAGCGGCACGCCGGGCGTTCAAGAAGGGCCGGACGGTGCGGTCGAGCGCGTCGCCAAGCGTAAGGTCACCGAG
>JAFGMM010000344.1 GCA_016927535.1 Anaerolineae bacterium
GGCGGGGAAAAGTCCCCTCGCCCCTTGTGGGCGAGGGGCGCTACGCAGAGGGGAGAGGGGGAGTACAGCATCATTTTGACCAACACAAATAATGCAAATAAGACCAATTAATGCACCGGTAGATACACGGCGGCGGCGCGGATTCCTCACTCCGGCGGCACGGGCACGATCATGATGTAGAAGTCTTTCGCGCGGTCGTTGCCGGGCACCTGGTGATAGATCACGACGCCTTCCGGGAACCGGTCCGCCAGGTAATCCGCCGCCCCGGTGTCGAACTGATTGTACATAATCATCAGCGGCAGGGTGCGCTCTTGGGGCAGGTATTGAGGCAAGTCTTCCACCGCCAGCAGCTTGTCCAGGTTCGCCCAGTTGATATCGCCGGCGTTGATCCCCACCGCGCGGTGGTCGAGCCAATGCGTATAAGCCACGATATACGCCGTCTCCATGCTGCCCAGGCTGTCGGCGAAGCCGCGCACCACCGCGCCGACATGCGTATACGGGTCGGCGGAATGCGCGTAGGAGTAGCGGTAGGCGTCGAAGAGAAGGTCGTGGTTGAAGACGCCCGCGCCGAGAAAGATCACCATCACCACGCCCACCGCCGCCAACACCTTTGCGCGCGCCGCGAACGCCTTCTCGACGTACACGAGGAGCGCGTCGAATGCCAGCGCCGCCCACAGGTACACCACCGGCAGCGCGCCGCTGGCGCGCGTGGCGCTGGGGTTCTCCTGCGGCTGTGCAATCGAAAGCGCCGACGGCAGCAGCATAACCAGGAAGGCGAGCACGAGCATCACCTCGACCGGGTCGCGCCGCCGGAACATCCGCACCGCCGCACCCGCCACACCCAGCGCAAACAGCGCCCCGGTGAACGGGTCTAGCTCCGGCTGGTTGGGCACATTGCTGATCCACTGCACGTCGCTCTTCCAGTTGAACATCCACAGCGCATCGTTGTAGTTGCTGAGGAACTGGCGCAGCGGGTCGGCGACGGCGGCGTCGCCCTCGTCTACGCCCAGGCGACCGGTCGCGCGCCGCCAGAAGTCCTGCGGCGATTCGAGCATCACGCGGCTCATCGGCACGAAGACCGCCAGCGCCATCACCACCAGCGCCGCCAGGTTTACAATGTGCTGCCGGCGCGCGCGGCGGCAGCGCGCGGTGAACATCACCGCCAGCGCCACGCCTCCCAGCACGATCAGCGGGGCCATGCGCAGCCCTTGATAGGCGTACATCCCCGCGCCCAGCACCAGGCCGGCCTTGAGATAATCGGCGCGGCGGTTGTGGCGCATCATCCGCGCCAGGTAGATCAGCAGCAGCACCATGCACAGCGGCATCAACACGATGCGCAGCGCCAACCGGCTCAGCATCGTGTGCCAGAAGCTCACCGCTACCAGCCCGGCCAGCAGCAGCCCGGCGCGCCGGCTCCCTAGCTCCTTGCCCATCCAGTAGAGCAGCGGCAGAGTCAGCAGCCCCTCCAGCGCCGAAACGATCTTGAGCGTGTTGAACGTAAAGCCCCAGCCGGTCAGGCGCGCGGCGGCGGCGACGAGGTACATCTGGAGCGGTTCGCGCCCGCCGTTGTTAGGGAAGAAAATTTGCGGCACCGGGGTATACGCCGGGCCGATGTGCACCGGTCCCAGGTCGCCGAAGGCGCGCGCGGCGTCTAGCAGCTTTTCTACGTGGTCGCTGGTCATCTCCGGCGGGACGCCCTCTAAGTCGTTCAGGCGGAAGAACGCGCCGGCGAGCATGATCGCCGTCAGGATCACCAGCGTGCGGTTCACGCGGATGACCGGGTTCTGCTGCCACGCCTGCCAACGCACCCACCCGGCGCGCGGGTTGGGCAGCGGCGCACCGGGGGCGCGCAGAACCAGCCACCACAGCGCGAGACTGGCCGCCCACGCGACCACACCCTCCACGGTGAACAGGTTGCCGGCGCTGCCGGCATAGGCCAGGAGCGAGCACACCGCCGCCGCCTGCCCGGTCATGACCCGCCACCCGCGCACGCCCGTCAGCAGAAACGCCAGGCTCCCCCCGACGACCAGCAGGGTGACGAACATCCCGGCCAGCACGCCCGGCGCGAGGTCGTCCGCGCCGGCAAAGAAGGTCGGCCCGACGATGACTATCGCCAGCACCGAAACGCCCAGCGCCGCCAGGCCGGTCACCACGATAGCCCCCGGCTCGACACTGAGGGCGCGCGCTATCCGCGCCCGGTCCTCAGGAGGCGCCGCCGGCGCACCACGCCGCACCGGTTGCGACCTTACCGTAATCGTGCGCCCGGCGCGCCATTCGAGCAGCCAGCGCGTCACACGCCGCCGCTGCCAGACGAGCACCGCGACCAGCGCCCACAGCGCCATCCCCAGGTAAAGGACCGGGATACCCTGGTAAAAAAGCTCCGGGCTGCGGCGCACGCTGATATCCGCGCCGAGCATGATCCGGCCCGCCGCCGCCGCCAGCACGAGCGCAAACCACGCGCCGAGCATGGCCGTGTACTCCCAGGCGCCGGTCAGCCAGCCGGCGCCGCCCGCCGGCAGCCACGCGCCAAGCACCAGGTTCGCCAGGCCCAGCCCGCCCGCCCACGCCACGTAAGCGGGCGCGGCGGGCGCATCGGCCCACTGGAGCAGCGCCAGCATCGACAGCACGGTCAGGCTGCCCTCCGAGAGGCGCAGCGCGGTGTCCGGCCCGCCGCGCCGCACGACCAGCAGCGCGAGACTATTGGCAATCATCCAGAGGATCAAAACGGTCTGTTCGAGCCGGAGCACATCCGGCGCTTCGGGGGCGGTGAGCAGAAGCAGGCACAGCCACATCACGCCGGCGCATTGCAGCGCGTGCATCCACAGCAGCCGCGCACCGACCGGCGCGGTTTCTGGGGCCGGCGCTTCGATGGGCGGCGGCGCAGCCGGCTGAGATGCGGGTGGGGGCGTTTCCTCGGTGGGCCTGTCGGTAACTTCGACCGCTTCGGCGGCTTCAGCATCTTCGTCGGCATCTTCGATGGCTTCGACGACTTCGGCGTCCTCGTCGTCTTCTTCGATGATGCGTGCCGGCCGGAGCACCGCCAGGGTATACGCCAAAGTCTGCCGGGGATGTCTCCACAGCAGACCGAGCAGTTCGGATAAAGTTACATTGTCGAAGGCGACCAGTTCGACGTGTTCCGGGGGCGCGTCGCCGGGTGCATTGAGTTCGGGATGGTAGCTGCTGTCCGGTTCGTTTGGTGAAAGCGGTCCACTCATAGCGCCCTGCGACTCGTCTGTGGGCGCCGCCCGCTAATGGACGAGCGCCCTGGCTAAAGGTATCTTTTTCAGGATAATGATAACCAATGTGCAGATGATAACGGTAACCAGAGTGACCAGCGGAATCCCGACAATCGGGTGCACGGTGAACCCGCTGAGCTTAACCCCGAACAGGTAGCCGCCCGCCAGCAGCTCCAAGACCAGGATGTGCATAAAGTAGATGCTGCCGCTGGCGGCGCTCAAAAAGCTAACCACCGGCTGGACGCGCGGGTAGCGCTGGAACAGCGGCTTGAAGTCGAGCGACTTTATCACCAGGAACAGCGCGATAGCATAGACGACGTTGTTCGGGCTGTCGCGCTGGTAGATCGACTGGTCCAGCACGCCATCTGCACGCACGGTTAAGATATACGTCCCAATCGCCGAAAAAGCAATACACCCGGCGATCACGAGCAGGGCGATTTTAAACTGCTTCGCGTTCAGCTTCACGCCGCGCAGCAAATGCCCTAACATAAAATAACCGACAAGGTTGGTTGTTACAACAAATTGGATGCCGATTTCCAGGTTGAGCAGCTTGTTGAGCGCCGGCACTATCGAAGCCACGACAAACCACAGCAGCACGAAGTAAGTCAGGTTGCCGGTGTCGGCGTGGCGGGCATAGACGCGCAGGATCGGCGTCACGATGTACAGGCCGATCATCATGTAAATAAACCACAGGTGATAGTAAACCGGCCCGTTGATGATTTCGCGGATAAACTCGACCGGCGTGAACTGCTCGCCGCCGCCGATGGCGCGCCAGGCCAGGTAGATCGAGGCCCAGCCCACAAACGGCACAATGACCTTGAGCATACGCTTGCGATAGAAGACGCTGACCGGCTCGTCTTTCTTCTTCGGGTCGAGCAGCAGGAAGCCGCTCACCATCAAAAACAGGGGCACCGCCGGCCGCGCGATGGCGTCGAGGAGGTTGGCGACCCACCAGGCCGAGGCGCTTAGCGAGTTGAACTCGTAGGCGAGCGGCGCGGCGGCGTGCAGCCAGACCACGGTCAGGATCGCATAGGCTCTGATCACGTCGAGGTAGAGGATGCGTTCGCGTACACGGGGCTGAGATACGGTCTGGACGGCGACAGTAGGGGTGATATCAACTTTGGCACTCATCATGATGACTTCTCTCAACTTACTAACAAAACCACAAAAGGGAGTATGAATCAACCCGGCGCAAAGACGACACGATATCGGATAAATCAAAAATCTGTGTAATCTATGCGCGCGCTCCGTTCTCTATCCCATCTTTCTTAATCTTACTTTGCCATCCGTCGCAAACTCATAAAAGGCAGCTTTAAAGTTAATTTAAATCCGGCTTTTGCGCCTTGATGCACAGGTTCACGGTGGCGCGGCCCGGCGGCTCGCTCATCACGTTCGGGCGGTCGAAGAAGTTGAGCGCCGCCAGCGCCAACCCCATCAGACTGAAGCGGCGGCCCGGCGCCTCCGCAAAGGCTGCGCGGTCCACCGACGCCGCCACGTCGCGGGGCAGCAGGCCGCTTTCCAGCAGCGGTTTACCCAGCCCGTACACCAGGTTATGGATGAACGGGAAGCAGTAATGCGTCGTGGCGCGCTCCTCTTCGACGATAAACCCCGCCTCGACCACCACCTGCCGCAGTTGTTCGGGCCGGTACAGCCGCTCGTGATTGGCCCAGATGCCCGCCAGCGGCCCGCGCCGGATGTGCCGGCCGGTCACCGCCTCCAGCGTCTTGTTGATCGGGTCCCACCAGAACGGGTAGTTCGCGTGCGGCACGGTGATCGCCAGCACGCCGCCGGGCCGCAGGATGCGCCGCACCTCGCGCAGGCACGCCGCATCATCCTTCACGTGTTCCAGGATTTCCGAGAGCACTGCTTTATCGACGCTGGCATCGGGCAGCGGGATGTGATCCAGGCCGGCGCGCACCAGCGTAACGCCCGGCAGATGTCCCACGTTGCGCCGCGCCTTCTGGATGATGTCCGGGTCAAGCTCCAGGCCGATGAGCCGGGCCTTGCACACGTGCCGGAACATCTTCAAGTAGAAGCCGCGCCCGCACCCGCCGTCGAAGATCACGTCGCCGTCCTGCGGGTCGAGCCACTCGAAGACGGTGAAGACGCGCCGCCGGAACGCCGGCGACGCTTCGTTACGGGTCATATAGTGGAGGGTGGCTTTATCGACCATCGTCAATGTCGTCAATCATCGGCTGTCGCATAGCGCATCCCGGGTAGTGGCGACTCTTTGGCTGATACCTCACCCCCCGGCCCCCTCTCCACACGGTGGAGAGGGGGAGAAGACCGCGCTCCGGCGGCTCCGGTCCCCCCTCTCCATGACATGGAGAGGGGGCTAGGGGGTGAGGTAAACC
>JAFGMM010000345.1 GCA_016927535.1 Anaerolineae bacterium
AGTTGTTTTTTTCATACTCAACTTTCTACCCCAGGGCGGCCTGTGTTTCAACTCACAGTTCGCCTTTCTTTTTGTCTAAAGTCGATGGATGGCGAGGAGGAGACCCAATGCCCAAAGTAACCGTAGGCGACAAAAGCTTTGAAGTGCCGGAAAACACCCGACTGGTCCTGGCGCTCGAGGACAACGGCGTTGATGTCCTGCACCGGTGCGGCGGCAAAGCCCGCTGTACAACCTGCCGCGTCCGGTTCGAGGCGGGTGAGCCAGAGCAGATGACCCAGGCCGAGTACGACCGGCTGACGCGCGATGCGGACGACAACCTGTACGGCAACGTGCGCCTTGCGTGCCAGATTCCGGTCACGCACGATATGGTCGTCGAGCCGCTGATGCGCCTGTCTGCGAGCGAATACGACGGGCCGGGCGCCCGCCCGAAGGACGATATCGAGCCGGGGCCGGTGTTCATCGACAAGCCGTAGCAGCGGCGCGCAATCAGCGGTCCGTGAGCTGCGCCGCTTTGCCATTCACGCGGCGGTAGAAGCGCTCGGTGTCGATGATAAAGCGTTCGTGCTCCATCTCGCCGATGCGCTCCACCTCATCCCACGCTTCGATGCGCAGACGCAGCCGCCGCCGGTCCACTTCCACCAACTCGACCTTGACCGTTACTTTCATGCCGGGCGGGGTCGCTGCCAGGTGCCGCAGATTGACCAGCATGCCGACCGTCTGTTGACCCTCCGGCAGCAGGTGGTCGATCATCTCGACCGCCGCGCCTTCGCAAAACGCTACCAGCATCGGCGTGGCGAGCACGCGCGCGTGCCCGCTTCCCCAGCGGCTCGCCAGGTGGTCTTCATCGACGATGACGCTCGCCTCGTGTGTGAGTCCTGCTTCAAGCGCTGCCATCATTTCACCCCACTGCTTCGTTTATCCAGGCCAGCGCATGCGGCAGCATATCGCCCACGTCGCCGGCGACCACACTCGCCGGCGCGCCGACCCATTCGGCGGCCAGTTCGCCGGCCAGCCCGTGCAGGTACGCGCCGGCCACCGCCGCATCGAAGGCCGCCAGCCCTTGCGCGCGCAGCCCTAGGATCACGCCGGCCAGCACGTCGCCGGTGCCCGCCGTCGCCAGCGCCGAGGTTGCAAACGGGATGACCGACGCCCGGCCATCCGGCGCGGCGACCACCGTGTACGCGCCTTTCAGTATCACCACGCAGCCCCATTTTGCCGCGTGCTCGCGCGCCGCTGCGATGCGGTCGGCCTGGACTTCTTCGCGCGTCGCACCGCACAAACGCGCCATCTCGCCGGGGTGCGGCGTGAGAATGGTTTCCGCCGGGAGCAGCTTGTGCCAATCCTCGATACCCGAAAGCAAATTCAACCCATCCGCATCGACGACCAGTGACGGCAAGTGGGACGTTTCAGGAGTCTCTGCACCTTCTCCGGCATCGCTGCGCACAAAACCGATCGCGCGCCGCTTGGCGGGCCGGTCTTCCGGCCGGAGAATGCCCTCCAGGAATTCCGCCGTAGGCTTCTCCTGGCCCCAGCCCGGCCCCAACAGCATCGCGCTGTAAGGCTCTAGCTCCTTGCGCAGAACGGGCACCGCCGCCGGCGCGAGCACACCCAGGTCGTGCGGGAGGTGTATCCATGTCGCCTCGGCGATCTGCGGCGCCAGCATATCCACGAGCGGCTGCGGCGTCGCCACGGTCACCCAGCCGGCGCCCACCCGGTACGCCGCCCGCGCCGCCAGCGCCGGCGCGCCGATGTAGTTCAGCGATCCGGCGACCACCAACGCCTTGCCGAAAGTGCCTTTGTGCCCGTCGATAGGGCGCTCCGGGAACAAGGCGCGCACGGCAGCGCCATCGACCAACTCCAGCGTGATATCTTGCACCTCCGGCAGGTCGGGCGGTGTGCCGATATCGGCCACGTGCAGCCGCCCCAGTTTGCCCGCGCCGGGAAAGCGCACCTGCCCCACCTTGACGGCGGCAAAGGTTACCGTGTCGTCGGCTTGCAGCGCTGCCGGGTCGATCTCGCCGGTGTCGCAGTTCAGCCCGCTGGGACAGTCCACCGCCACGACCAGGGGACCCTCACTGTCGCCGGTGCTCGGCGCGCCCGGCGTGCGATAGGAGAGCACCGGCGCAGCTTTACGCCGCGCGCCGACCACCCGCCCCGTCTCGATCAGCAGGCCAGCCATTGCGCCTTTGATCGGCAGGCGCGTGCCGGTGCCCAACAGCGCATCGACCAGTATGTCGGCTTCGAGCAGGCGCTTGCGCAGAACCGCGCCGCCCTGGTCTTCGGCTGCCGTCGTCACCGACAGGCCGGCTTCTTTTACTTTGGCAAAGTTTATATCCTTTTCGGGCGTGCGCGCTTTGAACAGGTAAAACGCGACCTCGGCCTCGGTCTCCTCGGCGACCAGGCGGCCTGCTACCAGGCCGTCGCCGCCGTTGTTGCCCGGCCCGACCAAGACGAGCACTTTCGCGCCGGCGTGCGCGTCGCCCAGACGGGCTTTGACCAAATCGGCGACGGCGCGGCCGGCTCTGTCCATCATCGCCGCGTAGCTGACGCCTGCTGCGTCGGTGGCGGCCTCAATCGTGCGCATCTGTTCCACGGTCACAATCTTCGGCATAGCTGCATCTCCCTGTGAAAGTAAGATTTTTAACCTGCGAATAACGCCAATCGCGCGAATGAAGATTCTGAATTCGCGTCTATTCGGGTTATTCTGTGTTGGTCAAAATGATGCTGTACTCCCCCTCTCCCCTAAATCCCCTCTCCCACAAGGGGCGAGGGGACTTTTCCCCGCC
>JAFGMM010000035.1 GCA_016927535.1 Anaerolineae bacterium
AATACCGTGGTGTCGGTTTCTTGCGCGGACCTGCACCCATATATAGGGTTGATCGACAGCCTCGCCGCCATATGCAGGGGCGGGTTTGAAACCCGCCTCTACGCAAGCCGGCGACCACGCTATATTGCAGAGCTACCGCGTGTGGCGAGATCATTGAGAAAACTCTATGATTACCCTAGCGCACGAGTGTAAGAGCACTATCACAATTGCATAAGAAATGCGTTGGTTTTTCGACAGGGATTGATTCCAAATGTCCAAATCCGGCCAAGCCGAACGACTCAAACGATTGGAGCGCGCCGCCGGCCCCGCGCAGCGGCGCGACCTTGCATTGGAACTGCTCGGCGCGTCGCTGCGGCGCGATTATGTCGATGCGGCGTTGCTGGCCCTGGAGCAGAACAACGTCGTCGAGATATTGGGGGACGCGCACCGCCCCGTCTTGCGCGACAAAGCGCTGTTCTATTTCGAGCACGCGGACAAAGACCGGGGCGGGCTGATCCGTGAAAAGCTGACGCGCCGGCTCGCCGGCATCGGGCACCCCGGCGACATCGACATCTATCTAAAAGGCGTCGTGACCTACCACCGCCAGCCGGCGCGCGATGCGGCGCAAAACCTGCGCGCGGCGGCGCTGGTGGGGCTGGCGGGCGCCGATCAAACGCTGGCGTGTGCGTATGCGGTTAAGCTGCTGGGCGAGCCGGACACTTCGCAGTTAAACGGTGAGCCGTCGATGACGGCGGTGCGTGTGCTGGCGCACTACAGCCAGGCATTGCCGCTCTACCAGTTTGTGCTGCTGGCCGGCGAGGACTTCATCCAAGAGGCGAAGGGCGAGGTGGTGAGCCAGGCGCTCGAATCGCTGGGGGCAGACTTCCCGCCGGCGGTGTATGCGCCGCTGGCGGAGCGCTTCGCGGCGCTGGATGTGCCGATTGTCACCAGCGGGATCATCAATCACATCACCCGGCACCGCGTGACCGCGCTCTACCCGCTGCTGCGCGACCTGATTACCGAGACGAAACACGACGACCTGCACCGGTACGGCGTGATTATGCTGGCGGCGGCGCGCGACGACGCGCTCACCGAAATGCTGTACGATCTGGCAAAGCTGAGCCGCCCGGAGCGCATCGACGGCTGCATCGAAGCGGTTGAACTGACGCCGGCGACCGATGCGCGCGCGGCGCTGCTTGTGGCGCTGGCGAAGCGCAGAAATTAATAAAATTACCATTCAGTAAGTATATTAATTGCATAACGTGCCAAAACGCACGTGACTTTTGGTGGATTGCAAAGGTTTTTGAGATATCGTAGTGTAAATCTGTACCTTTTATTGTTTCACACCAACTATTAGTATACCAATCTTAAAAGAGCTAGTTATGGATAAAATCATTTTTGACCACGATGTAGAGCTTGTTTCGGAGTTGGACGCGCTACGCCGGGAGGTCATGGAGCTTCGTATTGCCGAGAAGGCCCGGCGCGCCAGCGAGGCGCACTACAGAAACCTGGTCGAGACTGCGCCGCTGGCAATCGCCCTGGTCGATGCGCAGGGGCGGATTCTGTTGGTAAACACCCGGACCGAGGCGCTGTTCGGCTACCGCCGCGCCGAGTTGATCGGGCAGACCGTCGAGTCTCTTATACCGGGGATGTCTCCAGGGGTGCACGCCGAGATGCTGTATGACGTGCCGGGCCGGCGCAAGGACGGCGCAACCTTCCCGGTCGAAATCAAACTCGGCTTTATCGATACAGAATACGGCACGGTCACGGCCTGCTTCATCAGCGATATCACCGAACGTAAGCAGATCGAGCAAGAGCGCGACCGCTATATCGAGGAACTGAGCGCGTTTTCGCACACGGTGGCCCACGACCTGACCGCGCCCCTGGGGGTGGTCGTCGGCTACGTTGACCTGCTGAAAGAGGATTTCCACTCGCTGAGCGACGAACAGATCGAGCAGTGTCTCTACGCGCTGGCAAAGCACGGGCACAAGATGAGCAACATTATCGACGAACTGCTGCTCGTGGTCGAGGACAAACGGGAGGCGCCGCGCCGCCCCCTGGATATGCGCAGCATCGCCGAAAGCGCCCGGCGGCGCCTGGAGTACCTGATTCACGAGTGCAACGCCCAGGTGACGCTTGCCGACGATTGGCCGGCGGCGCTGGGGCATGCGCCGTGGATCGAGGAAGTGTGGGTCAACTACCTGAGCAATGCCATCAAATACGGCGGGCAGCCGCCCTGTGTGGAGATGGGCGCGGGCCGGCAAGGCGGCGACAAAGTGCATTTTTGGGTGCGCGATAACGGCGGCGGGGTTGCCGCCGGGGACCGGGAGAAACTGTTTGAGGCGCTTACCCAATCGAACGAGCAGCGCATCGACGGGCACGGGCTGGGGCTGTCCATCGTCAAGCGCATCGTTCACAAGCTCGGCGGCGAGGTCGGCGCCGAGAGCGCCGGGGCGGGGAGTCTGTTCTGGTTCACGCTGCCCGCCGCGGCCGGCGGTCAGGCCGACAAGACCTTGTGATACACCTCCCGCACCACCTCGGCGGTGCGCCGCCAGGTGAAGGTGCGCGCGCGCGCCAACCCGGCGCGGGCCAGGCGCGCGTGCAGCGCCGGGTCGGTCAAGACGCGGCGCAGCCCCTCCGCGATGCTCGACGGGTCGTCAGGATCGACCAGCAGCCCTGCCTCGCCGACCACCTCCGGCAGCGAGGCGCGGTCGGCGACGACCGCCGGGGTGCCGCACGCCATCGCCTCCAGCGCCGGCAGCCCGAACCCCTCGTAGAAAGACGGCGTGGTCAGCACGCCCGCCGCGCTGTAGAGCGCGGGCATCTCCGCATAGGGCGGGTCTTCCACCCAGCGCACCCGTTCGCCCAGCGCCAGCGTTTCGACCAGCTTATAAATCTCCTCGTAGAGCCAGCCGCGCTGCCCCGCGACCACCAGCCGCGGCGCGCCGGGCAGCGCGTCGAGCAGCAGCCGGTAGGCGCGCAGCAGCCCCGGCAGATTCTTACGCGGCTCGAAGGTGCCCACGAACAGGATGTACCCCGGCGCAAGATCGTACTGTTCGCACCACTGCGCCACGCGCGCCGGCGGCTGCGGCGCGAACTCCGCTTCCACGCCGAGCATGTGAACCGTGATCTTTTCGGCCGGCGCGCCCAGCATCGTTATCAAGTCGGCCTTGGTCGTGTACGAGTCCGCCAGGATGTGATGCGCCTGCTGCACCGCGCGCCGTATCTGCCCGTTGTAGTAGCGGCGCGACTCGGCGGTGAGGAACTGCGGGTAGTGCAGGAAATTCAAATCGTGCACCGTGACGACGTAGCGGCGCGCACCCCAGCGCGGCGGGATGAAGTCCGGGCTGTGCAGCAGGTCCAGCCGGAAGCGCAGCAGTTCGGCGCCCAGCGCGACGGCTTCGAGGCGGTGATGGCAGGGCGTCCAGATCGCAGCGCGGGCCTGGTTGGGCGCATCGGGCGGCGCGGCGAGTGCGTCCTTGTGTTTGCGGCTGTACAGGATAGTATAGCGCGCGCGGGGGTCGAGCGCGGGCAGTTCGCGGGCCAAGTGGCGCATGTAGTTAGGTATCCCCCCCCGGCGATAATACGTCAGGCGGGCGTCGATAGCGATGTGCGGCATGGTTTCCTACAAAGATACTTCACCACAGGGACACAGAGAACACCGAGCGCCGAAAAATTCCGCAGTAAAATTGAAGACCGTTCTCATCCCGGCTCCGGCGGCGCATCCCCCGGCAGCCAGACGTGAAACGTGGCCCCTTCGCCCGGCACGCCGGCGCTTTCTACCGCGATGTGCCCACCGTGCCGCTCGACGATTTCTTTGGTGATCGCCAGGCCCAGACCGGTGCCCGGCTCGCCGGAGTTGCGCCCGGCCTCGCCGCGAAAGAAGCGGGTGAACAGCTGGGGCTGTTCTTCGAGCCGAACGCCCGGCCCGGTATCCGCAACGCTCACCCGAATCCCCGGCTGACCATCCAACCCGTAGTTTTGTGTTTTGACTTCGATTCTCCCGCCGGCGGGCGTGTAATTGATGGCGTTGGTCAGGAGCACGCCCAGGGCCTGCCCGATCAAGCCGGGGTCGGCCTGGACCGGCATCAGGCCCGGCTCGCCCACGAAGGCCAAGCGCAGGTTTCGGCGCTCGGCAAGGGGCGTGCGGTCGAGCACGTACTGGCCGGCCAGGTCGTTGAAGTTCACCGTGCTACGCTTGACCTGTATCCGGCCCTGGTCCATGCGTGAGAGATAAAGCAGGTCTTCGATAATGCCGGACAGCCGTTCGGTCTCCCGGTCCAGCCGGTCCATATAAACGTCGCGCCGGTCCGGCCGGCGGCGCAGCAGATCGTGATACAGCTTGAGGCTGGCGATGGGCGTGCGCAGTTCGTGCGAGACGTTAGAGACGAAAGCGTCTTTCATGCGCTCCACCTGTTTAAGCGCGCTGACATCGTGCAGGCTGCATACCAGGCCGGTCACCGTGGCGCCGGCCCGGATCGGCGCGATCAACACGTCGGCGTCGAAGGTCGTCCGGTCGCTGCGCTGCGCAACCACGATCAAATGCTGCCGCTCGCCCCGGTCGCACGCGCGCCGCACGGCGGCGTCGAAAGTGTCGGCCTGGTCGGGAAGGACCAGCATCGTGGGCGACTTCTGGTAAACTTGCTCGTGCCGGTAGCCGAAGACCTCCCGAAAGGTCCGGTTGAACAGTTCGACGGCGCCGTCGGCGCGCAGCAGCAGGATCGAATCGGGGCTGTTGTCGAGGATGGTCTCGGTGCGCTCGTGGTTGCGCCGCAGATCGGCGGTGCGCGCTTCGACGGCTTCCTCAAGCCTTTCGTTGTGGGTCTCAAGCGTTCGGACCAGGCGCGCATTGACGATGGAGATGGCGGCCTGCGCCGCGAACATCTCGGCCAGCCAGATATCGCCCAAGTCAAACGTGCGCTCATTGCGGTCGGCGAAGAGCGTGAGCACGCCGATGACCTCTTCGCGCCAGAGCAGCGGGACGGCGATGACCGAACTTGAACCGATCGGCGCGAAAGCCGGCAGGCGGCCCTCCCACTGGCTGTAATCGTCAACGACAAACGTCTCGCCGGTCTGGAAGACGTGCCCGACCATGCCCTCGCCGGGCCGGATCGCCGACTGCGCGAGATTAAGATCGAAGTCAAAGCGGTGTCCTTCGGCCAATTGCAGCAGATCTGACTGCGGGTCGTACAGGAAGATACCCCCGCCCCGATCCACGCCAAGCAGCGCGATGGCGCGCACCATGATCCGTTCGATCAACACGGACATATCGAACTCGGCGCCGATATCGAGCGCGACTTCGTGCAGGGTTTGCAGGGTGCGGGTGCGCTCCTCGAGAATTTCTTGGGCGCGGTTGCGTTGAAAGGCCAGCGCATAGACTGCCGCCAGCCGTTTCAACAACTCCAGATCACGGATACTGTAGCCCGCACCGGCGTTCACTACCACAATTTGCCCGATCAAATTTTCGCCGACCGCAGCCGGAACCGCCAGTAGGCGGCTGACGTCGAGCCGTTCGCTCAAGACGCCGCGCATCTGCACGTCTTCGGCCAGGTCATTGCTCAGGATGGCGCAGCGATGGACGAGCATCCACCGCCAAAGCTTTCTCGACTCCTCGAAAACAAACGCTTCCCCAGAACCCGGCGAGTCCTGGGGCGGCGTGGTCGAGACCAGGAAGCCGGCATAAGGGTCAAGATAGCTCACAAAACCAAACGGGCTGCCGGTAAGCTGCACGGCCTTTTCCAGCACGAGCGAGGCGACTTTAGTAAGCGGGGCGAACTCGATCAGCGCGCTGGACAGCTCGGCGATTGCGGCGTTGGCGCCGGCCTGCCAGGCCAGCTCGGCCTCGGCCTCTTTGCGCTTGGTGATGTCTTCGACGAAGCCTTCCAGGTAAAGGAAATTGCCATCCTCGTCGTCCACCCGCCAGATGTG
The DNA here is from genome assembly GCA_016927535.1 of Anaerolineae bacterium. GTDB lineage: Bacteria > Chloroflexota > Anaerolineae > Aggregatilineales > JAFGMM01 > JAFGMM01. The sequence continues at coordinate 5,908 of JAFGMM010000035.1, forward strand.
CAGGTTCCCGGTGAAGATGCTGCCATCCTTGCGGCGATAGCGGTTTTCCATCCGGATAGGCAGCCGGCTCGCCATGATCCGGCGCACAATCTCGGCGCGGCGCGGCGGATCGACATAGACGGAGGTCGCCACGTCGTTGATGCTTGCGAGGACATCCTCCGGCGAATCGTAGCCGAACATGCGCGCAAAAGCCGGGTTCACCGTGATGACCTTGCCGCCGGGCGTGGACCGGAAGATGCCCAACACGGCGTCCTCAAAGAGCCGCCGGTATTGCTGTTCACTCTCGCGCAGCGCGGCCTCGGCCTGTATCCGGTCTTCGATGTCGCGCGTAATCGAGAGAATGTGCGGCTCGCCGTTCAAATGGATGATCTTCGCCGACATCAACCCGGTCCGCACCCGGCCATCTTTCAGCCGGAAACGCGCCTCCAGGTTGTTGACATAGCCCTGTGCGCGCAGCCCCTCGACCAGCCGGGCGCGGTCGGCGAAATCGTACCAGATGTTGATTTCAAACGAGGTGCGGCCTACCGTCTCTTCCCGGGTATAGCCGGTCAGCGCCGTAAAGCCTTCGTTCACGTCAACATACAGGCCGTCGTGCAGCCGGTTGATATTGATCGAGTCCGGGCTGGTGTGAAAGGCAGTGCGGAACCGTTCCTCGCTGGCGCGCAGCGCATCTTCCATCTGTCTGTGCTGAGTGATATCGCGCGTGATCGAAACCATACCCATGATGTAGCCGGCGGCATCGCGCAGGTGGACCGACTTGACCTCACCGACAAACCGTGTCCCATCCTGTTTGAGCAGCGTGTACTGGCTGGTTTTGCCTTCCTCACCCTCCAGTATGTTGGAGATGTTGTGAACCGCGCGCTCCCGGTCTTCCGGCGCGATCCCCTGGATGGCCGGCTTGCCCAGGGCTTTGCTGACATCATCGACCCCGTAAACCTCAAGCGCCTTCGGCGAGACGAAAGTGACTCGCCCTTCAGCGTCGGTGACGGTGATCGCATCCGGCAAGGCGCCGATGAGCGTGCGGTACAGCGTCTCGGACTCGCGCAGTTGGCCTTCTGTCCGCTTGTGCTCGGTAATATCGAGGATCGCGCCGATCAGCCCGCCCAGTGTGCCGTCGAGGTGGGCAAAGGTGGCCCGGTGAAAGATGACATTGCGATTGTCGCCGCCTGGGTCTTGCAGGGTCGATTCGTAGATTTGTTTGCCCGGCTGGTTGAAGAGGGCCTCATCCATCGCGTGATACTTGTCGGCGAGTTCCGGCGAGTACAAATCGTACACCGACGAACCGATGATCTCTTGGCGTGGGACGCCGCTGAACTGCTCAAATGCGGTGTTGCAGCCCAGGTAAACCCCTTCGGTATCTTCGTAAAAGACCGGCACCGGCAGCGCGTCGATCAAGGTCTGGGCGAAGTGCATTTGACGCTGTAGCTCGGCTTCGACCTGCTGCTGCGCGGTGATATCCTGCGCCGCGCCGTAGACATACGTAACGCGACCTTCCTCCTCGTCCCAGACCGGATAACCGTAATCGCGCACCCAGCGCACTTTGCCGTCTTTGGCAATGAAGCGATACTCGGCGATGTGCGGGTTGCCGGCCAGCAGGTCTTGCCAGCGCCGCTCGGCAATCGGCAGGTCATCCGGGTGCACCATCCTGAACCAGCCCCGCGCCACCACTTCTTCGAGGGTGAAACCGGTCAGCTCCTCGACATCGCCCACCCCCCACTCGTAGGCCAACGCGCCGTCCGGCTCGATCCGCATCACGTACAAATAAATATAAGTCAGGCCGGCGAGCAAATGGAGGCGCGCCTCCGTCTCGACTGAGGCTTCGGCGGCGCGCAGACGCCCGGCGTGCAGCGCGCGTTGTATGCTAAATCCCAGGCGCGCAAGGCCGCGGTCATCCAGCAGCACGTAGTCATCCGCGCCGGTCTCCATCGCCGCGGCCGGCGCAGCATCGGCATCGGCTGGATCGGCGAAGACGATAACGGGAATCCGGGGCCGGTCGGCCAAGCTAACGGTGCGCCACAGCCCGGCTTCGGCCAAGACTAACTCCCAGGCAGGGCGCCGGCGCCCTACGCGGACCGCCTCGGCGCGGTGGATATGTTCTATGACAGGTGCATAGCCGGCGCGTCGCAGGACTTGTTCAAGTAGATCGACTGTGGCTTGGGCTTCGGTGACGACCAGCACATGTAGAGAGACTGTACCAGACGACATGGGTCTCAATCCGGCGTCAATCGTTTTAAAAATCTATCTGCATCTGCATCTACATCGCTTATCCTATCACAAATTACGTTATCTTACCCTGCGCGTTGGCGCTCACGCGGAGGCGGGAATCCAGGCTCACAAAAACGTGCGCGGCAGGTAGTCCGGCGGCCTGGCGTCAGGCTCGGCCTCGCCGCACACAATCGGGTAAACGCGGGCGTGCGTGTAGGCCGCCGCTTCGACCAGCGGGTCATAGGGCTTGTGGCACACGTCCAAGAAGCCGATGTTATAGTTCTCGCCGTCGAAGCGCCCCAATGCCGATTGATCGTACAGCGTGAAGTAGTGCGCTCCCACGCACCAGGGCAGCGCCGCCGCCCCTTCCACGTAGACCCGATACGCCTGGCCGCGCGCCTCCTGGTCGCGCACCCGCCCGATCCCGCTGGCCGGCAGGCCCACGTCCAGCGCGCCGAAGTGCCATTCGCCGATGAGGATCGGGCAGCCCAGCAGGTCGTGAATGCGCGCCAGGTCTTCGCCAGGCGCCTGGCGCCGGTAGCAGTTGATGCTGAATACGTCGAAGCCCTGCATCCCCTTCGCCGCCCAGGCCGGCGGCGTGGTGAAGTAGCGCGCGCCCAGGTTCAGGTGATCGGGGTCAACCGCGCGGCAGGCGTCGTTGAGCGCACCGAAGAACCGGCCTACCATAACCGAACTGAAATCGAACAGATCGGCGCGCGCCGCCGGGGAGAGCGGCGTATCCCACGGGCCGCCGGCGATGGCGTCGAGCGTCGCGTCGATGCCCCACGCCGCCGCAAGCGCCGCATCGCTGCCGTACTTCGCGCGCAGGTAGCCGGCCAAGGCTTCGCGCGTCGCGCAGTACGGCGTATTGAAAAGCATGCCGCCGGCCGGCGATTCCTGGTCTTGGATGAATCCCCAGGTCGGCTCGTTCATCAAAAAGTAGCCGATCATCGCCGGGTCGCCCAGGCTCGCGCGCAGTTGTTCGGCGTAGTCGGCGGCGTCGGCGGTGAAATCCGGGTGGAACACGTCGGGCATCTCGCGGTAGATACACTTGCTGCGCGGAAAATGCGGCGTCAAAGGGCGTGTGTACGGGAAGCCCGCCGCGCTCGCCGCCCGCCAATCCGACCAGTTCGCCGCCGTGTTGAAGCCCCACTTGCGCAGCAGGCTTAGCGCAATCTCGCTCCACTTGGCATACCACTCGCCGCCGAACGCGCGGATAAAGTTCGCCTTGAGGTAGTTGATGCCCGCCGGCTCGTCGTAGACCGGCGCGTACAGCGGGTCGGCGCGGTCGGGCGTCCAGGTCAGCGCGTCCTCAAGGCCGGCGTAGGCCGAGGTGACGTTCATCGCCACGCAGTCCATACCGATGGACCAGAACGGATAGCCGTCCGGGTCCACCAGGTGCCAGCGCGCGCCGTCGTGGTGGGTGCGGAAGAAGCCGGTCGCCGCAAACTGCCGGCCCATCCAGCCGCCCCAGCGCGAAAACCCACCGGGCCACCGGTGCGTATGCGCTTCGTCGGCCTGCGCGTGCAGCCGCCGGACCAACTCCGCCTCGCCCGCGGTCTTGCCCGGCCAGAGATGCAGCGTGCTCTGCCCGAACTCGTCGAGCAGTGCGCCTTTGGGCAAAAGCGGTTTCGCCAGCAGCGGCGGCTCCGCAGCGGTAGCGACGACATCGGTCATGCACCAATGCACCGGGCGCTCGCTCTTGCGGTGGATGGTAAAACGCATCCGGTCTACCTTCGCCAAGTCAACCCGCGCCCCCTGCGCGAGCGGCTTCAGCACCGCACCCTCGCGCTCGTACCTCCAGCGGTTCTGGTTCACCGCCGCCAGCGGCACGCGCAGCCGGCCTACGCACTGGTTGAGCAGGCCAAAACTAAACCGGAACTCCGGGCCGTCCGCGCCTTCCTGCAATTGGATCATAAAACAGGTCATGTGCTCGCCGTCGAGCAGGATATCGGTGGTGAGGTAGGCGAACGGCAGCAGCGCGCCCGGCTCGAAGCGATAGTCGATGCCGTCGTCAATCGCCAGCGCAGTGTACCAGACACCCCCCTCGATAGGGGTAGGCGCTTCTTCACGGCGCGCCGTGCCGAGGATGCGATAGGGTGGGAATTGGCGCATTTACGATCCCTCAAAGCTAAGCCGCCCGTCTGCCAGGCACGTCTCGAAGTGTTCGATGGTCTGCCGGACGCCCTCCGCCAGCGGCGTCCCATACACATTCTTAAAGTGGCGCTTAAGCTCGGCGTCGTCGCAGCCCTCCGGGAAGGGTAGCGGTTTGTCGGCGTCGCAGGTCACCCGGATGCCCGGCCTGATCTGTTCGATGAGCGCGGCGACCTCGGCGATGGCGACCGGCGGGGCGCCCAGGTTGAACCCATACGCGCCGTCGAGCGGTTGTTCCGCCGCCTCGATGAACTGCAAAGCAGTGTCCGACACGAAGTGAAGCTGCTGCTTACCGCCAAACCCGATATGGTAGGAGCCTGCGCCGGCCGCCGCCGCGAGCATCGCCTGGGTCGGCGTGCTGGTGAGGCCCTGGTCACGCGCGACGCCGTAGACCGTGTACGGGCGCAGCACCGTGCTGGTGATCCCGTGATCCTGCCAGTAGATGCGCGCGGCGCCCTCGTTGGCGACCTTGTACACGCCGTAGAGGGTGCGCGGATCGAAGGGGGCGTCGTGCGCCAGCAGTCCCGGCGGGTAGCGGTCGGGCGGGCCATAGACCGCAATCGACGACGCATAGGCGACGTGCTTCAGCCCGGCCCGGCGCGCCGCCTCGAAGATGTTGACCGTGCCGGTGACGTTGACGCGCGATCCCATCACCGGATCGGCCTTGCAGAAGGGCACTTGCAGCGCGCCGAGATGGATGATGTGGGTCACGCCGTGCGCCTCGACCGCGCCCAACACCTGCGCGAAGTCGGTCAGGTCGCCGCGCAAGAAAGTGATGGCCGCCTGCTCCTGCGGCGTCATGAGCAGGTCCAGGCGGCGGCGGTTCTCGCTGATATCGAAGCTGACCGCGCGCTTGCCCTGCCGGGTCAGGTGCATGAGCGTCCACACGCCGACGCAGCCCAGCGCGCCGGTTACAAGATATGTTGCTGTCATGCTTTGTTCCTCGTGGTTAACTCTCGGCGACCATCTTGTTCGTCAGTTTGCCCAGCGGTCCTACTTCTACCGTCACTTCGTCGCCCGGCTTCATCCAGATTTTGTCCGCCCGGCCCAAGATCACGCCGTCGGGCGTGCCGGTCGAGATGATATCGCCGGGTTCGAGCGTCATGTACTGGCTGGCATAGCCGACGAGGTGCGCCACCGAGAAGATCATCTGCGCGGTGTTCGAGTTTTGGCGCAGCTCGCCGTTGAGCCAGCAGCGGACGGGCAGGTTTTGCGGGTCGCCGATTTCGTCCGCCGTGAACAGGTACGGGCCGATGGGGAAGAATTTGTCGGGCGTCTTGCCCAGCAGCCACTGCGGGGTGAGGAACTGCAAATCGCGGGCGCTGATGTCGTTGGCGTTGCAGTAGCCGAACACATAGTCGAGCGCGGCGGTCTCCGGGACATGCTTGGCGCGCCTGCCGATGACCACCGCCAGCTCGACCTCGTAGTCGAACTGTTCCGCGCCGGCCGGCAGCGGCACCGGCTCGCCGGGCGCGGCGATGGCGTTGTTGAACTTGGAAAAGAGAATGGGCGAGGTAGGGAGCGGCGCGCCGGTTTCCTCGGCGTGGCCCTTGTAATTGCGCCCCACGCAGATAATCTTGCCGGGGTCGGGCACGCACGGGCCAAGCGTCAGCGCCGCCTCGTCCAGGAACCGGCCGGCGCGCGCCGCCGCCTCAATCGCCTGCGCGATGCGTTCCTTCGCTTCGGCGGTCATCGGCTGCCGAAAGAAACCGCCTGGGCCGCCAGGCGCGGCGGCTTTGAGATCGACAATGCCCTGCTCGGTCTTGGCGCCCAGGCGCAGCCCTTCTGGGGTTTGAAAGGTGAGAAAGATCATGTTGATAACTCCTGACCTGAAAAGCGCAGCACACACCGGGCATTATGCCCGGTCCTCTGCGATTGCAAAAGGTGGAATCTTACTTCTTAAGGAAATCTTCACGCGGCGGGTGAAATGTATCAACCAATTGCACACACTCGCTCAACCGCTGGATGGTGTGCGGCGTGTTAGGCGGCACGACGACGACATCGCCCGGACCGACCGTCGTCGGCTTACCGTCCAGGAAGAACAGCAGTTCGCCCTCCGCGACGTAGGTAATTTGTTCGTGCGGGTGGCTGTGGGGCGGGTCGGGTTCTGCCTGCGGCCCGTCGGCAAAGGCGACGACGACCATCATCATGTTGTCGGTCTGGGCGATGAAGCGCGAACTTTTTTCGTTCAAGAGTTCATGCGTCACTTCGCCATGTTTGAGGATTGGCATCGTTTTCTCTCCTATTCTGCTTCTAAATCTATAAAATCAAGACAACGTTTTAAGATTTTTGTATAATTTCGGCGGCTTCTCTCAACTACGCTTCTAATGCTATCGCGGGTAAGGTAATTTTTCTATACAAAACTTCCCGAAAGCGTGACGCATCCGGGAAGTTAAGAGGTGTAAATAGAAGCTGTTGGGCCACTTTCTACGCGGCGCGCCTTCTTCGGGGCTTCCCGTGGCGCGCCGAGGTTCGGCGCCGGCTGCCGGGCGCCCCGCCCCGCTACTCGCAGTCTAACACTTCTTCGACCTTGCGCATCAACTCCAGCGGGCTGAACGGCTTGGCGAAATAACCATCGGCGCCGGCTGCGTAGCCGATATCGCGGTCCCAGGGCTGGCCTTTAGCCGTGACCATCACCACGTAGATGTGGGCGGTGCGCGGGTCGCTCTTGAGGCGGCGGCAGGTCTCGATGCCGTCGAACGCGCCGGGCATCTGCACATCTAGGAGAATCATTTCAGGCAGCTTGGCCTGGGCTATCGCAAGCGCGGCGGGACCGCTGCTGGCGGTAAAAATCTGATACGGGCCGATTTCAAGGGTAGCGCTGACGAGTTCGCAAATGGTAGGGTCGTCGTCAACGATAAGAATTTTCTTCATTCACACACTCTCCCGGATCAATTGACTGGTCAGTAGTGCAGCGCACTGCACGCCGGGCAGACTCAGGCGCTTTCGGGTGCCGCCTCGTAGTCCAAGGGGATGGTGAAGTAAAACGCGCTGCCTACCCCATACTCACTCTCAGCCCAGATGACGCCGCCGTGCGTTTCCACGATGAGTTTACAGATTGCCAGCCCCAGGCCCGTGCCGCCAATCGCCGTATCCGAGCCGTCGGCGCGGTAAAACTTTTCAAATAAGTGTACCTGTTGTTCGGGCGTCATCCCAATACCCTCATCTCGCACCATGACGGTCAGCGCGTCGCCCTGAGCTTCGACGCGGATCAAGACCGTGCCGCCGCCCGGCGAATACTTGATGGCGTTAGAGACCAGGTTTTGCACGACCTGCGTCAGACGCATCGGATCCCCCATCACTGGCGGCAAGTCTACATCGCCTTCAACGATCAAACAATGCTTAGACGCCGACTCTTTAAACGGCAGGACCACTTTCTGGATCAGTGCGCCCATATCGAACGGCTCCGACGAGATCCGCAGGCCGCGCCCGGCCTCCAGCCGCGAGATGTTCAGCAAGTCCTCAATGATAACACTAAGATGGGTCGCTTGCTCGTGAATATATTTCAGGTAGCGCCGCCGGCGATCTTCCGGCAGGTCGCGTTCAAGCAGCAGTTCGCTGAACCCCCGGATCGAAGTAAGCGGGGTGCGCAGTTCGTGGGCCGCCGTGGAGAGGAACTCGGTTTTCAGCCGGTTGACGCGCTTCAACTGGCGCTCGACCTGCTTGAGCGCGCTGATATCGCGCAGGCTCATCACGACGTACAACACTTCGCCGTACTGCGGCAGGGGTGCCAGCGAGAGGTCGCCGGCGAACGGCGCGCCGTCGTGGTGCAGCGCGGTGACCTCCACGCGCTGCGGCTCTTTCGCCTCGACCAGGGCTTGCAGCGCCGCCGCCAGGGTCTCGACCGATTCGGGCGCGACGTATTCGGCGAGGTTATGGCCGAACACGGCGTCGGCCTCGTAGCCGAACAGCGTGTTAAAGGCCGGGTTGGTCTGCTCGATAAAGCCGTCGGCGCGCGTCAGGAGGATCGCATCGCTGCTGTTGTTGAGAATAGCGACGGTGTGCTCCTTGGTGCGGTTGAGTTCGGCGGTCCGCTCGGCCACGCGCATTTCGAGTTCGCGCGTGTCGCGCTGCACCTGCTCGTGGAGGCGGGCCTGCTGAATCGCAATTGCCAGCAGGCTTGACACCTCGCGGGCGATGGCAATGCTTTCCTGGTCGAACGGACCGGGCGTTGTCCGCCCCAGGTCGAGCGCACCGATCAACTTACCTTGTGCGATAAGCGGCACGGCGAGGTAGGAAAGAATGCCTACGGCCAGCATAATATCTTCAAATTCAAACCGGTTGGGCTTGGTGGACAGGTCTTCGACCGTGCGGTATTTTCCCATCTGCAAGAACAGCACGGCGGCCCGGAAGAGACTAAGCGGGTGGTGTGTCCCAGCGGCGGCATCGACGCCGCGTTCACTATAGCCATAGCCGGCCAACATGATCATCTCATCAGCGGGGAAGTCGAACAACACGACGTTGGCGTGAGTGCTGGAAATAAGATCTTTGAGCCGGCAGAGCACTTCACCGGCGATCTCTTCCGGCGACCCCGCCGACAGAATCGCCCGGTCGATCTCGCGCAGCGTTTCCAGGCACCGGGCATAGCGCTGCGAGGCGGCTTCGAGTGCCCGGCGCCCGGTGATATCGCGGGCGATGGCTACCGTGCAGCCGTCCGCGAGCCGCCTGGCGCCGATCTCGACCGGGACGACGGCGCCGTCTTTGCAGGATACGTTGCACTCCCCGCCTTCGAGCGCCGGCAAGCACGCATCAACCTTGTCTCGTTCGTCCGGCGGCGTCACGTCACGCAAGTGCAGATTCAAGAATTCCGCGCGCGTATAACCCAGCAGTTCACAAGCTTGCAAATTCGCCGCGACGAAGCGGCCTTGCGGGTCGAGGACAAAGATGCCGTCGGGCGCCTGCTCCATCAACGACCAGACAGGCCGGCGCGCCAGCCGCCCGATCAAGGCGCCCACCAACAGCGCCAGCAGTATGCCGCCGGCCGGCGGGTGAATGGACCACGCCGCGCCGAGCGCTGCGACGGCGGCAAAAACGACGACACGATAAGGCAACCTCCGCGAACGTATTCTTACTACCTTGTCCGGCATCCTTGTGGTTAGTCTCTCGCCCTCACATCATAGCAGCCAGGGTTTTGACGACACCCGGGTCCCAGATGCGCCCGGCCCCGGCGCAGATCACCTGGAGCGCTTCCTCATGCGCCGCGGTCGCGCCGCGCGTGTACACATTGGTCATGTTATCGTAGGCATTTGCGACGGACAGAATGCGCGCGCCCGGCGGAATCGCCGCGCCGACCAACCCCTGGGGATAGCCCTTGCCGTCCCAGCGTTCATGGTGCGCAAGGATGATGGAAATCACCGGCTGCATACCGGCGACCGGCTCCAGAATCTCGCGCGCCAGGGTCACATGCCGGCGGTAAACCGTTTGCTCGGCGGCGGAATGCTGTCCCCACTTGTGGAGAATCGCCTCCGGGATGCCGACCTTGCCGATATCGTGCAGGAGCGCCGCCGTCTCAAGGGTGGGCAGAGCCTCCGCCGGGTAATCCATCCGCCGGGCGATGCGCAGCGCCAGGTGAGCGACCCGCCGGGCATGGCCGCCGCTGTGAATGTCGCGGCTTTCCATCGCTTCGACGATGCCGCTCAGCGCCGCGACCGTTTCCGGGCGCGCCTGCATCGGGTCGTCGGCGCTGGCGACCGGCGCTTCCGGCGTCTGAGTCGGCAGCCGCAGGGTGAACGTGGTGCCGCCGCCCAGGCTGGTATCGACCGCGAGTTTGCCGCTCAATTGCGACACAGCATACTGCACGAGCGGCAGCCCTAACCCCAGACCGCCGACGTGCCGGATCCGGTGGTCTTCTACCTGGAAGAACATCTGAAAAATCTCTTCCAGTTCGGCCTGTGGCATGCCGATGCCGTTGTCCACGACCCGGATGATCGTCGCGTCGCCCTCCTGCTCGGCTTCGACCCGGACGTAGCCGCCTTCTTTGTTGAACTTGATCCCGTTCGAGAGGAGCTGATTGAGCACGATCCGCAGCGGCGCGACGTCCACTTGCAGGGCAAGCGCCGGGTCGGGACAGTGCATCTCCAGCGATACCCCCTTCTCGGCTGCCGCGTCTTGCATTTCGTAAAAGATATCCTCGACCAGCGGGGCCAGCCGCAGAGCAGACGCGCCGTGCGTCCACAGATTGCCCCGGCTCATGTTGGCAAACGCCACCAGTTCATCGATCCGGCGCTGAAGCCGGCTCGCGCCAGTGTAGACACCCTCCAGAAACGACCAGTACGGCTCGTCGATCTGGCCTCGTAAGTCTTCCAGCAAAATCAGCGCATAGCCGAGAATGGGCGACATCGGCGTGCGCAGTTCGTGCGCCGCGATGTTGATAAACTCGGACTTCTGGTACTCCAGCCGCCTACGCTCGCTGTGATCCTGCATGACCACGATCCAGCCCGGCGCGCGGCGCGATGCGAGCCGGGCAATATGCGCCACGAACACGCGCGGCACGGGCCGGGTTACCGACACTTCCACTTGGTCGGGGGGGCCGCCAGGAACCTTTATCGCTTCAACCAAGTCGTCGGTCGCCAGCACGTCGGCAATCGGGCGCCCGTGCACGGCGTCCGGCTCGGCTTCGACCCACCGGCAGAACATGGCGTTTGCCCGCTGGACGACATAGGAATCGTCCAACACGACCAGGCCGGCCGGCGTACCGGCAAAGACCGCCTGCAACTGCTGGTAAGCGTCCTGTAATTCTTCGCGCCGGGCCTTCTCGATCTTAAAGATCTCGGCCAGGTCTTTTGCAAATCTTAATGCTTGTTGGTGAGCCAATTCTGCCCGCGACAGGTTCTCAGGCAGAACTTCCGGTTCTTCTTCCACCATCAACTTCTCCAAAACCCTCTCGCTGATAATGATACACCAAAAAAGTTTACGGCGGGCAGCCCAGCCAAAAGTATAAAGGTAGAATTGGCGGTTGCTATCTAAAGAATATAGACGTAACACTGCTTATTGTCTAGAGATTATACTTGTCGGTGGCTGCCAAACCCTGTATAGTAGCGCCCAGACGTTCGATTCGGGATGGTCGCGCATGGCGAAGCGTGCATCAAAAGACACAAAAAAAAGCCCATCCAGGGCCAACCGCACGGCCCAAAAGAAGACTCAGCCGAAGCCGAAGGCCAAGAAGCGCGCCCCCGGCGCAACGCCCGGTCTGCGGATCCGCCTGCGCACCTACTGGCAGCGCTTCCGTGCCGCGCTTCCAACCTGGCTCGACGAGATCGGCGCTTTCCTGCTGATCGTCTTCGGCTTGGTGTCGCTGGTGATTCTGCTGGGGCTTTCCTCGACGGACGCCTGGCTGGCGATCAGTTGGGGCGACACCCTGCGCCAGTTGTTCGGCCCACCCGGCGCACTGGTGGCCGCCGGGACCATTGTGGCCGGCGGGCTTTACGTGCTGCTGCCAAAGGTCGGCGTCAGGATACCGCTGGCGTGGCACCGGGTGCTGGCCGGCGAAATCGGTTTCTTCGCACTCCTGGCGCTGCTGCACCTACTCACCGCCGACGGGCGTGACCCGCGCCTGCGCGCCGAACTGGGCGCGGGCGGCGGGTATGGCGGATGGGCGCTCTCAGAGGCCGTCAGCGCCGTCGCGGGGCCGCTGGTATCGCTGGTCGTGTGGGGGCTGGTGTTCGCCGTGGCGGCGCTGGTGGTGTTGGGGGTGCGCCGCCGTTCGGTGCGCCATGCGCTGAACTGGCTCAATGCCCGTGCGCGCCGGGTCGCCCAGCAAATCGACGCAGACGGGCCGGCCGCCCACCCGGCTCCGACCGGAAGCCGCCCCGCCCGGCGCAAAGAAAAAGCGCCTTCCCGGAAGCCAAAGCCGCGCAGCGAGCCGCACGTGCGGCTCAGTTCGCCCGGCGTGCCCGGCGAGCGCGAATCGGTGGTGCCGCGCGACGAAAACACCCCCCCCCCCCCCCCCCCCCA
>JAFGMM010000346.1 GCA_016927535.1 Anaerolineae bacterium
GAGGGTTCCTTTCGGTGTTTTTTGTTTTACCTAGTGGAACTTCTCCCTCGTCTTCTGTCAATTTCCAACAATTCCTAGACTCTACACTATATGCGATATACTAAGGGGGTTTCCGGTAGTTTTGGACTGTAAAGATGTCCATGTTCAGCTTGCAGCTCCCACAAAAACCACTTACCCTTGCAGCCTTTACCAAACAGGGCTGGGCAGTTGCCGGGTGGGTGATTCGCTGAACATTCGTCGTATCGACTTTTTCCACTGATCTAACCTGTTCTCGAATACACCAATCGTTTTTTGGGCGATCTCGCGGCAAAGTACGCGCGCTCTTGCGCTCTTGGGGCGTCTAGTACATTTCAGTGATTCCCTGCTCGGCAGTTCGTAGTACGCTAGAGGCGCGAACCTTTTAATCTCAGGAGGTGTGACTATGTAAGTAGAAAAAACCGAATTGTATGAAACCGCGACGGTGGATCAACCCTTCTAAACGGTGGCCGGGAGCGCCACGTATATTTAGCAGTGAGGCTTAACCAAAGAAGGACCCATGAAAATCCCATTCCGACAGTATTGGAATTTACTGGTTGACTATCTAAGAGATCAAAAAGTACGTTTTGTCTTGTTGGTCGTTTTGCTGTTGAGCAGCATCGGCTTGCAAGTTCTCAACCCGCAGATTGTGCGCTACTTCATCGACGCTGCGCAGTCCGGCGCGGATACCGATGCGCTGATGCGGGCGGCGCTGGTCTTTATCAGCCTGGCGCTGCTCCAGCAGGTCGTTGGCGTGGGCGCAACCTATACCGGCGAAAACGTCGCCTGGACCGCGACGAACGCGCTGCGTGCCGACCTCGCGCGCCACTGCCTGGGCCTGGACATGAGTTTTCACAACGACCGCAGCCCCGGCGAGTTGATCGAGCGCATCGACGGCGATGTGGCCGAACTGTCGAACTTTTTCTCGCGCTTCGTCATCAGCGTGCTGGGAAATCTGCTGCTGCTGCTCGGCGTGCTGTTCGTCTTGCTCCTGGAGGACTGGCGTCTGGGTATCGTGTTCAGCCTGTTCGCGTCGGTCACCTTGTTCGCGCTGAACCGGGTGCGCGGCGTTGCCATCCCGCACCAGAAGGCGCTGCGCGAGGCAACGGCGGAGTTGTTCGGCTACCTGGAAGAACGGCTGGCCGGCACCGAAGATATTCGCTCCAGCGGCGCGGTCGAATTCGTGCTGCGCGGGCTGTATAAACTGCAATATATCATCTTGAAGCACTGGCGCACGGCTTCGCTGATGTTTATCGTCGTGCGCCTTGTGGCCGGGCTGCTAATGGTCTTGGGGATGGCGCTTTCTCTGCTCCTCGGTTTTCAGCTGTTCAAGGACGGCGTGCTCACACTGGGCACGGTTTACCTGGTTCTCTATTACGTTAACCTGTTGGGCCGGCCCATCCGCGAGCTAACCCGGCAGTTGGAACAGTTTCAGAACATCGGCGCGGCGACCGAACGGCTGGAGGAACTGCGCGGCTTTACGAGCAAGCTGCAAGACGGCCCCGGCGCGACCATCCCTGGCGGTCCGCTCGCCCTGGCGTTTGAGGATGTGACGTTTGCCTATGTAGAAGATGAAGCAGTGCTCAAGGACCTGTCGTTTGATCTGGCGCCGGGTACGGTGATGGGTCTGTTGGGACGCACCGGCAGCGGCAAGACGACCATCACCCGGCTGGTCTTTCGCTTGTACGACACGACGGCGGGCTGCATCAGCCTGGGCGGCGTGGATATCCGCGCGCCCAGGCTGCGCGACCTGCGCAGCCGCGTCGCCATGGTGACGCAAGATGTGCAGTTGTTCCAGGCCACCGTGCGCGACAACATCACGTTTTTTGATCGCAGCATCTCTGACGACCGGATTATGGCAGTGCTCGAAGCGCTGGAGTTAATGGACTGGTACGAGGGGCTGCCGGAGGGCCTCGATACCAAGTTGGAGACGGGCGGGCGCGGTCTTTCCGCCGGCGAGGCGCAACTGCTGGCCTTCACGCGCATCTTCCTGCGCGACCCCGGTCTGGTCATCTTGGACGAAGCGTCGTCGCGGCTCGACCCGCTCACCGAGCAGCGCATCGAGCGCGCTATCGACAAGCTGCTGGAGAATCGCACGGCGATCATCGTCGCGCACCGGTTGGGCACGGTTCAGCGCGCCGACCAGATCATGATCCTGGAAGACGGGTATGTGGTGGAGCACGGCGACCGCATCCAGTTAGTCGCCGATCCCGGCTCGCGCTTCTCCAGTCTGTTGAAGACGAACCTGGCGGAGGTATTGGCATGACGGCGATGGCAGAGGAAATAAAAAGCTATACAAATGAGAAAGAAGGCGGTTCGGCGCCGCCGGCCTGGAAAGTCATCCTGACGATGGTGCGCTTCCGGCCCACACTGTGGTTGATGAACTTGGGGTCGATGCTGGTGCTGATGCTGTTCTGGCAGGTGCCGGGCCTCCTCACCCGCGAATTTTTCAACCTGCTCACCGGCGACGCCCCGGTCACCTTCGATATCTGGGCGATTATTGCTTTCCTGTTCGGGTCGGAGTTGGTTCGGATAATGGGCATTCTCGGTCTGGTCAGCACGAATGTCCCGTTCTTTGTGCATAGCATGACGCTGCTGCGCAAGAACTTGCTCATGCACATCTTGAAGCGGCCCGGCGCGTCGGCGCTGCCCGACTCGCCGGGTGAGGCGATCAGCCGCTTTCGGGGTGACGTATTCGAGATTCCGCTGTTCGCGCTGTGGATCAACGACATCCTGGGGTTGGTGGCGTTTAGCGCGGTGGCGGTGGCGGTGATGTTGAGCATCAGCGTGCCGATTACGCTGCTGGCGCTGGCGCCGTTTATCTTCGTCACCGGCATCTCGTTCGCCGCCACTAACCGCATCGAGAAGTATCGCCGCGCCAGCCGCAGGGCTGCCGGCATCGTCACCGGTTTCATCGGCGAGTTCTTCGGCGCGGTGCAGGCGGTGAAGGTGGCGACGGCGGAGCACAGTGTGGTCGAGCGCTTCAAGGAACTGAACGACGAGCGGCGCCGGATGACGCTGAAAGATGTGCTGTTCAACCAGGTGTTGAGTTCCATCTTTCGCAACGCGATCAGCATCGGCACCGGCGTGATTCTCATCATCGCGGCACAGTCGATGCGGGAGGGCGCTTTTACGGTCGGCGACTTTGCGCTGTTTGTCTTCTACCTGGACGCCATCAGCGACCTGACCGCCTTCGCCGGGCTGCTGATCGCGCGGTACCGGCAGATCGGCGTCTCAGTGGAGCGCATGGGGCGCTTGATGGAAGGCGCGCCGCAGGATGCGCTGATCGAACTCAGCGAAGTGTACATGGACGGTAACTTCCCGGCGGTGGTCTACCCGGCAAAGTCTTCGGAAGATCACTTGCGCGCGCTCGACGTGACCGGGTTGAGCTACACGTATCCCGGCAGCGAGCACGGCATTACCGGCATCGACCTGCGCCTGGAGCGCGGCGATTTCGTCGTCATCACGGGGCGGGTCGGCTCCGGCAAGACCACGCTGCTGCGGGTGTTGTTGGGCTTGCTGCCGAAGGACGCCGGCGCGGTGCATTGGAACGGGGAGCCGGTCGAAAAGCTCGATACGTTCTTTGTGCCGCCGCGCTGCGCCTACACGGCCCAGGTGCCGCGCCTGTTCAGCGA
>JAFGMM010000347.1 GCA_016927535.1 Anaerolineae bacterium
ATCGCGTCGAAGTGCGCGTTTTCCCCCTCTCCCCAACGTGGGAGAGGGGGCCAGGGGGTGAGGGGGAGCGAGTTCGCCAACAGCATCTCTTGAGGGAGAGGGGTCGGGGGAGAGGGGGGAAAAAAGCGCTTAAGTTGATGCATATGGGGCAGGTTTCAAACCTGCCCAACCCATCCCGACGCCCGCCCCTCCCGCCGCACTAAGCGCCGCGCCGGCACACCAGCGCTACCCAGTCGCCGATCATGCGCGTTTCGACCACCGCCAACCCTGCACCCGCCAGCGCCGCCGCCACCTCCGCCGCCTGCTCCTCAATGACGCCCGCCGCGACCAACACACCGCCCGGCTTCACCACATCGCCCAGGCCGGCGCCGCAAAACGCAATAATCACCTTCGCCAGGATGTTGACCGCCGCCACATCCCACACCCGCCCGGTCGCCTGCGCCGCCTCCAGGCTGCCGCGCTGCACCGTCACCATGCCGCCCACGCCGTTTTCACGCGCGTTCTCGCCGGCCACCCGCACCGCCACGTCATCGACATCGAGCGCCAGCGCCTCCCGCGCGCCCAGTTTGACCGCCGCAATCGCCAGGATGCCCGACCCCGTGCCGAGATCGAGCACCGCGTCGCCCGGCTTAACGTAATCCTCCAGCGCCGCCAGGCAAAGCTGCGTGCTGGGGTGCGTGCCCGTGCCGAACGCCATCCCCGGATCGAGCGCAATCACCACGTCGCCGGGCGCCGCCGCCACCGCCTCCCAGCGCGGGCGGATCAAGATGCGCCGGCCCACGCGCACCGGCTTGTAGTGCACCTTCCACGCCTCCGCCCAATCCGCCTCCTCCACCGTGCGGTAAGTCGGCTGGTGCGGCATCGGGTACAGCCGGCTGAGATACCACAAGCCCTGTTCGATGCGCGCGCGCGCATCCTCGGTCGCCGCGCCCGGCGGCAGGTACGCGCGCACCACGAGCGCTTGCCCCTTCAATTTCTCCTCCAACTCGTCCGGCCAGGCGTCCAGGTCGGGCGCGGCGGTTTCGATCACCACGCCCTGGTGCGCGTACTGCTGGAACAGGTCCGCCACCGCCTCCGCCGCCTCGCCGTCCACCACCAACGAAACCTCCAGCCAGTTCATCTTCTCACCCTCTTCTTGCATCACTCACCACTCCCCGCCCACCTCGTACCCCACATACGCCAGGCCGGCGCGCAATACATACGGCGGCGGCAAGAGCCGCCCGCCCGGCAGACTGCGCTGCAACGTCTCCAGATCGGCCATCCGCGTCCCCTGCACAAAGAAAATATAGTGCCGCTCACTGACCAGCGTATCGAGGAAGCGCCAATCGACCGCCTCCTCCTCGTGGTAGATCACCGTGCGGTCGCCGTCGAAGTACCGGATCACGCCGCGAAAGTGCATGTTCAGCCCCGACGAGATGATATGCACCTCCGTATCCGCCGGCAGCGCCGCGATGCGCTGCCGCAGGTCGCGGACCTCCCAGGTCTCCGGCTTCAGGCTGTCCATCAGGTCGTCGAGGTGGCGCACAAAGTAGTAGTTCACGCCCGCCGCGCTTATCACCACCAGACACGCCGCCAGCGCCGCGTTCACCCAGCCGCGTCTCGCAACCCATCGCGCGAAGAAATCCAGCGTCAGCGCCAGCCCCAACGCCGCCAGCACCGCCAGCGCCGGCGTCACGATCACGTAGCGCGCGTAGCCCGGCGTCATACGCATCGTCGCCCCGCCCAGCAGCGCCGTCAGCGCCACCCACGCCAGCAGCAGCGCCTCCGGGCCGCGCGCGCGCAGCGCCAGCCCGCCGCGCAGCCGCCACAGCGCCCACATCACACCCAGCAAAAACAGCAGCGCCGCCGGCGGCAGGAGCATCGCGGTCTGGCCGGCGTAGAAGTGGAAGCGGTCCGGCGTCTGGATATAGCCCAGGAACGAATCGCGGAGCTGGTCCGCCAGGAATTCCCGGAACTGCCCGGCCTCGATCATCTGCTCGACAAGCGAAGGGCCGTCCGCGCTCTCGATCACACTGGTCAGGCGTGCGCGGTAAATCAGCGGGACGCCGTTCGTGTAGAGGTGGTAGAACGCCGGCCACACCGTCACCGCCGCCGCGCCCGCCATTGCCAGCAGGCCGCGCCAGCGCGCCCGCGCCACGTCGCGCCGGAACAACAGCAAATAAACCAGGTAGCCGCCCACCAGCACCAGCAGCAGCCGCCCGCCCGAATAGAAATACTCGCCCAGTCCCAGCGCCACCCCTGCGAAGGCAAACGCGGCGCGGCTCCCGTTGCGCAGGCCGCACAGCAGCAGCGCCAGCGCCAGCGTCCCGAAAAACGGGTCGATGATGTTATTGATCCCGATGCGGCTGAAATGCACGTGGATCGGGTAGCCGGCCAGGAACGCCGCCGCCGCCGCCGCGATCCTGCGGTCGAACATCTCGCGCGCCAGCAGATACGTCGCCGGGATCGTCAGCGTGCCGAAGATCACCGGCCAGATGCGCACCGCCAGCAGCGTCCGGCCCAGCAGCGCCACGAACGGCGCTTGCATCACCGGAAAAATCCACGGGTGGCCCTGGTGCCCCGGCACGAAGATCGTCACGTCCAGCCCTTTGGCGATCTGCATGGCATCGACCGAAAAGGGCGATTCGTCGCCGAACAGCACCGGCAGCGCGCTGCCCAGCCGCAGCACGCGCACCCCCAACGCGCCCAGCGTCACCGCCAGCACGAGCAGCCATTCCGCCCGGCGCCGCCGCCACGACACGCACAGCCCGCGCCAGCCGGCGCGCCAGGCGCGCGGCGGGACCACGCCCGCCACGTACAGTACAATCGCCAGCGCCCACAGCCCGAACTCGCCCAGGTTATTCGTCTTGCCCTGGCGCGCCAGGTCTTGCAGCAGCCACAGCGCCAGCGCGCTCCCCGGCAGCAGCGCCAAGCCCAGGCGCACGACGCGCCGCTCGCGGGGCAGGGAAACGCGCTCATTAGCTGCGGGCGTGACAGGCCACGGGCGCGCCAGCAGCGCCGCCGCAAAGCACAGCGCCGCCGCGCTCAAATACGCGAGGCCGTTCCAGGCCGGCGCTTTCCAATCGGCCAGCACCGCCATCGTACGCTCGGTCAGCGCCACCGCCGCGCCCATCAAGAGCAGCGCCGCCCACCGGCGCGCGCGCCGGCTCAACCGGATGCGCCGCCGCGCCGGCCACACGCGCACAGCCAACGGGACCAGCAGCAGCCACGCCGGGAACAAAATCAAGAACAGCAGGACCTTGATTTCATCTGCCATCGCGCTCATTATACGCGATATAGCCAAAATCGCCCTTACACAAAAATCACGGTATCATCAACGGTATCTTTACGCAGCAATGGACGCTTGCTGCCTGAACCTCACCCCCCTCTGTCCCCCCTCTCCACGGCGTGGAGAGGGGGGAGGGCGCGCGCAGCGCGGCGGGGGGTGAGGTCAACATTTAAGGCATCAGCATTGACTTTACATAAACACCCATCGCGTCTGTAGGGGCGGGGTTGAAACCCGCCCACGACACACCGACAACCGTGCCGGATTGCAAAGCTACCCCAATAGAGGGGAATCGCTTTCATTCGTGCTTATTCGTGCTTATTCGTGCTTATTCGTGCTTATTCGTGGTTAAAAAGTCTTCTCCGACTTAAGGAGGGTAAGTAGACGTGAAACCGGACACCTCCACACCCGAAGTCGTCGAGACCACCTTCTACGTGCGCTTCGCCGAGACCGACGCGATGGGCGTCGTACACCACGCGGCATACATCGTGTGGATGGAGGAAGGGCGCAGCGTGTGGGGCCGCGCACAGGGCACGCCCTACAACGATTTCATCGCAACCGGCTTCTACCTGGCGCTGGTCGAAGTGAAGGCGCGCTATACCGTGCCGGCGCGCTACGGCCAGCGTGTGACCGTGCGCACGTGGTTAGAGAAATTCGGCAGCCGGGGCATGACCTTCGCCTATGAGATCATCAACCCGGATGACGGCGCGGTGCACCTGACCGGCACCACGCGCCACATCTGCGTCACCCGCGAAGGCCGCCCGGCGCGCTTCCCGGAGGCATGGTTGGCGCGGCTGGAGGCGGCAAAATGACCGTTGTTTGCCGCTTTTTTGCCGCCTTTTGCCGCCAAAATGCACGCAGATTGCGCCGATTTACCGGTAATTTGCAGTAGAATTAAGGTAAACACCATGCATTACAGTGACAAACCCTGGCTCAAACATTACGACCCGCACGTCCCTTACACGCTCGATTACCCCGACCATCCCTTACACGCTTTCCTCGAAAAGGTCGCTCCCGATCTGCCCGCCGTCATCACGACCGCCGCGCTGCCCCTGTTCGGGCGCAAAGACGCCACGCTCACCTACGGCGAACTAAACGAGCTTGCCGACGCGCTGGGTTCGGCATTGGTGGCGATGGGCCTCAAGAAGGGCGACCGCGTGGCCCTGGTGCTGCCGAACTGCGCCGCTTTCCCCATCGCATTCTACGGCACGCTCAAGGCCGGCGGCGTGGTGACGGCGGTCAACCCCACCTACCCGCCGCTGCGAATCAAGCAGCAGCTTAAGGACAGCGAAGCGAAATTCGTGATCGTGCTCAGCGCTTTCTACGAATCGGTCAAGTCGATCCAGGCCGAGACGCAGGTCCGGCATGTTATCGTAACCAACATCAAAGAGTACTTGCCGCCGCTGGCGCAGCGCCTATTTACCCTGTTCCGCGAGCGCAAGGACGGGCACCGCATCGAGAAGCGCCCGGAGGATCACTGGCTGCAAGACGAACTCGCGCGGCACCTGGGCAAAAAGCCGGAAGCCGAAGTAAGCGCGGATGACATATGCCTGTTTCAGTTCACCGGCGGCACCACCGGCGTCCCGAAGGCAGCGGTCTGCACACACCGCGCGCTCGTCGCCAATACCATGCAGTGCCGCGTGTGGGTTACACCGGAGCAAGTCAACCGCGAGCACGCTTTCTTAGCTGCGCTGCCGCTCTTTCACGTATACGGTCTTATCACCGTGTTAAGCTTTGGGGTATTCTTCGGCGCGCCGCTGGTGATGGTGCCCGACCCGCGCGATATCAGGGAAATACTGCAATGCATTGACCATTATAGCTGTGATGCGTTTATGGGTGTTCCGGCATTCTATAACGCGATCAACAATCATCCTAGCGCCGCCAGATATGACCTCTCGACCATCGAAACCTGCATCAGTGGAGCCGCGCCGCTGCCCACCGAGACCAAAGCCCACTTCGAGTCGTTGAGCGGCGGGCGGCTGCTCGAAGGCTACGGCATGAGCGAAATGCCCAGCGTGACGCATATCAACCCGGTGCTCGGCGAGAACCGCGCCGGCTCGATTGGCCTGCCGGTGCCGGACGTAGAATGCCGCATCATCAGCCTGGAGGACGAAGAAACCGACATGCCGGTCGGCGCGGCCGGCGAGTTAGTCGTCAGCGGTCCGCATATGATGCAGCGCTACTACAATAAACCTGGTGAAACCGCTTACGCGATTCGGGAAGACGCCGCCGGTAAGCGCTGGCTTTATACCGGTGACATCGCGCGTATGGACGAAGACGGCTACTTCTACGTCGTGGACCGTAAGAAGGATATGACGCCCATCGGCGGCTTTAGCGTCTTCCCGTCGAACGTCGAGAAGGTGATCGCCGCCATGCCGGAGGTCGAGGACGTGTGCGTGGCGGGCATCCCGCACCCCAACCCGGCGAAGGTGGGGCAGGAGGCGCTGAAGGCGTGGGTGGTGCTCAAATCCGGCCAATATCTGAGCGAATCGGATATTATCGCACGGGCAAAGACTCAGCTTGCGCCGTATGAAATCCCTTATCGCTACGCCTTCGTCGATGCGCTGCCCAAGAGCGTTGTCGGCAAGACCCTGCGCCGCGAGTTGATGCGCCGCGAGATCGAAGCGCGCGCCGCCGACCGGCCCGACGTCGAAGCGGTCTTCTTCGACATCGACGGCACGCTGGTCGAGGGGAACACGTGGCGCGGCTTCATGACCTACCCCCGGATGCCGCGTCGCCGCATCGGCTACTTCGGCGTCACGCAGATACCGAATATGTTGATGTTTAAGCTCGGACTCATAGACCAGGTAAGGTTTCGTGACCGCTGGACGCGCGGTCTGGCGTGGATGCTGCGCGGGTGGTCTGCCGAAGCGCTTGATGCGTTCTTTACCTGGTTGGCGACCGAGCGCCTTCTCCCCTCCTATCGCCGGGATGTCATCGACTTCCTCGAACAGCACAAAGCCCAGGGCGCGCGGGTCGTGCTGGTTTCGGGCATCCTCGAAGGCGCCAGCGCGCGGATTGCGGCGCACCTGGGCACCGAGGCCGGGCTGGGCACCACACTCGACATGCAAGATGGGGTATGCACCGGGCGCGTCGGCGAATCGTGCCAGGGGCCGCGCAAACTCGAGTTCATCCGCGCGCATCTCGCGCAGCATGCGCCCGGCGTCGAGTTGGCGAATGCCGCCGCCTACGCCGATAGTTTCTCAGACGTATCGCTGCTCAGCGCGGTAGGGTTTCCGGTCGCGGTGTATCCCGACGCGAAGATGCGCAAGAAGGCTATGCGGGAGGGGTGGCGAATTTATCCAGAATAGTCCCGATTCCCGATGGTAAAGGCATCCCTGCTTCTACCGTTTTTTGTGGTCTATCGTTTCCGTGATTGAAGCTGCGGGCTATTTCGCAAAATCGATAGCGTTTTATTACGATAGCCGGCAGTTTTACCCGTTAAGGCCACGAAAAACCTTCCACACCCTATCGACCGCCGAACCCGTCGGGAGCCGAATCACCCTGAATAAAGTCTTGCACAGGATTAACCGATTGTAACCCTTTTCGCTTGGCAGCGCTCTCTACTCGACTATAATTAACTTGACGCAGCACCACACACCTAACGCCAATGTTGCGCACAACCGGCCTGCACTAAGATTAGGCAATGCATTATGGGCACCGAACCGATTAAAAACGTCAGCCTTGAGCACCTCTATCACGGATATCTCGTCGAGAGTGGCCGGCCAACGGGCGCTCCCCAACTCATCGCTTGTTCGCCGGGGGTAGCCGTCGGCCAGTGGCGCGAATGTCTCGCGCTGGCCCCGCTGCTCCCGGCCGGCCATGACGACGCCACCGGCCCCGATTCGGACGTGATCGGCCTCTTTCATGGGCAGAACACCGACTATATCCTGGCGCATGCCCGGCGCGAATGGATCGGCGAAAGCGCCGTCCCCACCGTGCATTACATTCTGCTGCCCAGGGCCGTCCTCGATATCCTCAGCGGTAACATCAACGTTTTGCAGCGGGTGCTGCAAAACGAAATGCCCACCTTCAACGTCCTGCGAAACGAAATCAACCCTTACTTGATCTCCGACCTTGCCGCGCCCACGACCAGGCAGCAGATGAGCGCGCTCACCACCCTGCTAAGCTGCTGCCAGAACGTCGCCCGGACGACGCGCGGGTTGCTGGGAACCATTGTCCTGGGCGAGCCGCTGGCAATTATCAACTGCAACGCGCCTATCGCCGAACGCCTGCACTTTCTCCAGGGCTTGTTATCGCTGCTGCCACCGCCGGCGCGCTCTGAGATTACGTTCGTATCCTACGTCAGCACCGGCCAGAACAGCCCGGCTCAGATCAAATTCCTGGCGCGCGGCGCAGTGCCCCCGGAGAAGCACCAGGTATTCAACTGGGAGGCCGGCGAACTGACTACCACGTTTACCGCCAAAGAGCCTTACAGCAGCTTTGCCGTGGGCCGTATGCAGCTTGATCCCATCGATCTCGACCGGCGCCTCAACGACATGGCCGACACCGCGCGCCATTACATGGACGTTCTGCCGCTCGCCGCCGCCCTCGCCGAGGTCGCGCGCCGCGCCGTCATGGACATCGCGCTCGCCGAAGGGCAGCCGCTCTACCGCGAGGATGTGATGGGCGTCCTGCAAACCGACCCCACCCTAAGAGGCGACCTGCGCGTCGCCTACGCCGAATACCTGTTGCGCGTCACGCTCGCGCTCGACGAGCCGGAACCCGCCGATGTCCTGGTTTCTTTGATCGAAGAAGACCGCACCGTCGCCGTCGCCGTCTTCAAGCAGTTAGAACGCGCCGCCCGCGAAGGCCGCGCGCTGCCTGCCTTTACGCTGCTGAAGCGCTGGTTTAACCTGGCGCCCGAAATGGCCGAATCCTGGCCGCGCATCTTCGGCGTGGTGGCGCTGGCCTACCAACGTGAGCTGGCCGGTCGCCAGGACAGCGAAGGCGTCGCCGGGCTGCTGGAAGAACTGGAAACCACGCCGGTCGCGCTGGAGTTCGACCAGGTGATGGACAAAATCCTGCAAACCAGCCTGCCGCTGGCGCGCAAAAACAGCCGTATCGCCCGCTCGACGCTGCGCCTGGCCGCCCACCACCTGGAACCGCGCGACTTCGACCGGCTGCTCAACGACGCCGCCTTTGTCGATCAACTGCCGGCCCCGGTCCAGGCCGCCTTGGTCTGCCTGGATTCGAGCAAGCCCATCGAAGGAACCGGGCGCGGCGTGCTGCTCCGCGCGGGCAAGGCGCTGGGCGAACAGGGCGATATGGTGCTGGCCCGCTTCGCCGAGCATGCCGTCGCCATCCACCGGCAGGAGTTGATCGACGTGCCGGCGCTGGAGAGCCTGCGCAACCTGGCGCAGTCCAGATACGCCGGGCGCTTCACCGAAATCTTGCAGCAAACCGTGTGGGCGCTGGTCCGTTCCCCGGAATTGACGACCCTGCCCGAACCCGGTCCGCTGCTGCTCGCGCAGATTCTCTTTTTGCTCGACCGGCCCGCCGACCTGGCGCAACTGCTGCTGCGCTACCAACATGTGCTCTACGGCGATCCCCGCCTCGACGAGTTTCGCCAACTGGTGCGCGCACTCTTCCAGGTGACGCCGGTCGGCGCATCCCAGGCGCTCGGCGCGCTCCGGGCGCTGGAGGCGAACGCCAGCCTCGACCGGCACGCCCTAGCGCTGGCGTATCGCAGCGTGCTGCACGTGCACGACTGGGACCCCGGCGTGGAATATGCCGTCAACGGGCTGCTGGCGCTGATGGACCGGCGCACCGAGTTAGCGCTTACTTTGGGTTTTCCGTTTACGGTCGAGCTGTTTCGCTATGTCGCCGAACACGGTGAGCGCGCCGACCTGCTCCGCGTCGCCAAGCCGCTCTTCGATCACCTGCCCCCCGACGCTGCCCAGTCGGCGCCCGTGATGCGCCGCATCTGGCCGCTGCTCGCCCAGGATATCGAAATGCGCGAGATCGCCATCGACCTGCTGCGCGCCTATACCCGGCGCATCCCGCAGAAAGAGATCGGTAAGCTGCTGCGCCTCTACGACAACAAACGGACCCAACGCGAGCGCGAAACGCTCAAGGTCAGTCTGGCGCTCTATCCCGTCTTTCGCGCCCGCGACTTGCTCGCGCTCGCCGAGCATATCAAGCGAGCCGTCGATCTGTTCAGCGATCTGATCGTCAACTTCGAGTACAACCAACCTCCCCACCCTAATGTCCTCACCAGAGAACTGGGGTCGCTGACCGGCGCGCTCTCCAAGAAAGAGATCGCCAACCTCTCACAGCAAAGCCTGACGCTTGCCGACTGCATCCAACAGTTGGGCCGCGCGCACAGCCAGGACAATACCCGCGAGTCGCTCATCGCTAACCAGGCTGTGCCGCGCTCTGGGGTCGGGATTCTGTACTGGTTGGGTGGCTACTTTGCCGAAGGCGACCCGGAAGAACGCGATATCGACCGGCACGGCTTGCCCCATCCCTTCGGCAACCGCTCGCTCAACATCCTTTACGATGAAGTCACCCTCACCGCCGATCTGTTCGCCGATTTGTTCGAAGCGTTCCCGGTTGACAAGCCGCCCGCCCTCGACCTGACCGCCCTGCGCGACGACATCGAGAGCCGGTGGGAGGAGTTGGACATCTTCGACCAGCGCCGGCTCCAACATACGCTGGCGCGTGACTGCCAAACCCTGGCCAGCCTCACCGCTCAGATGGCGCAAACCGGCGGCAGTACCACCTTTCTGGGCGCCGACGTATCCAAGCAGGTCATCCAGGGCAAGGTCGCGCCCCAGTCGGTGATCGACGTGCTGCGCTGGATGGGCGGGTTTTACACCGGCAAGCACCCGAAGTAAACCGGTGCGCACGGCGCGCCGCGCCCGCCGATCAATCCAGGATCAACTGCGCGCGCCGGAAGCGGGCCAGCGCGCCGGCGAACACCAGCGCGTCGGCGGCCAGCAGGAGCACGGCAATTGCCAGGACGACCACAATTTCGTTGCCGTCGCTCGCCCACTGCACAAAGCCCACCTGTACGTCAAGCGGCACCAACTGCCCCAAGACGAGCGGCAAAAAGCCGGGTATGCCCAACACCAGCAGCATCGGGACTATCATACGCTGGCTGGCCTGCCGTGCGGTGGGCGTGCGCAGCGAGACCAGGATGCCCGCGCCCCCGGCTAACCCGGCGGTCAGCAGAGTCAGCAGCACGATGCTCAGCGCGATATCGGCGGGGAAGAAATGCAGCCCGCCCTCGCCCTGCCCGGCGATGCGGATGAGATTGATCCCCACGACCGCGATAAGCTGGCTGAGCAGCGCGACGCCCCAGGCGTGCACCGTGATCGCCGCCAGTTTGCCGAGCAAGATCGCCCGGTCGGGCAGGCGGCTCGCCAGCAGCGTCTCGAACGTGTGGCGCTCGCGTTCGCCGGCGAACAGATCGACCACCGTGCTTGTTACAATAAGAATAGGGAAACAGGCGAAAATCAACGCGCCCCACGATTCCAGGTATCCGCCTCCCATCATGATCGGCGCCAGACCCATCAGTCCGGCGTACCCCAACGCCTGCACCAGACCGGCTTGGCGCTTGCCAGCGGGAAACAGAGTCTCGTGCAGTTCCTTGCGCGCAACCGTCCAGATATCACCCCACAACATCGCTTGCCTCCATCAAACTCAAAAAGAAATCTTCCAGGCTGTTCTGCACCCGGCGCACTTCTTCGATCTGTGCGCCCGCGCCGACCATCCAACTGACCAGCGGCGCTACCTCGGCGCCGGGGCGCAGGTCGAGCCGGATCGTGTCGCCGCCGTTGTAGTGCACCGCGACCACTTCGGGGCGCGCTTGCAGCGCCGCCGTGTCGAAGCCGCGCCCGCGAATCTCGGCGCGCGGGCCGGCGCTCCGGGCGCGCAGTTCGTCGGTGTCGCCCACCGCCAGCAGCCGGCCCTCCCGGATCACCGCCGCCTGCCCGCAGAGTTTCTCGGCTTCGGCCAGGTTGTGCGTGGTCAGGAAGACCGTCACGCCCTCCTGCTCGACCATCCGGGCTAAATCTCTGCGCAGTTCCACGGCGGCCACCGGGTCGAAGCCGGAGGTCGGCTCGTCCAGGAAGAGCAGCGCGGGGCGATGCAGCAGCGCGCGGGCCACCGCTAACTTCTGCTTCATGCCCTTGCTCCACCCGCCGATCCCCTCTTTGCGGCGCTCCCACAGCCCCAGGTGATCGAGCAGTTCCTTGATGCGCGCCTGCCGTTCGGCCCCAGGTAGATGATTGATGCGCCCGTAATAGTCGAGGTTGGCCTCGGCGCTCATCCGCTCGTACAGGCCGTGGTGCTCCAGCAGCGCGCCGCAGCGCTCGCGGATCCGGTCCGCCTGGGTGCGCGTATCGAAGCCGAAGATTTCGGCGCGCCCGGCGCTCGGCTCCAGCAGCCCCAGCAGCAGACGGATCGTGGTCGTCTTGCCCGACCCGTTCGGGCCGAGAAAACCGAAGACCACCCCGGCGGGCACTTCAAACGAAAGCTGATCGACGGCGCGCACAGCGCCGAACTCGCGTGATAAGTTCTCGGTTCGGATGATAATCTCGCTCATTTTTGCTTACTCTCCGTGCTCTTGATGGCATTCTTCAGCCAATCCCGGTAGTCCTCAAACGCTTTGCGTCCCGCGTCGGTCAGCCGGCAGATCGTGCGCGGTATCTTCCCCTCGAACGTTTTTTCAATCGCTACGTACCCGGCGCCCTCCAGCCTGGATAAGTGCGACGAGAGGTTGCCTTTGGTCAGCCCGGTTTGGCGCTTCAGAAAGAGAAAATCGGCGGCCTCCACGGTGTACAGGATGGTCATAATCGCCAGCCGCGCCGGCTCATGCACGAGACGGTCTACGTCGAGCATGTTACGGATATCTTCGCCGGCCACGGCTAGACCTCCTCGTACTCGTCGGCGTCGCCATCCGCCGGCAGCGGGTTCTGCCGGAGGTAGTCGCGCAGCGCCAGCCCTCCCGACCCGATCAAAACAATCCCCATCGCCCCGAAGTAGACGGCGGCGCTCAGCAGGTTGTAGGGGTCGGTGGTGAGGGCCACGCCGGCGCCGACCAGCGCCGAGAGCGCCGCCAACACGTAAAAGCGCGCCAGGCCGAGCCGGTATCCCAGCAGGGCCAGCAATAGGCCGAACAAGACGCCCTCGCTCACCGGCATCGACAAGGCCCAGTCCGGCAGCCGCCGGGCGAGCACGCCCAGCCCAGCCGCCACGATGACCGAACCGGCCACGGTCAGGATCGCCAGGCCGATCATGCCCGCCGGCGAGCGCTTTATCGCTTTAGGGGCGCGGTAGGCCACGTAGCCGGTGCGCGGGTACGTGACCCGGTTTTTGACCGCGTTCACCGCCCGCCGGACGCCCTTGGCGACCGTCATCGCGCCGACCGTGGTCAGGAAGATCAGGCCGGCGGCGACCACCAGCGCCGCCGGCGCGCCCAGAACTGCCGCAATCGCCGCGCTGACCAGGATGACGGTCGTACCCCACAAGAAGACGCCGCCCGCCGCAATCTCGACCAGACCGTCTTCGTACCAGTAGCGCCGGGTGCGCTGCGCCATTTTGTCAATGTCCGGATTCATCGCCCACACCTTTTTTCTCACAAACCGGTTTGCAATACAAACCACACTGCGAAATTATAGGGCGGATCTGGCGCCGCCCTACTATGACGAATATCGTATTAATCGCGTGATGTTTGTAACCACTTGCCCGGCGCCGGTCTAGAAACCGATCCCCTCCGTGATCCGCAGCTTCGCAAACCAGCCGCCCAGGACCTGGTTATGGTGCGCGATGATCTGCGCGGCGGTCAGGTCGCCGCCGTCCCATGTGCTATGCGCATCGCTGACCAGCGTCACATCGTAGCCCAGGCTGAACGCGCGCCGCACCGTCGTATCGATACAGTACTCGCTTTGCAGGCCGGCGACCACCAGGCCGGTCACCCCTTTCGATTGCAGCACGGCCTGCAAAAGCGTCTCGTGGAAAGAATCGGGTGTGCGCTTCTCGACGACCGATTCGCCCGGCTTCGGCGCGACCGCCGGGTGAATCTGCCAGCCGGGCGTCCCGCGCTCCGCGTCGCTGTCGGTGTGTTGGATGTACACAACCGGGGCGCCGGCGGCGCGCGCCTTCTGGATCAGCTTCCCCACGTTGGCGAGCAGCCGCTCGCCGTCGTGGATGGGTGGCATCGTCTTACCGTCGAAATTAGCGGTCTGTACATCGACCACCAACAGAGCGGTTCTCATGTTTTTTCACCCCTCGTAGCCGTCCGGGTGGACGCGGTGCCAATCCCAGGCGGTCTGGATAATCTCTCTCAGGTCGGTATAACGCGGCTCCCAACCCAACTCGGCACATACCCGGTCATTCGCCGCAACCAGCACCGCCAGGTCGCCGGGGCGGCGCGGCCCAAACTCCACGGGGACCGGGCGCCCGGTCACGTCGCGCGCCGCTTCGACCACCTCAAGGTTGCTGAAGCCCTTCCCGGTGCCCAGGTTGTAGCACCGGCTGCCCAGTTCATCGATCCGGCGCAGCGCCAGGATGTGCGCCTTTGCCAGGTCGAGCACGTGGATGTAATCGCGGATGCAGGTGCCGTCGGGCGTGGGGTAGTCGTTGCCGTTCATGACGAGCTTCTCGCGCTTGCCCAGCGCCACCTGTAACACGAGCGGGATCAGGTGGCTTTCCGGCCTGTGATCCTCGCCGCGCGTGGCGCTGGCCCCGCATGCGTTGAAGTAGCGGAACGATGCGTAGCGCAGCCCGGTCAGCCGGTCCAGCCAGTGCAGCGAGCGCTCCAACATATACTTCGACTCGGCATACGGGCTGCCCGGTACGATCCGCTCGTCTTCGTCGATGGGGACGCGCTCCGGCGCGCCGAACAGCGCCGCCGTCGAGGAAAGAATAAAGCGCGGCACGCCGTGCTGGACTACCGCGTCGAGCAGATTCAGCCCGCTCATCGTATTATCGCGCAGGTGCTTCATCGGCTTGCGCATCGACTCGCCGACCTGGATGTGCGACGCAAAGTGCATCACGCCGTCGAAGCGGTGCGCCTCGAACACCGTATCCAGCGCGGCGCGGTCGCGCAGGTCGCCTTGAACAAACACCGCGTCCGGGTGGACGGCCTGGCGGTGTCCCTGAACCAGGCTGTCGAATACCACCACGCTGTCGCCCGCTTTGATAAGCTCCTCAACGACGATACTGCCGATATAGCCGGCCCCGCCGGTCACCAGGATATGCATACTGCCCCCTGTATAAGTACAACGCTTGCTGCGAATCAAAGTTCGTGCACAGTATAGCGCATCCTTGCGCTATTTTGACACACCTACACGCCCGCGCTATGCTCTTCGCCATGAGCAAAAGACACCTGACTCTATCCACTATTGCCGCCGTCGTCATCGTCATGACGCCGGTCTTGACCATTGTAACCACCGCCCAGGGGGATATCACGACCCCGACGCCGACGCCGGTCGCCGCCCCGCCGGGCAAACCCACGCTGCGCCCGCTTCTCATGCCCACCCTGCCGCCGACCGCCGCCGGCCCGGTCACCTTAGCGCCGCCGGCGACGCCCACACCGACCGTCGTCTACCCTACGCCCACGCCCGATACCCGTCCCAGCCCCACACCGGACGGACGGACGCGCAACGTGCGCGCGCCCATCCTCATGTATCATTACGTCGGCGACCTGCCCGCCAACGCCGATAACTACCGCGTCGGGCTGACGGTGACGCCCGGCGAGTTTCGCGCACAGATGCAGTATATGGCGAGCAACGGGTACGAGACCGTCACGCTCGACGACGTGATCTACGCGCTGGCGCAGGGCCATCCCCTGCCGGAGAAGCCGGTTGTGCTCAGCTTCGACGACGGCTACGCCGACATGTACACACACGTCTTCCCTATCTTGCGAGAGTGTGGCTTTGTGGGTACGTTCTTCGTGGTCACCGAATGGATCGACCAGGCGCGGCCCGGCTATCTCACGTGGCAGCAGGTGCAGGAGATGGCGGCGGCGGGTATGCGCATCGAGACTCACAGCAAAACCCACGCCGACCTGACCGACAAGCCTTATGACTTCCTGGTCTACGAAATTATCGGCTCCATCGAGAGCATTGAGGCGTACACCGGGCGGCGTCCGCGCTTCCTGTGCTACCCCGCCGGCGCCTACGACGATTACCTGCTGAGTCTGCTGCCGGGCTTTCAGCTTTGGGGCGCGGTCACCACCGAGGCCGGCACGCGCCACTACAGCGACCGGCCTTACACCCTGCGGCGCGTGCGCATCGCCAACGACACCACGCTGTCCCAGTTCGCCGGCTTCCTGGATTGGGGGACCGAAGGGGACTAAGAGACCGTTTGAAAAGTTTTAAAATGCTGCTTTTAGTGGCTCCGCCGACTAAAGTCGGCGGCTAAATGCCCACAAAAGACGCTTTTTGCAAACCGATAGCCCACGACTAAAGTCGTGGGGACACTTTTCAAACAGCTTCTAAGCACCAAGCACAGGTTTTTGCCACAGAGATACCGGCGCAGGCAAAAGCAGTACGCGAGGAGCCGCCATGTACAACGAAATAGATAACCGCCCGCGCATTTCGCCCCCGACTCTCTTGGCCGCTGGGGCGGGGCTGGGTGTGCTGATGATCGGCCTGGCCGTGGTATGGATCGCGGCGATCCAGGGGCGCGACCTGGCGGCGCTCTTCCCGCCGGCCCCGTGGGGACTGCTGGCGGCAGGCATCTTGGCCGGCGCAGGCTTTGCGGCGGTGCAGTGGGTGCTCTTCCGGCGCACTGCGCTGCTTCGCGCCGAAGTTGCGCAGTTCGAGCAGGTGATCGATTTCGCGGCGCTACGCTGGTATCACGTCGCCGTGCTTGCGATGCTGGCCGCCGTACCGGAGGAACTGCTGTTCCGGGGCGGGCTGGTGCCGGATGCCGGACTCATCGGCGCGGCGCTGCTCTTCGGGTTGGCGCACGCTCTGTCTTGGCGCTACTTCGTGTACGCGAGCGCGGCGGGGATGGTCTTGGGGCTGCTGATGCTGTGGACGGGGAATCTGTGGGCGCCCATCGCGGCGCACGCGGTAATCGATGCGATCATCTTGACTTTGTTGGTCCGGCGCCGCCCGGCGGGCGGCTGGTGATCCATTTCAGGTGACCAGCGGCGACGCCCCTGGCTCGCCCCGGTTACGCCGCCGGATCGCAATGTACCAAAGCCCGGCGCCAATCGCCACCGCGCCGGCCACCTGGAGCGAGCGGCGCGGGAACCAACCAGGGCCGGGCGTCTCGCCCGGCGCAGGCGCCTGCACCAGCGCAAACTTAAGCTCCTGTACAAAGTCGGGTCGCGGATAAACCGGCTTTAGCGTGGTTTCTAGCTCCCAGACCAGGCGCTTGAGATCGTCCAGCGCCGCGCGCGCGTCGGGATAGCGCGCCAGCACGTCTTCCGGCAGCGCAACGTCGCCGGATAAGGCATCGGGGCACCTTTCCAACAGGTCTTCTAACATGGCCGGCGTTAACGTCTCGTCCATCAAGGTTTTTCCCTCATTTCGACCGGGTGCGGCGGAGGCCAAACCACCGCCGCTTTTTCTTCGGTTCAGCCGCCGGTAACGTCAACGCATCCCGCAGAGTGATGAGCGTGCGGTGGTAGAGCGACTTAACCGCGCCTTCGGTGCGGTCCATAATGCCGCCGATTTCGACGTTGGACAGGCGCTCGACAAACTTCAGGATCAACACCTGCTGGCGGTCCGGCGAGAGCCGCCGGACTGCCTCGATCAAGCGGGCATGCTCTTCCTGGCTTTCGGCGACAGCTTCGGGCATGCCGTCCACCGCGCCGGCAATGATCAAGTCGTCAAGCGGTACAATGTTACGGCGGCTCCGGTCGCGGTGCCAGTTGGCGACCAAGTTGTGCGCGATCCGGTAGAGCCATGCCGAGAAGGGCACGCCGCGATCCTCGTAGTTGTCAATATTCGCCAGCGCCCGGTAAAATACCCGCGCAACCAAATCTTCGGCGTCTTGCTGATTACCGACGCGATAATAGACATAATTATAAATGCGCTCGACGTAGCGCTCATAGAGCGCGCCAAAGGCTTCGGCGTCTTCCTTCGCCTGCGCGATCAGTCGCGCTTCGTCCTCGTAATCTACCGGCACTGTCATAGGGTATAACACCCCTCGCTAACAAAGGTTGCGAAGTCAGTGTACCAGGAGGCGGGGCAAAACACCACAAGCCTGTATAATCTCTACCGCGTTCAAGTCTTAATTAATAAGAGGCTGGCAGCGAATGGCACCCAGTTTGTACCGGCGTATCTACCGCAAGCTCGCCCGCCAACCCCGGCGCGAGCTTCCCCGAATCGACTTGGAGCACGCCTTCCCGGAGTACGACCGGGCGCGCTTTCATCTGACCCGCCTGGGCTTCACCCTCAGCGCCTTGAAGCTTGGTGAACTGCTGTACGTCGTCTTCCTGGCAGCGCGCCGGCCGGCGGCCCAGGTCTTTGAGATTGGGACCAGCCTGGGCCGAACCACACTTAACATCGCGCTCTGCCTGCCGGCGGGCGGGCACATCTACAGCCTCGACCTGCCCGACGACGCCGGCCTCGACGCCGGCTCTGGCCTGTACAGCGCCGACCAGGAGCAGGAGGTTAAGGAGTTCGTCAAAGGGTTGTACGTGCAGCCGTACCTCGACACCCTGCCGGTTACCCTGCTCAAAGGCGAATCGACCACCTATGACTTTTCGCCCTGGTACGGCAAGATGGACCTGATATTCATCGACGGCGGCCACACGCGGCGCGTGGTCGAAAGCGACACCGCCAACGCGCTCAAGATGCGCAAGCCGGGCGGCGTCATCCTGTGGCACGACTACCGCTGGGACCGCTACCCCGGCATTTATAACCTCCTCAACGAACTGGGCAAGACACAGCCGCTTTATGCCATTGAGGGAACCCGGCTGGCCGCCTACATCGACGAGGACAGCGGCGCGGATGTGGCTTATCTGCAACGGGCAAAGCCCTAAACTCAGGAGGAAAACGATGGACTACGAAACCATTATGGCGCAGCTTGAATCGATGGGAGACCCCGAAGTCGTTGCGGGGTTGGCGCGCGTCGGCTCCACGCCGGGGAAGCTCTACGGCGTCAAGATTCCAAAGGTGCGCGCGCTGGCAAAGGATATCCGCCAAGCGTATCGCAAGGACAAAGCGGCCCGGCACGCGCTCGCGGCGCAGCTTTGGGATTCCGGCGTACACGAGGCGCGCATCCTGGCGAGCATCATCGACGACCCGGCGCAGGTCGCCGAGGAGCAAATCGAACGCTGGGCGGCAGATTTCGACTCGTGGGACGTGTGCGACCAGTGCTGCATGAACCTGTTCGAGAAGACGCCTTTCGCCTACGCCAAAGCCGTGGAATGGAGCACACGCGAAGAAGAGTACGTCAAGCGCGCCGGCTTCGTGATGATGGCGCGCCTGGCGGTCAGCGACAAGCGGGCCGGCGACGACGCCTTCACGCCGTTCCTGCCGGTCATTGTGCGCGAGGCGACCGACGAGCGCAACATGGTCAAGAAGGCGGTGAACTGGGCGCTGCGCCAGATCGGGAAGCGCAACCTCGCGCTGAACGCCGCCGCGATTGCGACCGCCGGACAAATCCAGGCGCTCGACTCGAAGGCGGCGCGCTGGGTCGCGTCGGATGCGCTGCGCGAACTGACCGACGCGAAGATTCAGGCGCGCTTGCGCTGAAAGACGGGCAGATTTTGAACCGCAAATAACGCAAATATGGTAGTGGCGACTCTTTGACTGATACCTCACCCCCCGGCCCCCTCTCCACAGGGTGGAGAGGGGGAGAAGACCGCGTTTCGGCGGCTCCGGTTCCCCCTCTCCATGTCATGGAGAGGGGGCTAGGGGGTGAGGTAAACCAAGTCATTAGTCAATATGTCACCACCACCGCGAATATAAGTGAAACTCAAAGGGAAAACCTCTCATGCGCGCGACATTAGAGAAAATCGGTCTGACCAAAATCTTCCATGTACTGCTGGTCTTTGTGCCGGCGGCCCTGCTCATCGACCTGACGGGCGGCGACCCCGTACTGGTGTTCATCTTTGCCGGGCTGGCGCTCATCCCGCTCGCCGACCTCATCGGCGCGGCGACCGAGGAACTCGCCGCGCACACCGGGCCGCGCCTGGGCGGGCTGCTCAACGCCACACTCGGCAACACCGCCGAGTTGATTATCACCATCTTCGCCATCAACGAAGGGCTGCTGGAACTGGTCAAGGCGTCGATCACCGGCTCGATCATCGGTAACCTGCTGTTGGTGCTGGGGTTGAGTCTGCTGCTGGGCGGCCTCAAGAACGGCGTGCAGAAGTTCGGGCGGCAGCAGGCCAGCCTGAACGCGACCCTGCTCATCCTGGCGGTGACCGCACTGACCGTCCCGTCGATCTTCAGCGGCGCCATCGAACACGAACTGCCGGCCGGCGAAGCGCTCGACGCCGAGCGCCTGCTGAGCGAGGGCGTGGCGATTGTGATGATCGTCATCTACGGGCTGAGCGTGCTGTACGCCTTTCGCACCAAGCAAGAAGACCCCATGCTGCGCGAGGCGGTGGTCCACGAAACGCGCTGGAGCGTCCGGCAGGCGCTCATCGTGTTGGCGCTGGCGACGCTGGGCACGGTCTTCATGAGCGAGACGTTGGTCGGCGCGGTGGAGCACGTCACCGCACAGCTTGGCTTGACGGAGTTTTTCATCGGCATTATCATCATCCCGTTTATCGGCAATGTGGCGGAGCACCTGGTGGCGGTGCAGGTGGCGCTGAAAGACGATATGGAGCTGAGCCTGGCGATATCGCTGGGATCGAGCTTGCAGATTGCGCTGTTCGTCGCGCCGGCGCTGGTGTTTATCGGTTTGCTGTTCGGCCAAACGCTGCTCTTGATCTTTAACACGTTCGAGTTGGTCGCGCTGATCGCCGCTTCGCTCATCGCCGCGCTGATTGCGCTCGACGGCGAGTCGAACTGGCTGGAGGGTGCGCAGCTTTTGGCAGTTTACTTTATCATCGCAATCGCGTTCTTCTTCCTGCCGGGGTAGGCAGGGGAGCTAACCCAATATGAAAATGAAAGTCAAATTCTGGCTCGGTCTCGCAGCCGTCGCCGTAATCGGGGTACTCGTCGGGCGGCGGCTCATGCAAGCTAAACGCATGCCTAACATTGACATCTGGCAAAAAGAACTGGCGAAGACACGCGGCGCAAACAAGGCAGCGGCGCTCGCGGCGCGCATCCAGGCGCACTACGACGAGCTTTGTGCTGCACGCGCGCACCATGCACACCCCGCACTGCGCGAACACCTTGAGAAGAACATCCTGCCGGGCCTGGCGCTCTACCGCGTCCTGCGCACCGAACACGACGACGTGAAGGCGGCGCTGACCGAAACGGATGCGCTGCTCGAACTGAGCATGGAACCGGCAAAAAAGCTCATGGCAGGGCTTAGGCATGTCCCGAATGCCTTTGGTTTGCTGCGCCGGCTGGTCCCGCCCATAATGCGCTCCAACTTCCCCGAAGCGGGTTGGAAGATCGAATGGGTGGAGAACAGCAGCCAGAGCGTCGCATTTAACCTGCACAGTTGTTTTTGCGTAGACACGCTAACCGCCTGCGGTGCGCCCGAACTGGCGCCTTCTTTCTGCCGGCTAGACGACGTGATTTCCGGCGAACTGGCGCCGGCGATCAGTTGGGATCGCACACAAACCATCGCGCGCGGCGCCGAATACTGCGACTTTCGCTGGAGTCGAAAAGCAAACGAGTATGGAAAAGCGGATTAAAGAACGATACCACGACGGCATTCTGCGCGAAGCCATGCAGCGCTACGGCGTCGCCGACGGGCAAATCCACCTGCTGGACGGCTTCGAGAGCTTCATGTACGAATTCGAGCGCGCCGGCGCGGCGTACATCCTGCGCATCGGGCACAGCATCCGCCGCAGCGAAGCGCTCATTCAAGGCGAGGTCGATTGGCTGAACCACCTGGCCGACGGAGGCGCTTCGGTCGCCAGGGCGGTGCTGTCTCAGAACGGCAGCCTGGTCGAGCCAATCGGCGACGGGTGCGGCGGGCGCTTCCTGGCGACGGCGTTTGTCAAGGCGGCGGGCCGACCTCCCTGGGAGACGGGCTGGAGCGCCGCGCTCTACGAGCGATACGGGCAGCTGCTCGGCAGGATGCACGCTCTCTCCCGGCGCTACGAACTGCCCGACCCGGCCTGGAAGCGCCCGGAGTGGGACGACCCGATCAACATGGACATGGAGCAGTGGCTGCCGGATTCGGAGGCGGTCGCACGCGAGAAGTTCACCCAAGTGAAGGCCTATCTGCGGGCGCTGCCGAAAGACCCGGCGAGCTACGGGCTTATCCACCAGGACGCGCACGGCGCTAACTTCTTCGTGGACGAGGCGGGCAATATCACGTTGTTCGACTTCGACGACTGCGTGTACAGTTGGTTTATCTACGATATTGCAATGGTCCTGTTCTACATGGTGACGTTCGAAGACGACCCGCCGGCCTTCACGCGGTGGTTTATGCCGCACTTCCTGCGCGGGTACGCGGGCGAAAACAAGCTCGACCCGGTCTGGCTGAAGGAACTGCCGCACTTTATGAAGCTGCGCGAGATCGACCTGTACGCGGTGCTCCATCGCAGCTTTGACGACCCGGAGAACGTCGATGATGCGTGGATCAAGCGCTATATGACGGGCCGGAAGCATAAAATCGAGAGCGACACGCCGTACATCGACTTTGATTTCATGTCGCTGGCGTCCTACTTAAACTGATATCTGCGATGACTACACAAGAACTCAGCTTGAAAGAAAAACAATTCGATGCGCGCACGCTCGCCGCGCTTGGGATTACCCTACTCTTCTGGGCTTCGGCGTTCGCCGGGATCCGCGCCGCGCTCGACGCTTACGGGCCGGGACACCTGGCGCTGTTCCGGTTCCTGGTCGCGTCGGCTACACTGGCGATCTACGCGCTCGTGACTCGAATGCCCCTCCCGGACCGGGAAGACTTACCGCGCATCGCGGCGCTGGGTTTTGTCGGGATCACAGTCTATCACGTAGCGCTGAACTACGGCGAAGAGACCGTGACGGCCGGCGCGGCGAGTATGCTCATCGCCGCCGCGCCGGCCGTCACGGCGCTGCTGGCGACGCGCTTCCTGGGCGAGCGGCTCGAAGTGTGGGGGTGGGCCGGCATCGGCGTCAGCTTCGCCGGCGTGGCGCTGATCGCGCTGGGCGAGGGCAGCGGCGTCGCGTTCGACCCCGGCGCGCTGTTAGTTCTGCTCTCAGCCTGCGCGACCAGCGTGTACTTTGTCTTTCAGAAACCGCTGCTCAAGAAGTACGGCGCGTTCCGGTTCACCGCTTACGGCATCTGGGCCGGCACGCTCTTTATGTTGGCACTGTTGCCCGGCTTGCCGCAGGCCATCGCCGAAGCGCCGCCCGGCGCGACCCTGGCGGTGGTGTACCTGGGCGTGTTCCCGGCGGCGCTCGCTTATATGACCTGGACCTATGTCCTCTCCCGCGCCCCCGCCTCGATTGCGACCAGCTTCCTCTACCTCTCGCCGGTGCTGGCGACGTTTATTGCGTGGGTCTGGTTGGGCGAAACGCCGGCGCTGCTGTCGATTGTGGGCGGCGCGGCGGCGCTGGCGGGTGTCATCGTGGTGAACCGGTGGGGGCGCTGAGGGTTATCCTCAGCCTATTGGCCCCACTCTGGGCACCGTCTACAAACGGTATCCCTCGAGGTGTCGCACTTGACGAGATAGCTGGCATATGCTTCACATGTATCGAACTCTGTGCAGGGATCATCGAGCGATTTGTTGCACACCAGAGTCTCCTCAGACGGTCGAAAAGAGAACACTACAGATAGTATCAGCGCTACCAATAACATGAGCGCCAGGCCCCGCCAAAAGGCCACGACCTTCCAAGGGGACGTTGCAATCGGTCGTGGCGCGAGGCGACCAGGGCTTGGTGCCGGACTGAGTAGTCCTCCGAAAGGTATTTGGTAACGTACCCGCTCCCATACGGAGGGGTTATAGGAAGTGCCATCAGGTAAAATTGTTCGCTCATCATATATTGCGTCGGTAAAATCTGCCGTCTTACTATTCTCGACGCCTTTTAGGCTTGCGCCACGAAGGTCGGCGCCGGAGAAGTTAGCTCCTCTAATATCCGCTCCGTTCAAATGAGCCTCGCGCAAATCAGCTTCGCGCAAATCGGCCTCTATAAGACAGGCTACTTCTAGATGAGCTTCCCGCAAATCTACTCCGGCTAAGTTCGCTCCGATCAACTGTGCATCAGGTAAACGAGCTTTATTGAAGATGGTCCTCGGTAAGAAGTGCATAAAGCTCAGATCGGCCCCTCTTAAATTTTCTCCTGTAAAGTTGAAATTATGGGAAAGCAATTCATCAATGACTTCCTCACGGTCCATGTTTTCATCTCCTATAACACCAAGACTGCACAACTCTAAGCACATGTTACATCTAAATACATAATCACTATACTATAGGTAAACATATAAAAATGAAAAGAAAGTATAAAAAATTTGTATTTTTCAGCGGCGCAACCCACACTTAAACCGGACGCCCCGCACAATCTCTAACAGGATATGCTCTTAAAAACAAACGGCGAGCCATGCTCGCCTGTTACCAAAATAATTTATATATCGAACATTCAGATCACTTGAAATACACGCGCATCACCAGTTCGCCGAGCGCGACCAAGTCGCCGTCGCGCAGCAGACGGCGG
Organism: Anaerolineae bacterium; assembly: GCA_016927535.1. GTDB lineage: Bacteria > Chloroflexota > Anaerolineae > Aggregatilineales > JAFGMM01 > JAFGMM01. The sequence goes on from JAFGMM010000347.1 coordinate 23,947, forward strand.
AAATGCGGCGACAGGCGGTGCCCATTCAAAAAGGTGCCGTTGGAACTGTCCAAATCCTCGATGGTCACGCCGTTATTGCTCCAACTGATGATCGCATGCCGCCGTGACACGCCCAACTTGAGCGCATCGTAGGGGGTAAGCTCAACCTCCGGCTCAAAGCCGATGCGCGGGTCGGCGCGCCCCAGGATCACCGGCGCGTCGAACATATCAATCTCAAAGCGTCGGTTGGAATCTTGCAGATGCAAAATAACCTGGTCGGGAGTGCCGAAGCCGGGCACCCAGGCCGGCGCGGGCCGGTCTGCGATATCCGGCGAGGTGTCGTTGGGCGGCAGATCATTCAATATGGCGTGCGCAGACGAGTTTGCCGCCATACACTGAGACGTTTCGACAGACGTTTCTTCCTTGCGAATGAACGGCTCACCGCACTCTTCACAAAACATCATGCCTTCGAGATTATTATGTCCGCAGTTTGGGCAACGAATCATCTTGGGCGTTTACTCTCCGCTGAGCATACCACAATATACTACCAAGATAACGTCAACAGAAGCAACAAAGCGCCGGGGCATGTATGACCCCGGCGGTTCCAGTGGCTTCGCCACGCATCATTCAACACTGCGCTCTCTAGATGTTAATGCGGCCCAGCGCGAGCAGCAGCATACACCCGACAACGGTCACATCCAGGAACAGAAAAACCGATAACACCAAACGCTGCGCGGGCGTCAGTCCAAATAGTAAATCATCTTCCGCTGCCGCAGCCTGGACGACATCGGCGTCGTCGAACACGGCTCCAAGTTCGTCTTCATCTTCCTCGTCATCGCCCATTGCGTCCCGGCGCAAACGGTCTAACATTGCCACCTCCCCTTAATATGTATGTATATTATACGCGGCCTGGGGGTCATGTGACTTCTCACAGCTTACATGAAATCATCCAGGGTGTCAATCTGCCGGCAGCGTCAAACTCTCGATGGCGCGCGGGTAGTAGGTCAACATTTCGACGCCATCCCCCGTAATGACCACCGTGTCCGAATGGCGGAACCCGCCGACGCCCGGCACGTACAACCCCGGCTCCACGGTGAAAACCATCCCCGGCTTGAGCACGGTCGTATCGCCCTTGTCGAGGAACGGCCCTTCGTGGTAGCGCAGCCCGATGCAGTGCCCGCTGTGGTGCTTCCAGTAGGGCATCAAGTCGTGTTTCTCGAAGTACGCGCGCACCGCCAAATCTACATCGGCGCAGCGCTTGCCCGGCGCCAGCGCACCCAGCGCGGTATCTTGCAGCGCGACCATGTGGTCAAAGAAGCGCCGCTGCTCACCGCTTGGCGGCCCGATGAACATGGTGCGCTCAAGCTCCGAGAGATAGCCCCACACCGCCGCCGCCGCGCCCGTGACCAGGGTATCGCCCGCCTGGAAGGTGAGGTTGTTCGCCAGGGCGTGCGGGATCGCGGCGTTGCGCCCGATCTGCCCGCGATAGCCCGCGAACGCGCCGCCGATGCCCAGGCCGCTGCTCGCGGCGCGGTAGATCGGGCCGATGGCGTCGAGCATGGCGCGCGTGGCCTCGTTGCTGGCGCGCGCCGTGACCTCGGTCTCGGTGAGGCCGGCGCGCGTGTAGCGCTGGAGCAGGGTATGCGCCAGGTTTCCCCAGCGCACGCTCTCTTTGATCAATTCGATCTCGGCGGGCGACTTGACCGCCATCTGGTCTTCGATGAACGCGCGCGCCTGGTGAATATCCACCTTCGCTGCTTCCGAGAGCGCCGGCCCGCGATAGCCCAATATCCACGGGTAGCCGTCCGCATCGGCAAGCGTGCGCCCGCCGATGCCCATCGCCTTGAGCATGTCGGCGAGCACGAACATCGGATGCGGGTCGTCGGGGTATTCGAGATAGTGCGATACGCGCTCGACCAATGCGTTAGCCTGCGCGTGCTCAAGCTCCAGGCGTGGGACGAACAGCCCGCGCTCGCCTTTTGCGTTCATCGCAAAGGCCATCGGGCGCTCGGTGGGGATGAACGTGAAGCCGGTGTAATACTTGATGTAATCCGCATCGAACAGCACGACGCCGCTGGCGCTCGCTGCTTCGACGTGTTCGAGCAGCGCATCGCAGCGGGCGCGGTGTTCTTCGTCGCGGATGCGGAGTTGGGTGGTTTTGATGGTCATAGATCAGGCTCCTTCGTCTAAAGCAACATCAGGTAGCTCCACGTTTTGTATGGACTGAGTGAGTGTGGGTAAATCACTCTTTACGAAGTGGTCCCACGCTCGATCTATCTTAGCCAACAAATCTTCGGCAGCGGTATCCTCATAATCTTGTCTCTTTAGAATTTTAGCGCCCCAGATTCTTGTGAACTTGGCTCTAAAGCGCGGATTAGCGCCTACAAATGTCCTAGGATCTGACCGCGCAAAGTTATAAAGCGCCTGTCTGATTTCGGGTTTGCCCGGTCCTATCACCAAGTTGAGCAGGAGCTGGTCCCGCAAATTGACGAACTCAAAACGCAGAATGCGCCTATTTGTAGACCACCCTTCGCCGCCGGTTAGTGATGCAACTTCGCTCCAACCATTAGGAATAAAGCCAACATAAGATTTCGTTATGACATCTTTAACAAGACCATCCGTCCGCTCAATAAGTGTAACCAAATAGTCAGCGATTTGCCGCTGCGTGTCTGGACGACACTCTAAGATCAAATCCATCGCGCGCTTGTGCCGCCTATAAATCTTCCGGGCAAGTTCGGCAATGTCTGAGTCGCTCACGATATACCTCCGTAACATCGTTACATAGTGAGCCATCAGTGTACGCACGTCCGGCCCTATGATGGACGCCTCGGTTTCCAACAAAGCATCTATAATTTCGACGACGACACCATAGCTCATCGGGATATAGCTCGCATCCGACGGCGGGTCGCCTTCAGGCGTAAGAAAGATGAAAATCTGCCGGGCATCGGGAAAATGCTGCTCGACAATTTTGCGATAGCGCGCAAGTTGGTCGCCATGTTCACCGCTATCGACTTTGTTTTCGATGGCACAGACCAGCCCATTTTGCGCCGAGTCGTCGATGAAAATGTCAACACATTGCCACTCAGTTTGCACCGCCGCCGTATCCATGTCGATGGTATCAACTTCAACCGGGCTGATGGGCGGCTCTTCCGCGTCGATAAGCGCGCGCATGAGAAAGCGCTTGAGGAAGCTGTCGCCCAGGCCATGGCTTTGACTGGGGTCAAGCAGGAACGCCAGGAAATACGAATGCCGCAGCTCCTGCCGCACCGGCCCAACCGCCTCAAAAATATTGAACTCACCAAGCAGCATTTCCAGCCGGTTAAGGTCCGGGTTGTTGATGACCAGCGCTTCAAGTTCTTTGGCGCGGTCTTCGCCGTGAGTATCGCTCATGGGTTCACCTCCTACGCATACACACCTGTCATGCTATCCTATCCCAATCGGGTACATCCCCGATTGGGATAGGAATTGAGGGTGGGTCTATGCCGGCAGCAGCCGCACCGTCACAATCTGGTACGGCTTGACGTGCAGCGTCACCGTCGCACTCTCGACCTCAAGCTCTTCTTGATTCACTTCGAGCAGGTTGGCGCGCCACGCCTTCGCCACGTCGAAGCCCGCCGTCAGCGTGACCGGGCCGCGCATACGCCGGCTCTCGTAGAAGCGCACGATGATCCCTTCGCCGTCTTCGGCGCGCTTGACCGTCTCGATGACGATGTTATCGCGGTCCGCCGTGACCAGCCCATCGAGTGCGGGGTCGGCGGCGGCGCTCGGTTCGCCCGCGCCTCTGCCGTCAACTGCGATGATCGGGTCGTTCAGCGCGTAGGCCGCCGCGACCGTCTCGGCGCCCCATTCGCCGTTGTGCGGCAGCAGGCTGTACGCAAAGCGGTGCTCGCCCTGGTCGGCCTGCGGGTCGGGGCTGGTGGTGCCGCGCAGCAGGCTGATGCGCATCACATTGCCGTGGATATCGTGCCCGTACTTGCAGTCGTTCAACAGGCTCACACCGTAGCCGCCTTCGCTCAGGTCAACCCACTTCTGCGCGGCGGTCTCGAAGCGCGCCCAATCCCAACTGGTGTTGGTGTGCGTCGGGCGCTGCACGCTGCCCCACTGAATCTCGTAGGTTGCGACCGGCGAGAGCACATCGACCGGGAAAGCCACTTTCAGCAAGACCTTGCGCTCGCGCCAATCAATCTTCGTGTCGAAGTCCAGGCGCGCGCCGGTGAAGCTCAACGCGACGCGCTGCGTATACTCGCTGTGCAGGATGCGCCGCTTGATCTCGATAGCGCCGTGCAGCGGGCCGGCCTCCACCACCTCGACCGACGACGCCGGCTCGGCGAGCCACATCTTGTCGTCGTAGAAGAGGTCGATATCCCACGCATCCCAGTTGATCGGGCGGTCTTCGAACGCCTGGAACTGGTTGGCAATCGCGCCCTCCGGCAGCGCTTCACGCTTGGCGACCTTGTCGTAGATGCGGGTGATATCGCCGGCCGCGTTCAACTCGACGCGGATGCAGTCGTTTTCGAGCAGGGTTGGCGTCACGGTCAAGCCGGCGTCGGCGGGCAGTGCGCCGCCGTCTTTGAGCGCCAGCGGCGTTACACTCAGCGGCGCGAGCGCGCGCGGCGCAATCCACACACCGCCATCGGTGGCCTGCGCCAGGACCGGCCGGCCGTCGGCGCGCTCCAGGTGTTTGTCGCCGGGCACCTCGCCGGGCCAGAAAACCAGGTCTTCGCGGCAGAACGACGTCGGGTTGACCAGCAGCACGTCGCCGGGCACTCGCGCCGCGATCACTTCGAGCGCGGCGTCGCGCGCCTCGGTCGCCATTCGCTGCACTTCGCCGTACTGTTGCAGCGACTCGACATAAACCGGCGTGATGCTGCTGCCGGGGATGATGTCGTGGAACTGGTTCAGACAGACCAGCTCCCATGCCTTCTGGAAAGTCTCGGCGGGATAGGCGTAGTCCGGGTCGAGCACGCTGGCAAGCGCTGCGACGAACTCGGCGTCGTGCAGCGCAAACTCGCTCTTGCGGTTGGCGCGCTTGTTGCGAGATTGCGTGGTGTAGGTGCCCCGGTGAATCTCAAGGTAAAGTTCGCCGTTCCAGGTGGGCAGGCTAGCGCCGGCTTCCTCTTCCATCCGGCGGAAGAAATCGCCCACCTTGCCGCACTGCACGCGCGGCGTAGCCGGGAAGTTCGTCATCGCGCGGATATTCTCCAGCATCTCGCGCGTCGGGCCGCCGCCGCCGTCGCCGTAGCCGTAGCTCATCAACAAGGTTTGTTGGGCCTCTTTCTGCTGGAAGCGCCGCCAGGTCTCGTGGATTTCGGCGGGCGTGGCGGTCGCGTTGTAGTTGCCGACGAACTGCGAGCCGGGGTAGTTGGTGGTGCTGAAGTGGGTGAGGATGCGCGTGCCGTCCAATCCCTGCCACCAGAAGCTGTCATAGGGCAGGCGGTTGTACAGGTTCCAGCCGATCTTGATGGTGAAGAAGTACTTCAAGCCGGCCTCTTTGATAAGCTGCGGCAGGCTCCAGGCATAGCCGAACACGTCGGGCAGCCACAGCACGGGCGACATAGCGTCCGGGCCGAAGTGTCTATTGAAGTAGCCGGCGCCGAGCAAGAACTGCCGCGCCAGCGACTCGGCGCCGGTGACGTTGCAGTCCATCTCGACCCACGTCCCGCCGGTCGGCTCCCAGCGCCCCTCGGCGACCCGCGCCTTGATCGCCTCGAACAGTTCGGGGTAGTCGCCTTCGAGATAGCGGTAAAGCTGCGCCTGGCTCTGGGTGAAGCAGTAATCGGGGAATTGTTCCATCAAGCGTATGGCGGTGTGGAAGGTGCGCCCGGATTTGCGCCGGGTCTGGCCCAGCGTCCACAGCCACGCCACGTCGATATGGGCGTGCCCGGCGCTGACGATATCTACGTCCATCGGCGGGCCGGCCTGCGCGATGCCGGCCTTGAGCGCTTCGTAAGCGGCAGGTACGCTGGCATAGAACGCATCTTCGCCCAGCGGCTCGCGCGTGTCCAGTATTTTGAACGCTTCGTCGAGCGCGTTGAGCAGCAAGCTTTTCGCCGGGCCGCTGTCGTCCTCCAGCGCTTCGGCCACGCCCAGCGCAATACGCGCCAGTACGATAAAATCGCGCGTGGGCTGGTCGATCTGGACGAGCGCGCACGGGCGCATTAGCAGTTTGGTATCGGTTGTCCACTCCATCAGGCCGGTCCAGCCGTGCAGCGCCAGCGTATGCGTCTTGCCGTCGCGCCACTGCACCGGCAGGCGGATCTCCTGGTGGTGCCGGTCGGCGGCGGCGTAGGGCGCGCCGTCGATATAGGCGAGCGTTTCGGGATGGCTAAAGTCGCCGGCCTCGCCCAGCGGCAGATACAGCGCGACCGGCGCGCCGGCCCATTCGGCGGGCGCCTCGAACGTAGTGCGCATGGCAAAGTCGGTAAAGGGCGCGCCCCAATACATCCCCGGCTTGACGATCTCCCAAGCGCCGTCGTCCACATCTGGGCCGACGGGCGGGTTTTCCAACGGGGAATTGAGGGTCGTATACCGGAACGGCGGCAGCGGCTTGCGACGACGGTAAACCAACGGTTCAATAATTTCGAGACGGGTCCCGATTTTCCGGGCCGTCCAGCGGGTCTGGTGTTTCAAGACAGCCTCCTGAAGCTTAGTTCGGTTTGGTGTGATTGATTTAACTGGAGTATAACCTGATACAAAGATTTCGGTCAGCCAAGCGGCGATTATTGTACGAGAGGAAAATCATGTTAGAAGCGAAAGCCACTGCTGAAACCGGGCGTCTACTCAACCAGAACACCATCCGCAGCGTGCTTGAAACCGGCCTGGGCGGAAAGTTCGCCAGGGCAAAAGTGCTGATCCTCATCCCCGACCACACCCGCACCATGCCCATGCCGTTGCTGTTTCGTATGCTCACCGAGATTCTGGCCGACGCGAAGAAGCTCGACTTTATGGTCGCGCTGGGCACCCACCCGCCGCTCAGCGATGCGTCTCTGCGCAATCTGATCGGCATTTCGCCGCTGGCGCGCCGCGAGCAGTACGCCCATATCGGCCTGCTCAACCATGCCTGGGACAACCCCAAAGCGCTTGCCAAGATCGGCGTGCTCACCCAGGGCCAGGTGAGAGCCCTGGCCGGGAACGCCTGGCATCCTTCGCTGGGCGAAGATGTGCCGGTGTTTATCAACAAAAAAGTGCTCGACTACGACCAAATCATCATCCTGGGGCCGACCTTCCCGCACGAGGTCGTCGGGTTTAGCGGCGGCGCCAAGTACTTGTTTCCCGGCATCGCCGGCCCGGATATGATTAACGCCACCCACTGGCTGGGCGCGCTGATTACCATCATGGACACCATCGGCATCAAACATACGCCGGTCCGCGACATGATCCACGCCGCCGCCGCGATGGTCCCGACGCCGATCACACTGGCGAGCCTGGTCGTAGACGGGGAAGGCGTGGCGGGTGTGTTCGTCGGCGACCACATCGAAGCCTATGAAGCCGCCGCCGACCTCTCGGCGCAGCGCCATATCATCTGGGTCGATAAGCCGTTCGAGCGGGTGCTCTCGTGGGCACCCGCGATGTACGACGAACTTTGGACCGGCGCGAAAGCCATGTATAAGCTCGAACCGGCCATCGCCGACGGCGGCGAGGTGATCGTCTACGCGCCGCATCTGGAGACGGTGAGCCATGTCCACGGCAAGTACATTTATCAAGTCGGCTATCACGTGCGCGATTACTTCCTGGCGCAGTGGGAAGAGTTCAAAAAGATACCGAAGGGTGTGCTTGCGCACAGCACGCACCTCAAAGGCAGCGGCACCTACACCGGCGGCGTAGAGAAGCCGCGCATCAACGTGACGCTGGCTTCGAGGATACCCGAAAAAGATTGCGCGCGGCTCAACCTGGGATACATAGATTACGAGGAAATCATACCGGATACTTGGGCCGGCCGCGAAGATGCGGGGATCCTGTTCGTGCCGAAGGCCGGCGAGATGCTGTACCGGCTGAAAAAGTGATTGCAGTCTACACCGATAGCTCCCAGGCCTAAATTTGGCCCCAATTAGGCTACATTTTGCTTTTGCTTTTGCTCCCCCCTATCCCCAGCCCTCTGCGTAGCGCCCCACAAGGGGGGAAAGGGGGCCGGAATCGCCGCGCGGCGGCTCTGATTCCCCCTCGCCCCTTGTGGGAGAGGGGGTTAGGGGGAGAGGGGGAGCAGCA